>JAVVFF010000049.1:0-14635 GCA_032250995.1 Methylophaga sp. | reverse complement strand
GTTAATTAATAATGCTTTTGTTATGCGTCAGTGTGGTGATAACGATTTAGTTTTATCTGCATATTCTGAAATAGAAACAGAATTTAACAGGTTAATTGATATTATATATAGCTTTATGAGTTGATTTAGTGTCCTCGAAGCGCATCTGGGCTTTGTGATTTTTAATTGTACTGCGTGCACAGCAAGTCAATTTTTACTGCTTTATCAGAATTATTGCTGAATATTCCGACCATACTAGCCCATATTCTGGGAGTCCCTGCTTCATTTGGTGTTGAAGCTGCAATAGTCTTTTTGGTTGATTCCATCGGATTTACTTTTGCCATTAATGCACCTATCCAAACTCATTGTAGCTAATTGTAACGACTTTAAACTTAACCACAACCTTTGTATGGTCTTACTTTGAAGGGATTTTTTAACAGTGTTATATATACTTGATTTTGAAATCACATAATGATGGGATCCCTAGTTCGAATCTAGGTGTAGCCACCATCGCATTAATCAGAACCTGCTTCGGCAGGTTTTTTTATGCCTGCTTATTGGTCATTTTCCTTTAAACTGCCTGAAAGCAGCCGAACCGGAATAGCGCTATGTTTGAAATCAAAACCATCGCTTTATTTTTTGCCACCGCACTGGCCGAGATCATCGGCTGTTATTTGCCGTATTTGTGGTTAAAGCAGGATAAATCAATCTGGTTGCTGATCCCGGCGGCGTTCAGTCTGGCGTTATTTGCCTGGTTGTTATCGCTGCATCCTGCCGCAGCCGGTCGCGTTTATGCGGCGTATGGTGGGGTGTATATTTTTACGGCATTATTCTGGTTGTGGCTGATTGATGGTATCCGGCCCAGCTATTGGGATCTCATCGGTGGTTTAGTGGCGATGCTGGGTATGGCGATTATTATGTTTGCACCGCGACATAGTTAACATGTTTGAATCCTTAAATAACCTTGAATTGAATTGGCCAAGCGATATTGTTGTGTCTGACTCTTTAAGTTAGTCTGGTGATCAGCAGCAGTATTCTGATTGCTGTGGTGTTGCTGTTGCGGGCATTGACCGGCCGCTTTATCAAGCAAAAAATCGAATCGTATGAGCTGTGCCGGCGCTGGTTGGTGCAAACCCGCAATGGCTTGCTTTTGTTAATGGCGTTAGGGCTGATCTTTATCTGGAGTCAGGAATTACGCACGTTGGCATTGTCGGTAGTGGCGATTGCCGTGGCCTTTGTGGTGGCCACTAAAGAGCTGATTATGTGTGTGATGGGCTCGATTCTGAAAACCGGCGCTGGTTCTTTTACCATTGGCGACCGGATCCAGGTGAAGGATTTTCGTGGTGATGTGATTGATCAGAATTTACTGGCGACAACGATTCTAGAGGTTGGCCCCGGTAAACTGACCCATCAACGCACCAGTCGGCTGATTGTCTTGCCCAATTCCTTGTTTGTCGCTGAGCCGGTGATTAACGAGAGCTATACCAACGACTATATTTTGCATGTGTTTATCGTGCCATTTAAGCGCGAAGATGACTGGCAGTCGGCACAAAAAGCGTTTTTGCAGGCTGCCAACCGCCACTGTTTGCCGTATTTAAATGAAGTGCGCAATTATATGAAGCAAATCAGTCAGCACCGCGCTGTTGAAGTGCCGTCTGTAGAGCCGCGGGTGACCTTGCAAGTGCCGGAAGCGGATGAAATTCATCTGGTGATTCGCATTCCAGTGCGTGCCCATCAGCGGGTACAAATTGAGCAGGCCATTCTAAATGAGGCGTTGACGGGCCTGCCCAGCCCGGTAGAGCCGTAAAATCACTGCACTTTGCGAGAAGATCTTGTTATAAGAATAACTGCTTTAAAAACTAACAGGAGAACGCAGATGAGCATGATACAAGAGTTCAAAAATTTCGCATTACGCGGCAATGTGGTGGATATGGCCGTCGGTATCATTATCGGTGTGGCCTTTGGCAAAATCGTCTCATCGTTTGTCTCGGATGTGGTGATGCCACCGCTGGGCTTATTACTGGGTGGCGTCGATTTTAAGGATTTGGCGATTGTGCTTAAAGAAGCGGTCGGTGACACGCCGGCAGTTTTGCTTTCTTATGGCGCGTTTATTCAGACGATCGTCGATTTTGTCATTATCGCGCTGGCGATTTTTGTTGCTGTTAAAGTGATGAATGCATTAAAAGCTAAGGAAGAAGCCGCGCCGGAAGGCCCACCGACACTGTCAAAACAAGAAATATTGCTGACTGAAATTCGCGATATCCTAAAGCAAAAATAAACGGCTCAGTTCGACAACAACGCCTTTTCAGGGAAACTGATCATGGCTGTCCGATACTGTCAGGCAGCAATATTTTCAGTGCTGGCCAGCGGTGCATCCTTGAAACTGAACCGTTCAAAATCGGCATTTTGGGTCAGCAGACTATCGGCAATAATATTAAAGCTGAAGCGTTTTTTGGTGGTTTTTATGGTCAGGCTGCGACCATGACGGAAAACCCCGCGGGCGGTCACCAGCGTTGCCGCCTGATGTAATCTGGGCAGCTCAGGGATCAGCAGACCCGGTTGCAGCAAGTCAGTATTACCATCGACAGCATATTGTATAGCCAGCGGCTCACCTTCTAGCAGGGCCACGCCAACTTTGCATAAATCCTGATCGTCGCTGCGTAGCCAACGGATCATAGCGAGTCTGGACAGGGCTTTATGTTCGGCATCAGCGGTTTCGACAATGCCGACAAAGTCACCGACTTGCAGATCATGGCTGGCATCAGCTTGGTAACAACTGAGCAGATAGCCAAAATCATTTTTATTAAGAATTTCCCAGGGACCGCTAATGCCGGTGATATGGGTTTCACTAAGTTGCTCACGTTGCAGCAGCGCCTGATGCACGGCGGGCAAACCCACCGCAAAATAGGCCTGCTTACTGCCTTTAAATTCAACCCGCTGCTGCTTGCGTTGATAAGAAGTATTTAAAAACGGTGCCAGTTGTCTTATCAAGCTTAATTGCTGTCCGGTGAGACCATGATCTTGAGCGGTCTGCTGAAACAGATTATCGACAGCCATTAATACCGGTTTGGTATTGAGCATCAGTGTGGGTGGCCGCTGATCATCATCCATGCTCGGCAAAATACTGGGCAGCGGTGTCCGGTCACTTAAGCAGTTAATGTAAAACTGGCCGGCGACCGGCTTGCCATCATCAGGCAGTGGGGCAATTTCGGTATAGGCTGCCAGACCACGCAATAATTTATAAACCGTTAATACGTCACCGCTATACAGACCATAAGGGTTGCTGATGCTGAGCAGCATGATCTGCGCATAACGCTGCGCTAGACTATCCGTGGCTTGATATTGGCTGGTGACAAAAGGTGGTTTATTGGCGACATCGGCAATATCGCAGAGCAGATATAACTGATGGCATTCCCGAAATAGTTTGGCCGGCATACTGCGATAAAACTTGTAGTTATGCAGGGCCAGATAACTGAGTTGCTCACAGGCCCGATAAATCGCCATATGACCTAGCGGATTGCGATCCAGATTGGCTTTGACCTGACCGGCTTCGACAATGACTATTTTGTAACCAATCGCTAGCTGATTCATCAACTCACCGAGCGCGTCGATGATGTGCCGGCGTTGCTGACTATCACGGATCTGCCGGCGTAATTCAGCCGGGGTTAGCGTAAATAAGAGCTGATTAAGCGGGCCGCGATACATATCCAGCAGTAGCAGGCGATCTTTCAGCGGTACCTGATTGCCGTTAAAGCGCTGTAAGGCATCGTGGTAGATCTCAAGCAGTTGCGGCAAGTTGTTTTTCGGCAGTTTATCCAGCCAATGTCGCAGTAGCGATTCATTCAGCTCAATACTGCTGGTGCTGCTACGCTCAGCAGGAATACTGAGATTCAAAGACGGCATAGTGTCTGGCAATTTAAACGGCATATCAGCAGCGGGCAGCAGTGAGAAATTCAGCGAAAATCAACATGCGGGACTGGCTCCTGCCGGCAATGGTTAATAGCGATTCCTCATCATAACCCCGCGCTTTAGTTGCAGACAATCGATTGGCTCAGATAAGCGACATGGCGCCCTGATAATCGAGCTGTCGCCAGGCCTCAAATAAAATAATGGCTGTGGCGTTAGATAAGTTCAAACTACGACTATCGGGTCGCATCGGGATACGAATTTTTTGATTAAAAGGCAATGTGTCGAGAATACTCGCCGGCAGGCCGCGCGACTCGGGCCCGAATAACAACACCGATTCATCGCTGAATTGTGCCTGATCATGATGTTTACGAGCTTTAGTGGTACAGGCGAACAGTGATCGTTGCCCCAGCCATTGCTGAAATGCCGGGTAATCAGTATGCAATTGCAGATTGGCAAATTCGTGATAATCTAGGCCGGCGCGGCGCAGGCGTTTATCGTCGAGCGCAAAACCCAGTGGCTGAATCAGGTGTAATTGCGCGCCACTGTTGGCGCACAGCCGGATGATATTACCGGTATTGGGCGGGATTTCCGGCTCAAACAACGCAACATGTAGCACGGTCTAATCGCAGCTCAGCTTTTTTCCACGTACAGCGTCAACTGCTGACCGGGCCGCAGCAAGCTGCGTTCGCCAAGATTATTCCAAGCTTTGACATCAGCAACTTTGACATTAAATTTGCGGGAGATTTTCCATAAAGAATCACCACTTTGAATAATGTAATTAACCGTTTTACGATTGATTTTGCTGGTATCAGGCAGCCAGACCACCAGTTGCTGACCGCTGTGCAACACATCGTCCAGTGATTTTTTGTTCCAGGCGGCCAGATCGCTGACATCAACGGCGTGTTTTTTAGCAATATGCCACCAGCTATCGCCGGCTTTAACAATGTAGCCTGTCCGTTTGCTTTGGCTGTTATTGACCGCAACCGATTCGCTTTCACCCGCATTGGCGCTGGCGACCGGGATCATTAAATGAGCGCCGGCGCGGATCAAATTACTGGATAGTTTATTCGCTTGTTTGATAGCGGTGACTGTGGTCTGGTGGCGGTTGGCAATTTGACCCAGTGATTCTCCGGACTGCACTTTATGCCGCTGCCAGCTCAGCCGTTGTTCTCGGGGAAGTTGTGCCAGGGCGGTTTGAAAGTTTTCCGCTTTGGCGATGGGTAATACTAACTGATGGGGGCCAGTTGGCACGGTCGCCCAGCGATTAAAGCCGGGGTTGAGTTTATGCAGGTCATCTTTGCTCATTTCGGCCAGATCTGCGGCCAATGCTAAATCCAACTGGCTGCCGATATTGACCCTGGTGAGATACGGTTTATTGGTAATCGGACTAAGTTGAATATCATATTGCGCCGGTTGTTTAACCAGGTGGGCCACGGCCAGTAATTTCGGTATATAAGCAGTGGTTTCAGTCGGCAGCTCCAACGACCAGAAATCAGTGTCACGACCCTCGGCAATATTCTTTTTAATAGCCCGGCCAACAGTGCCTTCGCCGGCATTATAAGCTGCCAGCGCCAGTTGCCAGTCACCAAAGTCCCCATGTAGTTTTTGCAGATAATCGAGCGCGGCATCGGTCGAGCGCATCACATCACGGCGCGCGTCATACCACCAGGTTTGTTCGAGGCCAAAAACTTTGCCGGTGCCGGGAATAAACTGCCAGATCCCGGCGGCGCCACTGGGAGAATTGGCAAATGGCTGAAAGCCACTTTCAATAACCGGTAGCAAGGCAATTTCCAGGGGCATATTGCGTTTATCAAGTTCATCGACGATGTAAAACAGATAAGGCCGGGCGCGCTCCACCACGCTATTAACATAGTCTGGGCGATTTACAAACCATGACAAACGGGTCTGGGTTTCTGGCCGTAATACCCGGTAATCAGACATGCCGTAACCATTGCGGATCCGTTGCCATAGGTCGTCGATATCGATTGCTTCGGGCTGTTCAAATAACCGCAGATCCAATTCCCGTGAGGATAATTCAACCAGATGGTTACGCTGCCAGTTGACCGGGCGTTTTTTCAGGATCAGGTCGGCTTCGCCGGTAGTGGCGATTTCGACATGTTTGCTGGTGGTGCTACAGCCTGAAGTTACCACAGTTAGGGCGATTAACGCAGGCCATATCAGCTTTTTAAGATTTAACATATCGCTTCATCTTAGGTTTCTAAGCAGTTAATTGCGTTCAGTTTATACGCCAATTTGTCGAGCCATGCCAGTTACAAATTTACCTTGTCATTGCAATGTCATACAAAAACGGGGGCTGCCGATAATGGCTTTTACATTCGGTTACGATTTTGTAATCGTGGTTTGCGACAAATGTGTTCAGACGTCTTACCGGCAGTAAAAAAGCAGGTTTCAGCTTGCTCAGGTAAACTAAACGCAGATTTTACAGGAGCAATCAGTGACAACATTTGACGGGCAGTTAAACAAAATGCAGGCGATTTTGCCGGCCGATGGTCGCGCGCAGTATCAATTAACCATCGGCGATAGTCAGGTGGCGATGCATGAGTTGATGGGTCAGCCGCTACAGTTTAATTATGCCGGCGCGATTTATTGTCAGAACTGCCAGCGTAAAACCAAAAAAAGCTACAGTGGTGGCTTTTGTTTTCCCTGTTCGCAGAAACTGGCGCAGTGTGATCTGTGTTTTATGAAGCCGGAAATCTGCCATTTCGATAAGGGCACCTGCCGCGAGCCGGAATGGGGCTTATCAGTCTGTATGCAGGATCATATTGTTTATCTGGCCAATAGCTCTGGTTTAAAAGTTGGCATTACCCGTATCGGCCAGGTGCCAACCCGTTGGCTGGATCAGGGGGCAACGCAAGCCGTACCCATATTTCGGGTAAAAAGCCGATATCAGTCAGGTTTGGTTGAAGTATTGTTTAAGCAGCATGTTGCCGATCGTACCGACTGGCGCAAAATGTTAAAAGGCGAAGCTGAGCCGCTGGATTTACCGGCGCAGCGGGATCGTCTCATGCAAGAATGCGCCGCCGATATTGCTGCCTTGCAAGCGCAGTTTGCGCCGGGAGATATTACGCCGTTACCTGCTGAAAAGATGGTGTCGATTGAATATCCGGTAGCGCACTATCCAGAAAAAATCAAAGCCTTAAATTTTGATAAAACGCCGCAGATTAACGGTGTGTTGCAGGGCATCAAAGGCCAATATCTGCTGCTCGACAGTGGTGTGCTCAATATCCGTAAATTTGCCGGTTATCAGGTCGCTTTATCATTATGAATATGTATCCATTATTACGTGATCTGATGTTTCGCCTGGATGCCGAAACCGCGCATCATCTGGGCCTGAATACACTGAAATGGCTGGAGTTAACCGGTCTGCTCAAATTGCTGATGCCCAAACCGTTGGTCAAACCGGTGACGGTGATGGGGATTGATTTTGCCAATCCCGTTGGTCTCGCGGCAGGCCTGGATAAAAATGCTGATTATTTAGATGCATTGGCGCTGCTGGGTTTTGGCTTTGTTGAAGTCGGCACCGTGACGCCGCGGCCACAACCGGGCAATACCCGGCCGCGATTATTCCGATTGCCACAAGCGCAAGCGATTATTAACCGCATGGGCTTTAATAATCTCGGCGTTGACCATTTGTTAGAGCAAGTGCAAATTGCTGAAACCAATAGCAAAATCGGCATTAATATTGGTAAAAACTTTGATACACCGGTAGAAAAAGCGCTCGAGGATTATTTAATCGGTTTGCATAAGGTGTATGCCAATGCCGACTATGTAACCATTAATATTTCTTCGCCCAACACACCGGGACTGCGCAGTTTACAATTTGGTAAAGCTCTTGATGAATTATTGGATGGCTTAAAAAACGGCCAGGCTGATTTAGCTGCTAAACATGAACGCTATGTGCCGATGGCCGTTAAAGTAGCGCCGGATTTAACCAGCGAAGAATTATTGCAACTGGCCGATACCTTCAGCCGTTTTCAGATTGATGCGGTTATTGCTACCAATACCACGCTGGAGCGTGATGCGGTAACGGGATTAAAACATGCTGAACAAGCTGGCGGCCTGAGTGGTCTGCCATTATTTACCCGATCTACGGAAGTAGTTCGACAATTTCGGCAGGCGTTGCCGGCGGCTATGCCGATTATTGCGGCAGGCGGCATTAATAGTGGCGATGCAGCCCAGGCGAAGCTTGAGGCGGGTGCCTCGCTGGTACAAATTTATAGTGGTCTGATTTATCAGGGCCCGACATTAATTCGCGATATCGTCAAAACCCTGCAACAGAGGACATAATATGCAAACCGGAAGTTTAATTGGTGACTTGCTGCTCAATATTTTACTGGCATTAGTCATTGTGTTGGTTGGCCGGGTGGTGGTGCGCTGGCTGGTTAAATTGGCTCGCAAGTTGATGGTGCGCGCTAATGTGGATCCGATTCTGATTAACTTTATCAGCACCATCGCCAAAGTTGTGTTGCTGATATTTGTCATTATCGCCGCCTTAGATCAATTAGGCGTTAATACCACCTCAATAATTGCGGTATTAGGCGCCGTCGGTCTGGCGGTGGGGTTGGCGCTGAAAGATTCGCTGCAAAACTTTGCAGCGGGCGTTATGCTGATTATCAACCGGCCGTTTCGGTTGGGGGATTTTGTCGAGGTCGCCGGGGTAAGCGGTATTGTCGAAAAGATCAGCATTTTCAGTACCATTATGCGCACCACCGATAATCGCGAAATCACGATTCCCAATGGTCAGATTTACGCAGACACCATTACCAATTACTCAGCGCGTGATACCCGGCGGGTGGATTTGGTTTTTGGCATCAGCTATGACAGCGATCTGCTTAAAGCTAAGCAGATTTTGACCGATATTGTCAGTGCGCATCCGATGATATTAAAAGATCCTGAGCCGATTATTCGCGTTAATGAGCTGGCTGATAACAGCGTTAATTTTATTGTTTGGCCGTGGGTAAACAGCGTCGATTTCGGTATTGCTAAAGCCGAATTGTTAGAACAGGTCAAATTGGCCTTTGATGCAAACGACATCACCATTCCATTTCCGCAAATGGAGTTACACTTAAGTCAGCAGTTGGGGCAGAATCCGGCGGGTTCTTAATTTAAGGTCTCAGGAGGCATCATGATGAACAAAATACTGCTTTTGGCTGTGCTGTTGGTGCCACTTCTGGCAAGCGGCTGTGCAAAAAACCAATATGACGATCCCGGTTATTCGCGCGGCGGTCCACCACCACATGCGCCGGCACATGGTTATCGCCATAAACATTACAACCATAATTTGGTATTTGATTCTGGTTTAGGGGTGTATGTCGTACTGGACCGGCCGGATCATTATTTCTGGGATAACCGTTATTTCCGTTATCGCGATGGTTACTGGCAGCACGCCGCCGATTTGGATGGCCGCTGGTATCGGGACGATGGTTATGCACCACGTAAGTTATACCAAAGTAAAGGCGGCGGTCCCGGTAAAGGTGGTCAGGGCAAAAAGCCCGGCAAAGACAAAGGTCAGGGTAAAGGTAATAAAGGCCGCGGTAATTCTGAGCGTTATTAAGCCGCCGTAAAATTATCCTTCCACTGGCGCAGTACTTTAAAAACAGCAAGCGGGCTGTCTAAAGACTGGCCGGCTTGCTGCTCGGCAGCTTGCTTAATTGTGGGTTCGGCGCAGCGCAAAAACGGATTGGTGGCTTTTTCCAGCGCCAATGTCGACGGTACTGTTGGCTGATTTTGGGCCCGCATAATTTTGGTATCTGAAAAACGCTGTTGTAAAGCGGCATTGCCTGGCTCAACGGCTAAAGCAAACTGTAAATTGGCCAGAGTGTATTCATGGGCACAGTAAATGTTTGTCGTATCGGGTAATTCAGCAATTTGCTTTAATGAAGCAAACAATTGCGCTGCTGTGCCGCCCAGCAAACGGCCACAACCACCGGCAAATAGCGTATCACCGCAAAATAACTGATCGCTTATTAAATAGCTAATATGGCCAAGTGTATGACCACCGGTATCGAGCACCGTAATTTCAGTAAAGTCAGGGTCCAGTTTCAGCGCCTCACCAGCATTGATCGTTACCGTCAAATCACTGATTTGTTCAGCAGCAGGCCCATAAACCGGTATATTAAATTGCCTTTTCAGCGCGGCGATACCGCCAGTGTGATCATGGTGGTGATGGGTTATCAATATGGCTGCCGGCGTTAGATCCCATTTTTGTAATGCCGTTAATACCGGCTCAGCATCACCAGGATCGACAATTAACACCCGCCGACGCTGCGCCGATTGGATCAGCCAGATATAATTATCGTGAAACGCTGCGACGGCATGCACTGACACATTAGGCTCCTGATATTTTATGAATCATGATAAAACAGCACAGCAGCAGATGATAGCCTGGTGGCAAAGCGCGCTGGGCAAGCAACTGCTGGCCGCGGAAAAAAACTGGTTGCAACGGCATTCGTCAGGTTTTACCGGTTATTTTCAGTTGCAAGTTGGTGGTGGTGAGCGAATTTTACCGACGTTTACAAGGCCCTGTTATCAGGCATGGCTGGATGCGCAGGGGCAATTGCAGGCTGACCAGCAATTTTTACCGTTGAAGTCTGACAGTGTTGATCAATTGATTTTGGCACATGCGCTGGAATTTGCCGACAAGCCACATCAATTATTAAGAGAAGTCGATAGAGTGCTGGCTGAGGGTGGTACGCTGGTATTGTTTGCTTTTAATCCGCTCAGTTTATGGGGGCTTCGCCGCTTCTTTAGTTGGCGTGCAAAACAACCGTGGCGCGGGCATTTTTTTAGTCGCTGGCGTTTGACCGACTGGCTGACTTTGCTGAATTTTGAGGTCGTTGAACGGCGGGCATTTATGTTTCAGTTGCCGGTTAATCGCCGTGGTAAATGGTCAAACAATCATTTTATGGCGCGATTTGGCCCGCGATTTTGGCCTTATTTTGGCGCGGTAACGGTCATTGTTGCTAAAAAAAGACGGTTTTTGGTGACACCATTACGCAATCAGTGGACACGACCTAATTTATTTGCCAATGCCGGTATCGCCGGCAAAGCGGTGACACGACAAGGACAATATGGATCACGTTGAAATTTTTACCGATGGTGCCTGCAGTGGTAATCCGGGGCCGGGTGGTTGGGGCGTGGTAATGCGGTCCAAAAACACCGAAAAAGAACTGTCTGGTGCTGAAAAAAATACCACCAATAACCGTATGGAAATGATGGCTGTGATCGCGGCTCTGGAAGCTTTAAATCGGCCATGCCAGGTGACGGTTACCACCGATTCGCAATATGTGATGAAAGGCATGACCGAGTGGCTACCGGGCTGGAAAGCCAAAAACTGGCGCACAGCCAGCAAACAACCGGTGAAAAACGCCGATCTCTGGCGACGCATGGAAGCTGTTGCGGCAAAGCATCAACTTGAATGGCAATGGGTGCGCGGTCATACTGGCCATGTTGACAATGAACGTGCCGATCAACTGGCTGTCACTGCCCGCGAAACGCTTAAAAAGTAAGGTTGGAAATGGCTGAAACGACACTAAAACGTCAGGTGGTACTTGATACCGAAACCACGGGGCTATCGACTGCTGATGATCACCGTATTATTGAAATTGGCTGTGTCGAAATCATCAACCGCCGGCTGACCGGTCAAAATTTTCACCAATACGTTAATCCACAGCGGACGATTGATGTCGGCGCCATTGAAGTGCATGGCATTACCCCGGAATTTCTGGCTGATAAACCGGTGTTTGCTGATATTGCCGATGAATTTCTGGCTTTTGTTGATGGCGCTGAACTTATCATTCACAACGCACCGTTTGATGTCGGCTTTTTAAATCATGAGCTAAGCAAAATCGCTGATCAGCAAACTACCATCGAAGCGATTTGCAGTGTGCTGGACACCTTAAAAATGGCCCGTGACCGTCATCCGGGGCAAAAAAACAATCTGGATGCGCTCTGTAAACGTTACGCTGTAGACAATACCAATCGCCAATTACATGGCGCGTTGTTAGATGCTGAGATCCTGGCCGATGTGTATTTGACGATGACCGGTGGTCAGGTCAGTTTGTCGCTGGCGGCTGAACATGAGGCGCCGCAGGATCAATCGCAATCGGAAAACCTTATCATTGCCGGCAGCCAAAACCCAATTAAAGTCATCAAAGCCAGCAGCGAAGAACTGGCCGCCCACGAGACCATGCTGGAAAAACTGCAACAAAGCAGCGACGGCCATTGCGTCTGGCTGAAATCCTCCTGAGCCTGCAATAAAAAACTAAAAATCTGAAAAAAATCAGCCATCACGCTTGAAAAGCCATTTTTGACCCCCAACTCCTGCTTACCTTGAATAATGCAGAAACGGGTTGATCATGAGTCAAGAAGATAAACAAAACATCGCTGAAGAATCGGCCGCCGAGATGCCGGAATCACCAGAAATGCAAACCGACGACAGCAACGAAGGCATGACTGCCGAAGCGCCGGAAATGGCTAAATTACTGGAAGATGCACGCAATAAAGCCGATGAGCACTGGAACGAGTTGCTTCGGGCGCGTGCTGAACTGGAGAACATGCGCCGCCGCCACAGCCGCGATCTGGAAAACGCCCACAAACACGCCTTGGATAAATTCGTCACCGAATTACTGCCGATTTGCGACAGTTTGGAATTGGGTATTAATGCCGCGCAAGATAAAGATGCCAATATAGAAAAAGTCCGTGAAGGCATGGATATGACCTTGAAATTGCTGCTCACCTCGATCGGCAAATTCGGACTGGAAACAGTTAATCCACAAAACGAGGCGTTTGACCCGGAACTGCATCAGGCCGTTGCGATACAGCCGGCAGAAGGTGTCGAAGCTAACATCGTTATAAATGTAATGCAAAAAGGCTATCGCTTTAATGGGCGACTGCTGCGGCCGGCGATGGTGGTGGTCGCGCAATAAACTTACTAAAAGCAGGGGCTTGAAATTTATATTGCTTCGCCCCACTTAACTTAACAACAGCTGGCAGAGCCAGTATGAATTCAAGCATGATGGAGACAAAAAATTATGGCTAAAATTATAGGTATCGACCTCGGGACAACGAATTCCTGTGTGGCGGTAATGGAGGACGGTAAAGCCCGTGTCATCGAAAACAGTGAAGGTGATCGCACTACACCATCGATTGTGGCATTTAACAAAGATGGCGAAGTGATGGTTGGTCAGTCAGCCAAACGTCAGGCTGTTACCAACCCGAAAAATACCCTGTACGGCATTAAGCGCCTGATCGGTCGTAAGTTTAAAGAAGATGTCGTGCAGCGCGATATCGATATGGTGCCTTATAAAATTGTTGAAGCCGACAATGGTGATGCTTGGGTGATGGCCAATGATAAAAAAATGGCACCTCCGGAAATTTCAGCGCGTGTTTTGATGAAAATGAAGAAAACCGCCGAAGAATTCCTCGGTGAAGAAGTCACCCAGGCGGTCGTCACCGTGCCGGCTTACTTTAATGACTCACAACGTCAGGCAACTAAAGACGCCGGTAAAATCGCCGGTTTAGAAGTCAAACGTATCATTAACGAACCCACTGCGGCCGCACTGGCCTATGGCATGGATAAAAAACGTGGTGATTCAACCGTAGTGGTTTATGATTTGGGTGGTGGTACCTTTGACGTATCAATCATTGAGATAGCTGATATTGAAGGTGAGCACCAGTTTGAAGTGTTGGCGACTAACGGCGACACTTTCTTAGGTGGTGAAGATTTCGACCAACGCATCATTGATTATTTAGTCGCAGAATTCAAAAAAGACCAAAGTGTTGATTTGGGTAAAGATCCACTGGCGCTGCAACGTCTGAAAGATGCGGCTGAAAAAGCCAAGATCGAATTGTCATCCAGCTCACAAACCGACATTAATCTGCCGTACATCACAGCGGATGCGTCAGGCCCGAAACATCTGGAAATCCGCCTGACCCGTGCCAAACTGGAATCACTGGTCGAAGATTTGATCGCCCGCAGCATGGAACCATGCAAAATGGCGCTTAAAGATGCCGGTCTGAAACTTTCTGACATCAACGACGTAATTCTGGTCGGTGGTCAGACCCGCATGCCGAAAGTGCAGGAAGCGGTTAAAGAAATGTTTGGCAAAGAGCCCCGCCGTGATGTTAACCCTGATGAAGCCGTTGCCGTGGGTGCTGCGATCCAGGCAGGTGTTCTGGCCGGTGATGTTAAAGATGTATTGTTGCTCGATGTTACCCCGCTGAGCTTGGGTATCGAAACCATGGGTGGCGTGATGACCAAACTGGTTGAGAAAAACACCACCATCCCTACTAAAGCCAACCAAGTGTTTTCAACGGCTGACGATAACCAGCCGGCAGTGACCATTCACGTGTTGCAAGGTGAACGGGAAATGGCGGCTGCCAATAAATCGCTGGGTCGTTTTGATTTGGCCGATATCCCGCCTGCGGCGCGCGGTGTACCGCAAATCGAAGTCACTTTTGACATTGATGCCAACGGTATCCTGAATGTGTCGGCTAAAGATAAAGCGACCGGTAAAGAGCAGTCGATTGTTATCAAATCGTCTAGTGGTCTGAGCGATGATGAAGTGGAAAAAATGGTCAAGGATGCTGAAGCGCATGCTGATGAAGATCGTAAATTCCATGAACTGGTCACCGCCCGCAACCAAGCTGATGGTTTGATTCATGCGACCAATAAATCGCTGAAAGATCTGGGTGATAAAGTCGAAGCTGATGAGAAGGCCAGCAT
>JAVVFF010000048.1:8110-14672 GCA_032250995.1 Methylophaga sp. | reverse complement strand
GCGGCAATGATTGATATCGGTGACACCTGCATCGGAGTTGGTGGTTGCGCCGGCCGGGTACAATTTCACAGCTTTAACGATGCCACTATTGACCGCTATTTCAATTTCGCTGGACGGTGTATTGTCGGTCAAATACAGGGTCATCAGCGGCTCGAAATCAGCATTGTCTGGCAATACCGACAAAATTCGCTGCTGATAGGCTTGTGCCATTTGCGTGGTCGTGACCGGAGGGCGTAAATTAGGCATGACAATAGCGCGTGAGAACTGGTGTGCGCTATCGATAACGGTTCGGTTCAGTGCCGCATCGTCGCGCAAATGTAAATGCCAATCGTCCGGGCGGATAATCGTCAGTGTGGTTTCAGATACAGTTTTCATGACTTGGTATTATGGCATATGGTTGGCTTTACCAGATACGGAATTATCCGGGTAATGGCGTCATGACTGCGATTGAAGCCAGTTTTTCTTGACCTGAAACCCTATACAAAGTAACTTTAGACGTTTGATATTTTGCAGCGTATCGCGACAGCGGTTCGAGAGAGGAAGACGTGGAATTAAGCGGTGGTGAGATTCTGGTCCAGTGTCTGAAAGACGAGGGCGTTGAGTTTTTGTTTGGCTATCCGGGTGGTGCAGTGCTGCATATTTATGATGCGCTGTATCAACAGGAGGGGGTCAAGCACATTCTCGTGCGTCATGAACAGGCTGCGACACATGCTGCTGACGGGTATGCCCGGGCAACCGGTAAACCAGGCGTAGTCTTGGTCACATCTGGTCCGGGTGCGACCAATGCGGTAACGGGTATTGCCACTGCATACATGGACTCCATTCCAATGGTGGTGATTACTGGTCAGGTGGCAACCGCTAATATCGGTAGCGATGCGTTTCAGGAAGTTGACTCGGTGGGGATTACCCGGCCCTGCGTCAAGCATAACTTTCTGGTTAAAGACATTAATGATCTGGCTGCAACCTTCAAAAAAGCCTTTTATGTGGCAACCACCGGCCGGCCTGGTCCCGTTGTCGTTGATGTACCAAAAGACATCACTGATCCTAATATCAAAATTCCGTATGTTTATCCGGAAAAAGTATCGCTGCGCTCCTATCAGCCGGTGACCAAAGGTCATCCCGGTCAGATCAAGCGGGCAGTAGATTTATTGCTGACCGCCAAAAAACCGATGATTTATACCGGTGGCGGTGTGGTGCTGGACAATGCTGCCGAACCACTGCGGCAGTTTGTTAAAAAACTGGGTTATCCGGTTACCACAACATTGATGGGGTTAGGATCCATACCCTGGGATGATCCACAGTTTTTGGGCATGTTGGGCATGCATGGTACTTATGAAGCCAATATGGCGATGCATGATTGTGATGTGCTGATTGCCATTGGTGCGCGGTTTGATGATCGCGTTACCGGCAAGATTGCTGAATTCTGTCCACACGCGCAAATCATACATATTGATATTGACCCCTCGTCGATTTCAAAAACGATCACCGTTGATGTGCCGATAGTCGGCAGTGTTGCGGATGTACTGACGGACATGAACCACTTATTTGATAACAGCAAAAAGCAGCCCGATAAGGATGCTATTGATGCTTGGTGGGCGATAATTAATGGCTGGCGTTCTAAAAAATGTATGTCTTACGACCACAACAGCAGCCAGATTAAACCGCAGGCCGTTATTGAACTGGTACATGAAATCACCAAAGGCGATGCTTACGTCACCTCCGATGTTGGCCAGCATCAAATGTGGGCAGCGCAATATTATGGTTTCAGCAAACCCAATCGCTGGATTAACTCTGGTGGTCTCGGCACCATGGGCTTTGGTTTGCCGGCGGCAATGGGAGTGCAATTAGCATTTCCAAATGAAGTCGTGGTGTGTGTGACTGGTGAAGGCAGTATCCAGATGTGTATTCAGGAGCTATCGACCTGTTTGCAATATGATCTGCCGGTCAAAATCATTGCGCTTAATAACCGATACTTGGGCATGGTCAGGCAGTGGCAGGAATTCTTTTATCAAAATCGCTATTCTCATTCTTATATGGAATCGCTGCCAGACTTTGTCAAACTTGCTGAAGCCTATGGCCATGTTGGCATGCGGATTGAGCGGGTTGAAGATTTGCGGCCGAAACTGGAAGAAGCGTTTGCTATGAAAGATCGGCTAGTGTTTCTTGATATCGTTACTGATCAGACTGAAAATGTGTATCCAATGATTGCTCAGGGCAAAGCGCATAATGAGATGCATATGTCGCCGCATTGTGTGTTGCCGCAAGATCCGGAACGGGAGTTATCATAATGCGCCATATCATTTCCATTTTGATTGAAAATGAAGCCGGTGCCTTGTCACGCGTTGCTGGCCTGTTTTCAGCCCGTGGTTACAATATTGAATCGCTGACGGTAGCGCCGACCGAAGATGCCTCATTGTCGCGGATGACTATTGTCACGACCGGCACCGATCGGATCATTGAGCAAATTACCAAACAGCTTAATAAATTGATTGATGTGGTTAAGCTGATGGAACTCAGTGACGGCCCATATATCGAACGGGAAATGATGCTGATTAAAGTCAAGGCATCCACCATGGATCAGCGTGAAGATGTTAAACGTCTGAGCGATATTTTTCGGGGCCGGGTCATTGATGTCACCGCATCAACTTATACGATAGAGATGACCGGTGCCGGCAGTAAGCTGGATTCATTTATTGAGGCTTTGTCAGAGCACAAAATTCTCGAAACGGTCCGCAGCGGTGTCTCCGGCATTGCCCGGGGTGACCGAAACCTGCATATCTGACCAACGCATACTTTAAAAACCAAGGAACTAAACATGAGTTTGAATATTTACTACGATAAAGATTGTGACCTGTCGATTATCCGCGGCATGAAAGTGCTGATTATCGGCTACGGCTCGCAAGGCCATGCCCATGCTTGTAATCTGAAAGATTCCGGTGTTGATATCACTGTTGCATTACGTGCTGGTTCGTCTTCAATTGCTAAAGCAAAAAGTGCCGGTCTGAATGTGTCGGATAACGTTGGTGAAGCCGTTAAATCCGCTGATCTGGTGATGGTGCTAACCCCGGATGAATTCCAGTCGGCATTATATAAAGACGAAATCGCGCCAAATCTGCAACCAGGTGCAGTGCTGGCATTTGCCCATGGTTTTGCCATTGTTTATAACCAGATCCTGCCGCGTGAGGATTTGGACGTCATTATGATTGCGCCCAAAGCGCCGGGGCACACGGTACGCAGTGAGTTTGTTAAAGATGGTGGTATTCCGGATTTAATCGCCATTCAACAAGACGCCTCCGGCAAAGCTAAAGCCATTGCGCTGTCTTATGCATCAGCCATTGGTGGCGGCCGGACCGGTATTATCGAAACCACTTTCCGCGATGAAACCGAAACCGATTTGTTTGGTGAACAAGCCGTATTGTGTGGCGGTGCGGTTGAACTGGTAAAAGCCGGTTTTGAAACCCTGGTTGAAGCCGGTTATGAGCCAGAAATGGCCTATTTCGAATGTCTGCATGAGCTGAAACTGATTGTTGATCTGATGTATGAAGGCGGTATCGCCAACATGAATTACTCGATCTCCAACAATGCCGAGTACGGTGAGTATGTGACTGGCCCGAAAATCATTAACGAAGAAAGCCGCTGGGCGATGCGTGAAGCCTTGAAAAACATTCAGGAAGGCAAATATGCCAAGCAGTTTATTCAGGAAGGCCAGTCCGGTTATCCGGAAATGACCGCGATGCGTCGTCTGAATGCTGAGCATCCGATTGAACAAACCGGTGCCAAATTGCGTGAAATGATGCCCTGGATCCAGAAAATCGTTGATAAAAGCAAAAACTAACCAACGTTGAGCCGTTTTAACGAGGCCGGTCGCGCAAGCTGCCGGCCTTTTTTGTATCTACCAGGCGCCACTGTCATAATAGCTTGACGCATTTACTACCATATGGAGTTTTCATGGTTAATCCTGAAGAACAACCAAACCGCGGTATTTATCTGCTGCCAAACCTGTTCACAACTGCAGGGTTATTTGCCGGGTTTTATGCCATTGTCGCTGCAATACGAGGTGATTTTGCCACCGCTGCTGTTGCCATTTTTGTGGCGATGATCATGGATGGCCTGGATGGCCGAATTGCCAGACTGACCAATACCCAAAGTGATTTTGGTGCTGAATATGACAGCTTGTCAGATATGGTGGCATTTGGTCTGGCACCGGCTTTAGTAATGTTTGAATGGGCCTTATCCGGCATGGGTAAATTTGGCTGGATGGTGGCCTTTATTTACGCTGCGTGCGGTGCTTTGCGTCTGGCGCGTTTTAATACCCAGGTGGGCATTGCCGATAAACGTTTTTTTCAAGGTTTGCCCAGTCCGGCCGCTGCTGCTACTATCGCCGGCTGGGTCTGGCTGGGACATAAGTACGATTTAGATCCGACTGTGCTGACCACGGTCGGTGTGCCGCTGACTTTTTTTACCGCGATATTGATGGTCAGCACCGTGCGTTATCACAGCTTTAAAGAGTTGGATCTGCGCGGAAGAGTGCCGTTTATGGTGATCCTTGGTTTGGTGCTGATATTTGCATTGATTGCCATTGATCCACCGATTGTGTTGTTTACGGCATTTATGGTTTATGCCTTGTCTGGTCCGGTTTTAACATTGATTCAATTACGTAAACACCGTAATGAGCGGGCGCAGGGTAAATAAGCGAGCTAAAATAAAGCTTTAACTAAAATAAAAAACAGCCAATCTTGGTATTTATTTACCAAAAATGGTGGAGAAACCGGCATGAGCGAACAACTAATCATTTTTGATACCACTTTGCGTGATGGTGAGCAAAGCCCTGGTGCGTCAATGACCAGGGATGAAAAAATCCGCATCGCCAAAGTGCTGGAGCGGATGCGTGTTGATATTATCGAGGCTGGATTCCCAATTGCCAGTGTCGGTGATTTTGAAGCTGTGCAAGCTGTGGCCAATACTATTAAAGACAGCCGCGTGTGCGGTTTGGCCCGGGCCCTTGATGCCGATATTGACCGGGCAGGTGAGGCGCTAAAAGGTGCCAATGCCTCGCGGATTCATACTTTTATTGCCACATCGCCGATTCATATGAAAATGAAGCTGCGTATGGAACCGAATCAGGTCGTCGAAAATGCGGTAAAAGCGGTTAAACGCGCCCGAAAATACACTGATGATGTCGAGTTTTCGCCGGAAGATGCGGGTCGCAGTGATTTAGACTTTTTGTGCCGGGTGCTGGAAGCGGTGATTGATGCTGGTGCCCGCACGCTGAATATTCCCGATACCGTCGGTTACAACATGCCGCATCAATTTGGTGAGTTGATTAAAAACCTGCGTGAACGCATCCCTAATGCTGATAAAGCGGTTTTTTCGGTGCATTGCCATAACGATTTAGGTTTAGCAGTGGCCAATTCTTTATCAGCAGTGATGAATGGTGCCCGGCAGGTCGAATGCACAATTAATGGCTTAGGTGAACGGGCCGGTAACGCTGCATTGGAAGAGGTGGTGATGGCGGTGCGTACGCGTCAGGATTTTTTCTCGTGTGACAGCCGTATTGATACCACCCAGATCCTGGCTGCTTCACGATTGGTGTCAGGCGTCACGGGTTTTGTAGTACAGCCAAATAAAGCGATTGTCGGCGCCAATGCGTTTGCCCACGAATCCGGCATTCATCAGGATGGTGTGCTGAAAAACCGTGAAACCTACGAAATCATGCGCGCCGAAGATGTTGGCTGGAATACTAACCGTATGGTCTTGGGGAAACATTCCGGTCGCAATGCTTTCCGGTCACGATTAAAAGACTTAGGCATAGAACTTGAGTCTGAAACTGAACTTAATGCCGCCTTTACCCGGTTTAAAGAATTGGCCGATAAAAAACACGAAGTCTTTGATGAAGATATACAGGCTTTAGTCAGCGATACCCTTGCCGAAGAAAACGAACGGGTGCGTTTAGTCGCATTAAAAGTCTGCAGTGAAACCGGCGAAACGCCTCTGGCGACCGTGACGCTGGAAGTTGATGACAAGGAAATCCAAACCCAAATGTGTGGCAGCGGCCCGGTTGATGCAGTCTTTAAAGCGATTGAATCCATCGTGCAAAGTCGCACCGAATTACAGCTGTATTCGGTCAGCAATATTACCGGCGGTACCGACGCGCAAGGCGAAGTCAATGTCCGGTTGGAAAAAGGCGGCCGTATGGTCAGTGGTCAGGGCGCCGATACCGATATTGTGATTGCTTCTGCCAAAGCTTATATCAATGCCTTAAACAAAATGTTGTTAGGCCCTGAACGAGCGCATCCGCAGGTTTAATGATGACTGTAAACCTCTCAGAGCAACAGCTGTGGACACTGGGTGAACTGGGTATACCGGTCTGGCAACTGCGGCAAAATCCTCAGCCGGAAACGATTGCTGAGTCTTCATTGCCTGAGCAAGCGTTGCCGACAATAGAGAAGACTTTTATCAGTAATTGCCAGGTGTTGGTTTGTTATCCGTCAACACAGGTACCGGCAGAGCAACAATTATTGGCAAATATTCTTAAAGCCATGGTTAAGCTTGGCGTGACTTA
>JAVVFF010000048.1:0-8010 GCA_032250995.1 Methylophaga sp. | reverse complement strand
AATTTTCAAGACAGCTTGCATGCCGGCTATCAAGGCTGGGTGGTACGGGAAAATAAGCAAATTATTGGCTATGCGTTGGTGCAATATGTTTTAGATGAAGCGCATCTGCTCAATATATGTGTGCATCCGGATAGACAAGGTCGGGGACTGGGCCGACAATTGCTAAATGCCGTAATTGATGCGGTTAGCTTGCGTGAGTCGAATTTGATGGTGTTAGAGGTCAGGTGCAGTAACCACCGCGCCCAAGTTTTATATTTGTCGGCCGGTTTTAACGAAATGGCCATAAGACAAGGTTATTATCCAGCTGTGCAGGGTCGTGAAGATGCCGTTATGATGGCAATAACACTCTTTAATGTTGACGATAGCCTGTTTTTCAAAAGGAACGTTCCAGCTTAAAACTTGCCATAACACCCCGGCTCGCTTAGACTTTGTAGTTTAGTTCGGACTTAATTAAGGAGATTTAATATGGCTTTTGAATTGCCACCACTTCCATACGCGAACAACGCGCTGGAACCGCATATTTCCGCCGAAACAATTGAATATCACTATGGCAAACACCACCAAACCTATGTCAATAACCTGAACAATCTGGTGCCCGGTACGGAATTTGAGGGCAAAACGCTGGAAGATATTATTACTAAATCCAGTGGTGGTATTTTTAATAATGCCGCGCAGGTTTGGAACCACACTTTTTACTGGAACTGCATGACACCTAATGGCAAAGATGCCGTTGACGGTGCGCTGGGTGATGCTATTAACAGCAAGTTCGGTTCATTTTCTGAGTTTAAAGATCAATTCAGCAAGTCAGCGGCAACTAACTTTGGTTCAGGCTGGACCTGGCTGGTGAAAAATGCTGATGGCAGCATTGAAATTGTTAATACCAGCAATGCCGGTTGCCCACTAACTGCCGGTCAAACGCCATTGTTGACCTGTGACGTTTGGGAACATGCTTATTACATTGATTACCGTAATGCGCGTCCTAAATATCTGGAGTCATTCTGGTCTTTGGTTAATTGGGAATTTGTTGCCGCTAACTACGCGGCATAAAATTTGGCGCAATGATGCGCCTTACTAAATTTGTGATACCCGGATATGGCAGTTTCTTGCGAAACTGCCATTTTTCGTTTGTTAGCGGCAGAATTAGCCGTCAGTGTTATCGCCTTGAAGGCAGGGAGTTAAAGCCATGACCGATACTGTCATGCCGACTTATGGTCGTTTAGATGTAACATTCAAGCAGGGACAGGGTGCCTGGCTGATTGATGCTAAAGGTGAGCGTTATCTGGATGCGCTCAGTGGTATTGCCGTGGTTAATTTAGGCCATTGTCATCCGAAAATTACCGAAGCGATTTGTGATCAGGCGAAAACCCTGATCCACACCTCGAATGTTTACCACATCGAAATGCAGCAAAAGCTGGCCGATAAACTGACAGCCTTATCGGGCATGGATCAGGTGTTTTTTTGTAATTCCGGTGCTGAAGCCAATGAAGCGGCGATCAAACTGGCACGTAAATATGGTCATCAAAAAGGCATTGATAAGCCGGTGATTATCGTTATGGACGGCAGTTTTCATGGCCGCACCATGGCGACACTGTCGGCTACGGGTAACGCTAGGATCCAGGCTGGTTTTGAGCCGTTGGTACCTGGTTTTGTGCGCGTGCCATATGACGATATCGATGCATTGCGCATGGCGATTAGTCACTGGCCGGAAGCCGTTGCCATCATGCTGGAGCCAGTGCAGGGTGAAGGTGGTATTAAAATTCCGGATGCTGAATATCTGCATGAAGTCCGGCAGTTATGCACGCAACGTAAATTGCTGATGATACTTGATGAAGTGCAATCTGGTATTGGCCGTACCGGCAAATGGTTTGCTTTTCAGCATCATGAAAATGTTCTGCCGGATGTGATGACCTTAGCCAAAGCCCTGGGTAATGGTGTACCAGTGGGGGCTTGCCTTGCAGCAGGACCGGCTTTAGGTGTGCTGGAAGCCGGCAACCATGGCTCGACTTTTGGTGGTAATCCTTTGGCTGCGCGGGTGGCGTTAACAGTCTTGGAAACCATCGAATCCGAACATTTAATCGACAACGTCAATATCCTGGCGCCAAGAATGTTGGCTGATTTTAAAGCCAAAATTGGCAAGTTATCCGGGGTTAAATCGATTCGGCAGAAGGGTTTTATGATCGGTATCGAGTTAAATCAGCCCTGTGGTGCGCTGGTTAAAGCCGCCTTGGCTGAGCATCTATTGATTAATGTTACTGCCGACAAAGTGATCCGTTTATTGCCGCCGATGATTATCTCTGCTGAACAAGCGGATCTGATCGTTGATAAAGTCAGTGCGCTGGTCAGCGCGTTTTTGGCTGAAAATGCCGTAGAGAGTGTTGCCTGATAATGAGACATTTTTTAACACTGCTGGATCTGAGCCCGTCGGAATTAAACATCCTGATTCATCGTTCAATTGAACTTAAACAAATGCATCAGCGCGGTGAGATTTATCAGCCGCTGAAAAATAAAGTGCTGGCGATGATTTTTGAAAAATCATCAACCCGGACACGGGTGTCATTTGAAGCGGCCATGGTGCAATTTGGCGGTGGTTCAATTTTTCTGTCGCCGGATGATACCCAATTAGGTCGTGGTGAGCCGGTCGAAGATTCGGCGCGGGTTATCTCCAGCATGGTCGATGCAGTGATGATCCGCACCTTTGAACATGCCAAAGTGGATACCTTTGCTAAATACTCATCGGTGCCGGTGATTAATGCTTTGACCAATGAATTTCATCCCTGCCAGCTACTGGCGGATATGCAAACCTATTTTGAGGTGCGCGGTGATATCAAAGGCAAAACCGTGGCCTGGATCGGTGATGGCAATAATATGTGTCATTCCTATATCAATGCCGCCCAGCAGTTTGATTTTAAACTCAATATTGCGACGCCCGATGGTTATCAACCGGTTGCGGAAATTGTCGAATCGGTAAATGCGCAAATCCAGCTGTTTAATGACCCAAAAGCTGCTGCCAAAGGTGCTGATTTAATCGTCACAGACGTCTGGGCCAGTATGGGCCAGGAAGTAGAACAGCGTAAACGTGAATTAGCGTTTACGGGGTTTCAGGTTAATGCTGAAATGATGGCACTGGCCGCCGCAGATGCTTTATTTATGCATTGCCTGCCGGCACATCGTGGTGAAGAAGTGACCGCCGAAGTTATTGATGGCCCGCAAAGCGTCGTTTGGCAGGAAGCCGAAAATCGTTTGCATGCGCAAAAAGCGCTATTGGAATTTCTTTGCGCTTAATAGCTTAGTTGATGGTCAAGTGCGGCCAGGCGCTCAGCTGTGCCGATATCCGACCATACACCGTCATATAACATGCCAGTTGCACGATTTTGCTGCATCGCCTTGAGCAAAAGCGGTTTTAATGGTCTTTTAGTGTCATCCAAACCGGCGAATAATTCAGGCTGGTAAACCCCAATACCACTGAATGTCGATTTTGCCGGGCCTTGCGGATGGATCTGATTATTTGAGTCAAGATAAAAATCGCCATCAGGGTGTTGTGGTGGATTGGGAACTAAAACTAAATGACAAAGCGCGTTATTGGTCAGACAGTTGTGAAGTGTGGCAAAGTCAAAATCAGTCCAGATATCGCCATTAACCACTAAAAACGGCTTATTGCCCAGTAAGGGCTGGGCATGAATAATGCCGCCAGCGGTTTCCAGTCCGCCGGATAATTCAGGGGAATAGGTGATTTTGGCATTCCAGCGAGAACCATCGCCCAGCACCGCCGGAAACTGTTCGCCCAAATGCGCATAGTTAATGACGATATCTACAAATCCTGCGTTAACCAGCCGTTCAATTAAATGCACAATCAGCGATTTGCCGCCGGCTTTGAGTAGTGGTTTGGGCGTATAGTCGGTCAGCGGTCGTAATCGTTCACCACGGCCGGCAGCAAGGATCATGGCTTTCATAAAATGTGGTCTTTAATGGCTGGTTGTTGCAGATAATTAAATAATTCGGTTAATTCTGGATACTGTGAACAAACTTCGTAAACATAATTAAGTGTCATCGGTAAGTCATTTAAATAATTAGCTTTATTATCACGATAATGAAGTCTGCAAAAAATGCCTAAAATCTTTAAATGCCGTTGCAAGCCGATTAAATCAAACCAGCGTTGTAATTGTTGCTCAGTGACTGATTCAGTGAAAATCTGCTGTTCAATCGCTTGTTGACGGTAATACTTTAATAACTCAGTCACCAATGCTGCTGGCCATTGAATATAAACATCACGCAGCAACGACACTAAGTCATAAGTGATGGGGCCCCAAACGGCATCCTGAAAATCAATAATGCCCACAGAGCCATCGGACTGCAGCATCAAATTTCGCGAATGATAATCCCGGTGTACCAATGCTTGCGGTTGCTGTTGTGCTTCGTTGATTAAAAAAACATACAAATCATCAACAAAAGCAGGTTTTTCAAGGCCTAAATGCCGGCTTAAAAACCACTGATCAAATAACGCCAGTTCGTTAGCTAATAGTTTGTCATCGTAGTTTGGTAAATCAGCGGGTTTATTGATTAACTGCATTTGTACAATGCAATCAATGGCTTGTCGGTAAAGGTTTTGTACTGAGTCTTGATTCAAAACCGATAAAAATGAAGTATTGCCCAAATCACCCAGCACTAAAAAGCCTTGCTCCAGGTTTTGTTGAAAAATCTGCGGGACGGGTAGTTTATGAGATGCCAGCAGTTTGCCAATCTGGATAAACGGTTTGATATCCTCATGGGCGGGCGGCGCATCCATAACAATCCAGCTGTTTTCAGCAGTGTTCACTCTGAAATAACGCCGAAAACTGGCATCACTCGAGGCACTGGTCAGGGTGAATTGCTGACCGGGAAAAAGCCTTTGTAACCACTGCTGAATTTGCAAATAGCGCTGATCTTCCAAAACCGTCATAAACACCTAAAAACACTGGGCCGGTACATCTTGTCGGCGAATAATAAAACGCAAAGTGTATAGTATTGGCCGGTGACGGGATAATTTGAAAATAAGACCTGTCATAGCGTTTGCAAAATAAAACCGGAGAGAATAATGAGAAAAACCTTTGTCAGCGTCAGCGCCGCTTTATTACTCAGTCTGCCGCTTATCAGCTTTGCTGAGACCAATAAAACACCGGCTGATATGCCTGAAGCCGCTAATAAAGCGATGTATGGCCATATTACTGACTACAATAAATGTATGATGCAAAGCCGTCTCAGCGCCAGTAAAAATGGTAAAGATGCCCAGCAACATGCGGATGACATCATGGCCAGCTGTGAAACGCATTTGGAAAAATTAGGTGAATTACTGGCAGCAAATGAAGTTGATGCTGCTCTGACCGAAGGCATGAAAAAAACCATGCGTTCACGTGCTGCCCGGCAATTAATGGCGCGCACCATGAATAATCTGGCAGCGCAGGCTGCGGCAACCGCTAATGCCGATAAAATGGCACCAGCCGAATAAATTAGCCTAAAACGTTAACGCCCTGAGCGGCGAGCATATCAATAAGACGAATCAGCGGCAGCCCGATCAAACTATTCGGATCACTGCCTCTGAGTTCGTTAAACAAGCTGATGCCCAAGCCTTCTGATTTAAAGCTGCCAGCACAATCCAATGGCTGTTCCATAGCCACATAACGGCGGATCTGCGCAGCCGACAAATGCCTGAAACTGACCTCAAAGGGCTCAACTACTGACTGCATTTGCTGGATGGCAGCATTATATAAAGCAAGGCCAGTCAGAAAGGTGACTGTTTTACCGCTAGCGGCCTGTAACTGTCTGACTGCATTATCTATTGTGCCCGGTTTACCGAGCACCTCACCGTCTAAAACCGCCACCTGATCAGCACCAATAACCAGGGCTGACAGATTACTTTCGGCCACTTTACGGGCTTTGTTTTCGGCCAGCCGCAATACTAACTGCGCCGGTGACTCACCTATTAACGGTGATTCATCAATACTGGGGGATGCCGTGGTAAATGGCAGTTGCAGTTTGGTCAGTAATTCACTGCGATACGGTGAACTGGAACCTAGAATAAGGGGTTGCATAATACCTCAGGTAATAACAGTTGGCTGGTCGCGGCCGGTTAGCAATTTGATTTGCGCCAGCTCATCGGCAAGCCCAATCAAATCTTTTAATGCGGATTGCGAATCCTGCAATAATTTGTCCGGTGCGTCTTCATATTTTTCGATATAAATCCTTAAGGTAGCGCCTTCGGTACCGGTTCCCGATAAACGAAAAATCATCCGTGCGCCATCATCAAAGCCAATGCGAATACCCTGATGCTCGGCAAAACTGTCATCGACGGGATCCCGGTAACTGAAATCATCGGCAAAACTCACCGTACGATCACCGAAGATTTTGCCCGGTAATTTATGTAGCTTTTCGTGGAGTTGTTTAATCAGTAGTTCAGCTTTATCAGCCGGCACGGCTTCATAATCATGGCGCGTGTAATAATTGCGACCAAATTTTTGCCAATGCTGCTCGACAATTGCCGCCACCGATTGTTGTCTTGCCGCCAGAATATTCAGCCAGCAGAGCACCGCCCATAAACCATCTTTCTCGCGAATATGATCAGAACCAGTACCAAAGCTTTCCTCACCACATAAGGTTGCCATACCGGCATCCAGCAAATTACCGAAAAATTTCCAGCCGGTCGGAGTCTCAAATAAGGGAATATTCAGCACCGCCGCCACCCGATCGGCTGCCTGACTAGTGGGCATCGACCGAGCAATGCCGGTTAAACCTTTTTGGTAAGCTGGGATCAATTCGGCGTTGGCAGCAATTATTGCCAGACTGTCAGAAGGCGTGACAAAAAACTGTTTGCCCAGAATCATATTACGATCGCCATCGCCATCCGACGCCGCGCCAAAATCCGGTGCATCATCGGCAAACATAGTAGTGACTAACTCCTCGGCATAGGTCAGATTCGGGTCAGGATGACCACCGGCGAAATCTGTCTGCGGAACACCATTCATCACAGTGCCAGAGGCAGCACCTAAGCGTTTTTCGAGAATCTCAGAGGCATAAGGGCCGGTAATAGCGTGCATGGCATCAAATCGCATGTTAAACCGACCATTGCAGAGCAGGGCGCGAATCGCCGGAAAATCAAAAATATCGGCCATCAAATCAGCATAATCACTGACCGGATCAATGATTTCTATTTGCAAATCCCCGAGCTTTTGTTGGCCAATCTGCGTTAAATCGATATCTGCGGTTTCAGCGATCTGATACGCAGTCATAGTCTGGCTGCGCTGAAAAATGGCGTCGGTGATTTTTTCTGGTGCCGGACCACCGTTGGCAACATTAAACTTGATACCAAAATCGCCATCCGGGCCAGCCGGGTTATGACTGGCCGATAAAATAATGCCACCGAAACTATTGGTTTTACGAATCACGCAAGAAGCGGCGGGGGTAGATAACAGGCCATGCTGGCCGATGATCAATTTGCCCACGCCATGCGCTGCCGCCATTTTGACAATAACTTGAATGGCTGTCTCATTATAAAACCGGCCATCACCACCCACCACAAGCGTCTGACCGCGGACATCGCCGACCGCTTCCAGCATTGCCTGAACAAAGTTTTGCAAATAATGCGGTGTTTGCATTTGCCGGACTTTTTTACGCAGGCCGGAGGTTCCCGGACGCTGGTCGGCAAACGCAGAGCTGGCAACATGAGTAATAGTCATGATTTATCCTAAATACTGGAAAGCAGGGCGCCCACGAAATGTTATTTTCTGCAGGCATCTTTATGGCACTATACTGGCAACATGTCAGGCACTCAACAAAGTTCAGCAAGCTTAATGCGCCTTGCCACATATAGTTCCGTGGCAACTGCGGTGAGTTTAATTTTGGCTAAAGCCTGGGCTTGGTGGCGCTCAGACTCCGTTAGCATGCTGGCAACTTTAACCGATTCGAGCCTGGATTTACTGGCTTCATTAGTCACACTGTTTGCCGTTTATCATGCTTTGCAACCGGCAGATAAAGAACATC
>JAVVFF010000047.1:0-15002 GCA_032250995.1 Methylophaga sp. | reverse complement strand
GCTTGCCGGGTGGTGTGGGAGGGGCGGAGCCTTATGGTTCCCCCCTATCCCGATTGTCTATCTATTTGCAAAATACCAAAAATTTGCTATAAATAATTATAAACACCAAAGAGGATTCCGCCGTGCGGGCTTATTCATTGCCTATCATACTAATAACCTTGTTTTTGCCCGCCAGCAGTATGGCCGAACAGCCTGCTGAAATTGCTTTATCAACGGGTGTTTTTGAAGTATTTGACAGTGATAACAGTGTAGAATTTGGCGCTGAATATCGGTTCACCCCACAACGCTGGGATCTGGTACCGGCCATAGGCCTCTCAGCCAATACGGATGGTGGTTATTGGGCACACGCCGGTGTCCGATATGATTTTACGCTCGGTGAAAACTGGCTGTTAAC
Organism: Methylophaga sp.; assembly: GCA_032250995.1. Taxonomy (GTDB): domain Bacteria; phylum Pseudomonadota; class Gammaproteobacteria; order Nitrosococcales; family Methylophagaceae; genus Methylophaga. The sequence continues at coordinate 14,608 of JAVVFF010000047.1, read as the reverse complement.
ACCGCAACTAGCGATAGTGGGCTATGAAGATGGCGGTAGCGTCGATTTGGGAAGTGGCTTTTTATTTCGAAGCGGTCTGGAACTAGGCTATCGCTTATCTCCTTCCTCAAAGCTTTCAATGACGCTATATCATATGTCGAATGCCGATCTTGCCAAAAACAATCCCGGCTCAGAATCGCTGATCGTCAGTTACAGCTTTACGCCAGCCAATTGGCATTAACGGCGTTTATATAACTGGCCCCTGCCATCCGGCTGGGTTTTAAAACGACGGTGCACCCATAAATATTGTTCCGGAAATCGTCTGACCTGCGATTCCACCCAATCATTAATTCGCTGGGCATCAATCAGTTCATCTTCGGTCGGATAATTTTCCAATGCCGGACTAATATCAATTAAATAGCGACCATCCGTTTGGCGAACAGGTACATACGGCACCACCGCCGCACCACTCATTTTGGCAAGCCGGGCAGTAGCAGGAATGGTCGCCGCCTGCACACCAAAAAATTTGGCAAATACACAGGTGCGGCGACCAAAATCCTGATCCGGCGCATACCAGACCACTTTGTTTTTTTTCAGCGCTCTAAGCATACTGCGCATGTCAGACTGTAAAATCGTACCTTCACTATGAAACTGCCGGTATTTAAGCATTACCGAATTAAACAACGGGCTTGTCAGTTCACGAAACATCACATAGGTTGGCTGTTTCAGCATGATCAGACGGCCACCCAATTCCATACTGGTAAAGTGGCCGGTCAATAAAATGACACCTTTGCCTTTTGCCAAGGCTGCCCATATGTGTTCAAGACCACGATAATCAACACGTTTGGCTAATGTCTTATCTGAAGCCCACCAACTTAGCGCCGTTTCCAGCGGCATCATGCCCATAGTTTGCATATTAAGGCGCAGCAAATTCTGACGCTCAGTAATTGATAATTCAGGGAAACATAGCTCGAGATTACGCCGGGCAATACGCGCCCGATCTTTGGCAAACAGCCACGTCAACTGGCCAATGACTTTACCAATCGCCAATTGCCAACTGACCGGCAGAACCACTGATAAACGCATTAAACCCAGCCCCAGCCAGTTGGACCAAAAGCGAGGATGTAAAAAACGTTTTTGCAGAATTGTCATAATGGCTATCAGCTGGAAAACTGCGCCTATGCTATCATTTCGACGTTTATTTATCTCATCCTCGCCATTATGTGAGCTCATTTTGAAGCTAATTTATACCCTGCTGTTTTACCTTGCGATTCCGCTTTTATGTCTGCGCCTTGTCTGGCGAGGTCTGCGGGCACCCGCTTATTTCAAGCGCTGGAACGAACGATTTGGCTTTATTAACGCCAGAAACAGCCGTCAGCCGCTTATCTGGGTGCATGCCGTGTCGGTTGGTGAAGTCGAAGCCAGCCGGCCATTAATAAAGGGCCTGCGTAATAGCTATCCAAATCATCAATTGTTAATCACCACGATGACGCCGACCGGCAGTGAACGGGTCACAAGATTATTTGGCGATAACGTGCTGCATTGTTATCTGCCTTATGATCTGCCGTTTGCGATTCGCCGGTTTTTAAAAGCCATGCAACCAAAGTTCGGCATCATTATGGAAACCGAGTTGTGGCCCAATTTATTGCTGACCTGCCAGCAGAAAAATATTCCGCTGGTGATAGCCAATGCCCGCTTATCAGTACGCAGCGCCAATGGTTATCGGCGTTTTGCCAATTTCAGCCGGCAAATGCTACAAAGTCTGCCAATCATCGCCACCCAGACGCAGGTGGATCGGCAACGATTTCAAGCCTTAGGTGCACCCGCCGACCGGGTGCATGCCGTCGGTAATCTTAAATATGAAATTAGTTTGCCAGCCAGTCTCAGCGAACAGGCCGAAGCGATGCGTGCGATGTGGGGCAACCGGTCGGTGTGGATTGCTGCCAGTACTCATGAAGGTGAAGAAGAAATCATTCTTAATGCTGCCAAACAAGTCCGTAGTCAGTTTAATGATTTATTACTAATCATTGTGCCGCGCCATCCAGAGCGCTTTGATAGGGTCGCTGCTTTATGTCGGCGTAATGGACTGAAGACTTTGCGTCGCAGTGACAACAAACCTTGTCCATCAACAATACAAGTGTTAGTTGTTGATACCATGGGCGAATTGCCGTTGTTTTATGCCACCGCCGATATCGCGCTGGTAGGCGGCAGCCTGGTCCCCCATGGTGGTCATAATTTATTGGAACCGGCCGCGCTGGGCCGCGCCGTGGTCACCGGGCCACATTATTTTAATTTCACCGAAATCACCGAACGTTTTCTGCAATTTGGTGCTGCTGTTAAAGTCACCGGCAGCGTTGATTTAGCCACCACCATCAGCAGTCTGCTGGCGGATCCCAAACGGCGTGCCGAAATGGGCGAAGCTGGCCAGGATTTAATCAAACAAAGTCAGGGCGCCAGTCAGCGTTTATTAAATCTGATCCAGCGACATATTCAGCATGCAGGATGATGCTTTCTGGATGCAACAGGCGCTGCATCAGGCATCGCAGGCACAAGCTGCAGGAGAAGTGCCTGTGGGCGCGGTCATTATTGTTAACAACGAACTACTGGCTGAGGGTTTTAATCAGCCAATCAGTCGCGCTGATGCCACCGCCCACGCTGAAATCATTGCCCTGCAAACCGCCTGTCAAAAAGTGCATAATTACCGTTTACCCGGCGCTACTATGTATGTCACCTTAGAGCCATGCCTAATGTGCGCTGGCGCTTTGATTCACGCCCGTATTAAACGACTGGTATTTGCCACCAGCGAACCGAAAACCGGTGCAGCCGGCAGTTTGTTGGATGTGTTTAGTTTGCCCAACATTAATCATCGGGTGATCTGCGAATCCGGGGTGCTAGCTGAACAAAGTAGCCAACTTTTACGCGATTTTTTTCGCCAGCGTCGCTGATTTTGTGGGTCACTTCCGAGAGGCTTTTTGGTTTGCCGACGATAATCAACCGCAGCGCGTTTAAACTTTAAAGGATGCAAATCGGTCTTTATCAGATGATAATACTGTGCCGACCACAACAAAAATGACTTTGAAAACACGCCTTGTTTTGCTTCTCTTACTGATAATACTGGCTGGACTGGCTGGTTGCAACGATGCCCGTACCCACTTGGAGCAAATTCAGGAGCGAGGTGAACTGCGCGTGGTCAGTCGCCAAGGCCTGACCAGTTATTATCAAAAATCCCCTCAGGAACGCGCCGGGTTTGAGTACGAGTTGGCTCAGCAATTTGCCGATCAGTTAAATGTTGATCTGAAAATTATTATTCCGGAAAGCATTGGCAATATGCTGCTGATGCTTGAACAAGGTGAGGCAGATATCGCCGCGGCCGGCCTGACAGTCACCCCGGAAAGACAACAGAAAATGCGTTTTGGCCCGGTTTATCACGAAGTTACCCAGCAATTAATTTATCGCAATGGCGCTAAACGGCCCCGTAATATTGCACAACTTGGTAATGGTCAATTGGAAGTACTCGCTGATAGTAGTCACGTTGAACAACTGCAGACACTGAAAAAAGAAGTACCTAAACTTAGCTGGGTCGCCAATGATGACATTGACAGCACCGGCTTATTAGAACTGCTACAGTTGGAGCTGATTGATTACACCATTGTTGATTCCAATGAAATGTCGGCCAACCAAGCCCTTTACCCTGAGTTAAGGGTAGCCTTTGATATCTCCGATCCGCAGCCCTTGGCCTGGGGATTAAAAAAAGGACCGGATGTCAGCTTGTATCGAGAAGTTATTCATTTTTTTGATGCTATCGAAGAAAACGGTTTCTTGGATCGCTTGATTGAACGCTACTACGGCCACATTCGAAGATTTGATTATGTTGACAGCCGGGCAATTAATCGCCGTATTCTGACCCATTTACCAGCTTATCAAGACTGGTTTATGCAGGCCGGTGAGCAGTATGGTTTTGATTGGCGATTGCTGGCCGCTATCGCCTATCAGGAATCACATTGGAACCCGCAGGCGGTATCCAGCACCGGTGTAAAAGGTTTAATGATGCTAACAAGTGCAACTGCCGAAGAAATGGGTGTCGAGGATCGGCAGGATCCCAGTGAAAGCATTATGGCCGGCGCTGCTTACTTAGATTTAATGCGGGATCGTTTGCCGGAGCGGATTCAGGAACCAGATCGTACCTGGATGGCGTTGGCTGCATATAATATCGGCATGGGTCATTTGGAAGATGGCCGTATTTTAACCGAAACCAATGATGGCAATCCGGATCGCTGGACGGATGTTCGCAAAAATCTGCCGTTATTAACACAAAAAAAATGGTTTGAAACGACCCGCCACGGTTATGCCCGTGGCAATGAACCGGTCCGTTATGTCGCTAATATCCGCCGTTATTACGATATCATGTTGCAACACAGCACTGTAAATCCGCCAGAAATTACGCCGATTGAACCACCCGCTGGTCCCAGCCAGTCACTGCCCGCTGCTTTATAAGCGATAAAAAAGCTCGCAGGTAAATGCAGGCTTTTCAAAACATTTAACGGCCGGTTATTTTTCAGCGGCAGATTTTTCAACAAGGTAATCGACCACATCCAGCATGGCTCCCAGACCGCCCGCTTGCGGTGCATCGGTACGATATTTGCCATCAACCACCATCGACGGCACACCGGTGATACCTGATGTCTGACTCATCACCAGGGCTTTTTTGACTTTGGTTTGTACCGTAAAAGAATTCATCTGCTTGGCAAACGCTTCACGATCAATGCCCTGCTCTTCAACAAAATCCAGCAATTCATCTTCGGTGGTCAGACGGCGTTTTTCAACATGAAAAGCACTGAATAATTTGGGATGCAGCATTTCCAGATCGCCAGTTTGCTCGGCGGCATAAAACACCCGCGCCAACTGCAGCCAACTATCACGAAAAATCGCCGGTACTAATTGAAATTCTACATTTTCAGGCAAGGTTTGTTTCCACTCGGTAACTTGTGGATCCAACCGGAAACAATGTGGACAGGAATAAGAAAACAGCTCAACCACCTGCACTTTTTGACTATCATCATTACGCGGCATTTCTTTGCCGGCTTCAGCATAATGCTGGCCTTGTTGATAATCGGCAGCACTGACGCCCAGTGGTAATAGCCACATTGCCGGTAATAGCAGTAATGTTTGCAACATTTTTTTCATCATTAATTCCTTTATTTACAAAGTCCCGTAGGAATGTAGGCCAGACAAGAACATATTGACACCTAAAAAAGCGAATAAGGTCACGAACAAGCCAACGATTGCCCACCAGGCCATTGGTACGCCACTCCAGCCTTTGGTCATTCGCATGTGCAGCCAGGCTGCATAATTTAACCAAACGATCAGTGCCCAGGTTTCTTTTGGATCCCAAGACCAGTAGCCGCCCCAGGCTTCTGCCGCCCACAACGCACCAAGTATGGTTGCCACGGTAAAAAAGGCAAAACCCAGCGCAATACTTTTATACATCACATCATCAATCAAGCTCAGCGATGGCATCGCCTGCACCCAGGCACTGGTCGGATTTTTTTGTTGCCGCCAGTTAACCAGCAAATAAGCGACACCAATCATCGCCGCCATAGCAAACGACCCATAGCCTATAAAATTGGCTGGCACATGGATCTTCATCCAATAACTTTGTAACGCCGGCACCAGTGGCTGAATCTCATCAGCATTACGCTCAAACATATACCAAAGCTGGAAAAATACCGCCGCCGAAATCACCAACAACACAAAGCCGCCTAGCTTGCGGGTCTGATAACGATGCTCATAATATAAATATAACAATGCCGTGATCACAGCAAACAAGATAAATACTTCGTATAAATTGCTAACCGGGATATAGCCAATATCTTCACCCATCATATGGGTTTCCCGCCAACGTACCATCAGACCGGTCATACCAAATGTTGTTGCTGCCCAGGTCAGCACGGTGCCGATTTTTTCCAGATAATCAGAACGCCGCCACAAACCGGCAAAATAGGTCACTGTCGCCGCCAGAAATAAGGCACTCATCCACATCAAGGCTGACTGGCTGGCCAGCAGATACTGCAGCAAGAAATTATTCTCGGCGCGGCTTAAATCCACCCCATAGAGTTGCAACGCCGATAAGCTGAGTGCCGACACCACAATACTGTGCCAGCGGAAAGCCGGCCAGAAATAGCCTAAAAAGCCCATGGCAATCGCAGTTATAATTAAAATGCTGGTTTCATAAACGTCCAGCGTTGCATGATAAAAATAAAAAATACCAATTGTCGCCAGCAACAGTAGCAACGGCCACCACCAATTAAAACGTGCGCTTTTTTGTGTTAATTCTGTTGATGTCATCAGCTTCTCATTATTGGCATTGGTTGCCTCATTAGGTCGTCTGCGGCTCGGCAGAGTTCCCGTTGGCACCCACCAGCAATTGTTTCTGGCGGGCAAAAACCGCGTTAAATTCCCGCGAGTTACGGTTGCTGGTACCGGCCATTAACACGCTGGTTTCGTTACCATCAGCTTCCAACCATAACCACATACGGCGCTGCGGTAAATAAAACAGTAAAAATACACCGATAACCAACAATAAACAGCCGAAATAAACGGTATTTTTGCCCGGCGCTTTGGCGATCTGCAAACCGGTCGACTGAATATGTTCAAAATCATTGAGCTTTAAAAATACTGGCGAGCCATAACGCGGCAAACTGCCCATGGCATCGACAGCATCCTGTAAAAATTGCACCTGCTCGGGATCTTCGGGATTAGCCTCTGGAACAACCTCAGTGAAATACATGCGCGCCAGCATTTCCCGCAACATACCCAGATAAGCTGGCGCTAAATTATCACGCTCAGCTTCAGGCAATTCATTTTCAACAAAATTTCGCACTTCATCAAAACCGCCACGCATAAACATTGCAATTAGCGTTTCCAATGTCAATTGTAAGCTAGCTTCTAATTGCGGATCTTTGTCCGGTAACACCGACAAAGCATCCAGCATCATGGTGTTGGCGACACGTTTCGTTTTGTCAGCATCGTGCAGTGCACCGCTGAAAGCCACAAATTTATCCAGCCCACCATTCTCATCAACCGGTAAATATAAGTAAGCAAATTGTTCTGCCGGGCTGTTACGCACGCCACTTAAATAAAATTCGCGGCCATCACGCGTCACCGGCAGCATATAGTTTTCGTATTCGCGTGCTTCACCGGTTGGTGCACGCAATTTATAACCAATACTCGGCCCGAAATTGCGAAGATTATCTGGATCGTCTTCGGTCGGATCAGCATTGATATTGAATGGCCGGAAGCTGGTCATTTCCAGACGCAGCGTGGTATCACCCCAAATGAGCTCACTGTTGGCAAAGACTTTAGTCTCCAGCGACACCGGCTGCTGACCCATACGGGTATCAAGCGGCCAGGCCTCGATACTGAGCTTGGAGCCACCATCACCGAAACTGGCCTGATAAATCGCATGCTCTCTATAAATCAGCGGATGATTAACCGAAATGGTCTCCGCCAACGGCGTCGCACGCTCGGGATCGTGGATCAATAAATCAGATTCAAATGATTTCGGCTGACCATTTGCATAATGTTCAATCCGAAAATCCTCGACTTCAATGCGAAACGGTAATGCCTGTAGCAAATAACCATCGCGCACCGGCAAAAATGCGACCTCGGCGCCACGGCCTTCGGGAATACTGACACTGCCCCGAAACGCCAAGTCACTCACCGGCAAGCGGCTGTTCGCAGGAATATCACGAATCGCCAAATCGCGGGTTTCGATCTGCAATTTGCCCTGCCATTCAGCGATTTTCAGCGGCAGATTACTGTCCATCAAGCCACCGAGACAAATCACCACGATAGCAATGTGGGTAAATAAGTAGCCGAGCCGGTTCATGCCGCCGCGCATCGCCGAAATCAGCACTGCCCCATTTTTTTCGGTCAGCCGACTGCGAAACCCCTGTGCTTTTAATTGCTGCTGATAAATCGGTGTTAACGCTGAAACCGTCTGGGGCGCTGACCATTCAGCATGATGCTGCATTAATTTCAGCGATTTTTTTTGTATCTGGGTGCGCAGTTGCCAGATATCCCGAATCATCGACGGTGCGTTACGCACCACACAAACGCTGGTCGAGATCACCAGCAATGCCAAAATCGCTAAAAACCAAAGCGCGCTGTACACATCGTACAAACCCAGCTGTTCAAATACTTCAAACCAGAACGGGCCAAATTTGATCACATAATCGGTGTAAGGCTGATTTTGCTGCAGGACGGTGCCAATCACTGAAGCAATCGCTAAAGTTAGCAATAGCGTAATGGCCAGATCCATCGATCCGAGAAAATGCACCAATCGCCGCCGAAATGGCAGGTTGTGCAAGCGAGGTTGGTCTTGTTCAGACATAGGCAGCACGTTAGAACCGGCAACTCACATTAAGTTGCCGGCAAAAGCAGCTATCTAGCTGCAAAAGGCAGATTAGTGCAGGCCGGAAACGTAAGCCGACACAGCTTTTATTTCTTCGTCGGTCATTTTCTTGGCAATATCACGCATCATTTCGTTGGGATCATTAGCCCGCTCACCATTGGCAAACTTATGCAATTGGCTTTCGATATATTTGCTGTATTGCGAAGATAACATTGGCCATTTCGCAGAAGGGATACCTTTTCCATTGGGGCCATGACAAGCCATACAGGCCGGCACACCCGACTCAGCATTACCGCCACGGTATATTTTACGACCCGCTTCCAGATATTCATCTGATACCGCTCCAGGGGCTATTTCCTGCGAGGCAAAATAAGCCGCCAAATCCAGCATATCCTGCTTACTCAGCGCCTGAGCGATGGGATACATAATGGCATTTTCGCGTTTACCACTTTTGAACTCGGCCAACTGCTTGGCAATATAACTGGCGTGCTGACCCGCTATTTTAGGGAAGTCGGGTGACAAACTGTTGCCATCAGCCGCATGACAGGCGACGCAAACAGCCGATTTCTCTTTACCTGCAGATACATCACCCGCAGCAGTGACCAGCGTGGTGTAACTCAGCGTCAGTCCAGCGACCACTGCCAAAAGCACATTTTTCATGGTGATTCCTAGATGCTTACTTTTAGATACAAAAACTCGCGATATGGTACGCTTATTAAGATATTTTTGCACCTGGAAAGGTTCCATGTCTGAGCTCTATCGTCGCGCCCAATATACCGCCAGCGCCACTCAATTATCGCAACTTCCCCCTGACCGGGGAATTGAAGTCGCCTTTGCCGGACGCTCTAATGCCGGCAAATCCAGTGCTATCAATGTCATTACCCAAATCAGTGGTCTGGCGCGAATCAGTAAAACACCGGGGCGCACCCAGATGATTAACTTTTTTACGCTGGATGAACAGCGGGCTTTAGTAGATTTGCCAGGTTATGGTTATGCCAAAGTGCCCGAAAAAACCAAGTTACGCTGGCAGGAAACGCTGGGTAAATACCTGGAAACCCGGCAAAGTCTGCGAGGTTTGATGCTGATGATGGATTGTCGCCATCCCTTAAAAGCGTTTGATCTGCAAATGTTGCAATGGACCAAAGCAGCCGGGTTACCGGTGCATATTTTGCTGACTAAAGCTGACAAGCTAAGTAAAAGTGCTGCCGGCAGTACTTTGCAACAAGTACGCAACGCCCTGAAAAAAACCGGCAGTGAAGCCACGGCGCAGCTATTTTCGTCTTTAAATAAGAATGGTCGCGACCAAGCCATTGAAAAGCTTGATGACTGGTTTGCTGTGCATGCCAGCCTCACCACAACAGACCTGTAATGGATTAACAGTATGTCAGCCAGCCGACGTCAGTTTTTAACGCATCTGGTCGCCGGCGGCGCAGTCGCCAGTAGTTTTAGCAGGCCAGTCTGGTCAGCAGCTTCGTTAACCGAACAACTACCAGAATCAATGCGTAAAGCCGGCGGCGAATTTACCAACTATGGTCAGCCCTCACCCCATGAGCAGGCGGTTATTCGTTGGATAGCCGCCAATCCCGATATGCCCGGTAATGGCGTTTCCTGGACACCTTTGCATGAATTGCAGGGCACAATCACCCCCAATGGCTTGCATTTTGAGCGACATCATAATGGTGTGCCGCAAATTGATCCAGCCACACACCAGCTACTGATCCACGGTCTGGTGGAGCGGCCGTTAACTTTTAGCATCAACGCACTAAAGCGTTATCCGATACAATCGCGGATTTGCTTTATCGAGTGTGGTGGTAACAGCAACGCCGGCTGGCACAGTCAGCCAATTCAATCTGCAGCGGGTTATACCCATGGCCTGGTTTCTAATGCCGAATGGACCGGCATCCCGTTAAAGATTTTGTTAGGTGAAGCTGGCCTTAAACCTGAAGCCAAATGGGCTATCGTCGAGTCGGCTGATGGCGCCAGTCTTAATATCAGTCTGCCGGTCGATAAATTACTCGATGATACGTTGCTGGCGCTGTATCAAAATGGCGAACGGCTGCGACCGGAAAATGGCTATCCACTGCGGTTGATTTTGCCGGGCTGGGAAGGCATTACCCATGTTAAATGGCTGCGGCAACTGCAATTTGTTGAGGCGCCGGCGATGACGCGCGACGAAACTGCCGCCTACACAGATTTAATGCCCGATGGCCGCGCCCGGCAATTCAGTTTTGAAATGCAGGCCAAATCGATCATCACATCACCGTCGGTGGGTATGACTTTGCCGGATAATCCTGGTATTTATCAGTTGACCGGGTTGGCCTGGTCTGGCCGCGGCAAAATTAGCAAAGTGGAAGTCTCCGTTGATGGCGGTGAAACTTGGGGCGACGCCGAATTACAACAACCGGTGTTAGCCAAAGCCTTTACCCGCTTTTCATTGCCCTGGCAGTGGCATGGTCAATATGCGGTTTTACAAAGCCGGGCCACCGATGAAAGCGGCTATGTGCAGCCGGATCGCAAAACCTTATTGGCAGCGCGCGGCAAACATGGTTTCTTTCATTTTAATGCCATTATCAGTTGGGAAGTCAGTGAAGATGGCGGCATCAGCCATGTCTATATCTAATTGGATGCTGGCTTTTATGCTGGGCGGTTATATCGGCATCAGCAGTGCGGATACGCCTTCGCCCAATCTGGGCCAGCCAGCCGGCGATATTGTTCAACAGTCACAATGGCATTTAACGATTTTACCCAATGGTAGTAATTTACCTGCTGGCAGCGGTAACGCCGCGCAAGGTGAACAGGTCTTTGCTGCACAATGCGCTGCCTGTCATGGTCCGGCCGGCATTGGTGGTAGCGCGCTGGCATTAACCGGCGAAGTCGGTTCACTGACCGATGAATACCCTGAAAAAACCGTCAATAGTTACTGGCCGTATGCGACCACATTATTCGACTATATTCGCCGGACCATGCCGCCGCAGGCACCCTATTCGCTCAATGCCGATGAGGTTTATGCTTTGACTGCTTACATCCTCAGCCAGGATGCTATAATTGATCGCAACTTGGCACTGACACAAGACAATCTGCCAATGGTAACGATGCCAAACCGTGATGGCTTTTACAGCCCGTCAACCAAACCCTGAAAAATCCAGAAACACGCGACTTAAGGATCAGTTATGACCCCACGTTACACTTGTACCGCGACACCTGCTCCTGCGCTGTACGAAGCACCGACGCTCGACATGAACATCGACGCCCTAGCAGAAGATATTAAGCGTTATTACGGTGTTCATCTGGCACAGGACAAAGGCTGCGCCTCCGGTCATTATCTCTATTCGGCGCTGGCACTGACCTTGCGGGATCGGTTGTTTGAGCGCATGAAACATACCAAACACACCTATGCCGAAAGCCACTGCAAACAGGCTTATTACCTGTCGATGGAGTTTTTGATGGGCCGGGCGATGGGCAATGCTGCATTGAATCTGGGCATTGATGACGAACTCAAAAAAGCTCTGGTAGATCTGGGTTTGAATTTTGAAGAACTGGCCGAAATGGAACATGATGCCGGTTTGGGTAATGGTGGTCTAGGTCGTTTAGCCGCCTGTTTTATTGATAGTTGTGCCACCTTGCAATTACCGGTCACTGGCTACGGCCTGCGGTATGAATATGGCATGTTTCAGCAACGCATTGAAAATGGTTATCAGCACGAAATGCCGGATCACTGGCTGCGTGACGGCAACCCCTGGGAATTGGAACGCCCGGAATTTACCCAGCGGGTAAAATTTGGCGGCCATACCGAGTTTCGCCGTAATGCCAGTGGCTGGATGGAAGTACAGTGGGTCAATAGCAACGATGTATTGGCCGTACCTTATGATCTGCCGATCCCCGGTTATCGTAACGGCACCGTCAATAAACTGCGCCTGTGGAAAGCCGCTGCCACCGACGAATTTAATCTGGAAGATTTTAATGCCGGCTCCTACACCGATGCGGTAGCCGCCAAAAATGAGGCGGAAAATATCAGCATGGTGTTGTACCCCAACGATGCCAGCGAAAACGGTAAAGAGCTGCGGCTGCGCCAGCAATACTTCTTAGCGTCGGCCAGTCTGCAGGATATTCTCGATTATTGGGTGACAGCGCACGGCGATGACTTTGCCCATTTTGCCGACAAAAACTGCTTCCAGTTAAATGATACCCATCCCACCGTTGCCGTGGCCGAACTGATGCGGCTGCTGATTGACGAGCATGGTCTGAGCTGGGAAGCGGCCTGGGATATCACCAGCAAAACTATGGCCTACACTAACCATACTTTGTTGCCAGAAGCGCTGGAACGCTGGCCGGTCAATTTATTTGGTCGTTTATTGCCGCGTATTCTGGAAATTATTTACGAAATTAATGCCCGGTTTTTGCGTGAAGTCGCCAATCACTGGCCCGGTGATCGTGAGCGTTTGGCGCGTTTATCGATTATTGAAGAAGGCCCGCAACAACAAGTGCGGATGGCACATTTGGCCATTGTCGGTAGTTTCTCCGTGAATGGCGTTGCCGCTTTGCATTCCGAGTTACTGAAAAAAGGTTTGTTTAAAGATTTCTTTGCCTTATGGCCGCATAAATTCAATAACAAAACCAATGGCGTTACTCAGCGCCGCTGGATGGCCTGGTGTAATCCAACACTTAGTGAACTGATTTCAGCCAATATCGGCGATGCATGGATTACCGATTTAACACAATTGCAAAAACTGGCCCCCCTGGCGACTAATCCAGACTTTCAATCGCAATGGCATACCGCCAAACGCGTCAATAAACAAAAGCTGGCTGATCTGGTTCAACAAAGCTGCGGCGTTACTTTTAACCCGGATGCTATGTTTGATATACAGGTTAAACGTATACACGAGTATAAACGCCAGCTACTGAATGTGCTGCATGTGATTCACCTCTATGAGCAGATCAAAACCGGCCAGACCGAAGGCATGGTCAAGCGCTGTGTGTTATTTGGCGGTAAAGCGGCACCCGGTTATGTCATGGCCAAGCAAATCATTAAGCTGATTAGTAATGTGGCTAGTGTCATTAATAATGATCCAACCGTTGGCGACTGGCTAAAAGTGGTGTTTTTGCCCAATTATCAAGTCTCAGCGATGGAGGTGATTTGCCCGGCAGCGGATTTATCAGAGCAGATTTCAACGGCCGGCAAAGAAGCCTCGGGCACCGGTAATATGAAGTTTATGATGAACGGCGCCATCACCATTGGTACCCTTGATGGTGCCAATATCGAGATTCGCGAAGAAGTCGGTGATGATAACTTCTTCCTGTTTGGTCTCGATGAAAAAGAAGTCGAAATGATGCGCCAGCATTACAATCCACAGGCAATCATTAACAATGATCCAGATCTGAAACGAGTGGTGGATTTACTGCGCGGTGGCCACTTTAATCAATTTGAGGCGGGTTGCTTTGATAATGTTATCAACGCGTTCACCAGCTCTGAAGACCCGTGGATGACCATTGCTGACTTCCGCAGTTATATCGATGCCCAGCATCAGGCTGGTCTTGCTTATCAGGATCAGTCACGCTGGACACAAATGAGCATTATCAATTCGGCAAACAGTGGCAAGTTCTCTACTGACCGGACCATGAATGAATATAATCAGGAAATCTGGCAACTAGAAAAGATTGCACCACAGTCAGCCTGATCCGAAACTGACCCGGCAAATAACTTATCGACCCGCCCTAGCCGGGTGGGTTGCTAAGTTATCTAATGCCCGTTAAAGCCTGATGCCACCGATGGTTTAAACACAATATCCCATCTTATCACGCACTGGCTCATGCACGAATGATAAAAGTAGCTTCTGCCGCGAGGCTACAATACCAGCGATAATAAACTACACGCCAAACCTGCCAAATGATCCCTCGCCGCGTTCAAGCCGCTAAAGCGCAGCACCTCACACCCTAGTCGAAAAACCCGTAAGACGATCACCGGTTGCGTTTTACAGGTGCTGAATGTTGCTATCGTTGGTAAGCTAAAGCCCGATATGCGCTGCCTGCTCATCAGCGTCAGTAGCCAAAAGCAACAATCACGAGGGACAGATGGACAATACGGAACAACAATTTCTCAAAGACCTGGACGACAAGCTCTGGAAAGCAGCAGACAAACTGCGCGCTAATCTGGACGCCGCCAACTACAAACATGTAGTGCTCGGCCTTATCTTTCTGAAGTATGTCTCTGATGCCTTT
>JAVVFF010000188.1:0-2556 GCA_032250995.1 Methylophaga sp. | reverse complement strand
GCTGTAACTGTTGAGCGCTGTCATCAGCAAAGGCCAGTTTTTCGGAAATAATCAGTACACCGCCGGGGTTTAAGCCGTTAAAAATTTTCTCGATCAACGCATCACGCTGCTCCGGCGCGATAAATTGCAGGGTGAAGTTCATCACCACCACTGAGGCGTTTTCGATAACACTGTCTTTGATATCTTGGTGGCGCAAATCGACCGGCACCCGGTTATTATCTGCAGCCATGATCCGTTCAGCCCGCTCAATCATGGCCGCTGAATTATCAATGGCAATAATGCGGCAATTGTCAGCTTTAACACGCTGGCGCATCGACAATGTCACTGCGCCCAGTGAACACCCCAAATCAAAACAATCACTGTCATTCTGAGCATAGTGACCGGCGATAATGCCGATATTGGCAATTAAAGTGCCGTATCCCGGCACCGAACGCTGGATCATATCGGGAAACACATCGGCAACCCGCTCATCAAAACGAAAATCGACCATTTTTTCCAGCGGTGATGCATAGATGTTATCGGCTTTATCAACCACTATTGTTGCCCTTTCTTTTTGGCGACATTATTACGTAGATAGACCGGCAAGGCTTGATGTGCAGGCATTTGTTCACCCTTTGCCAATAGTGCTTGAGCCAAAGGCAACATGGCCTCAGCACTGGGATAAATTGCACTGTCCGTAGCCAGTAATTGCTGAGCAAAATTATCGGTGAGTATTGGTTGATATTCGGCCCAACCGCTGCCAGCGCCAAACCACTGCCGATCATCCAGCGGATGGACATTTTCCGGTGCGGTTACCTGCTCTGCCGAGCGTGCGACCGCCAGACCATTTTCAATAACAAAGTCGGCCTGATAGATCTCGCCCATTCGCGCATCCATCGCCACGCAGATATTGGTCACACCATGTTTTGCATAAGCTGCCTGAGCGATCGCGGCTAAGGTAGAAACAGGTACCACCGGCAAGTCCTGCGCAAAGGCAATGCCCTGCGCCACCGCAACACCGACCCGCACACCGGTAAAAGAACCGGGGCCACGGCCAAATACCAATGCATCCACCGCCGCTAAATCGCGGCCAGCTTGCTCAAAAAGTGTATCGAGCATCCCCAAAATGCGTTCCGAGTGACCACGTTGGGTGATTTCGCTAACCGCAAACACCTGATCTTCAAACATCAGGGCAGCACTGCAATTTTCGGTACAGGTATCTAAAGCAAGTAAATTCATCAGTCAGTCATTTCACTGTCATGGGTAAGTCACAGACGGGCATTATAATTCAATGACTTGCTGCCGGGGCTTGATGATCTTTCATCTCCGCCTCTGTTATGAGCTGAAAAAGCAACAAGTCTTTGGAGACAATCATGGCGCTTATTATCGATTCAATTTATGTCTGTCGCGAATTATTGCGTTTAATATTTGTGGTAGTCACATCACCTTTTGCTATTGTCGACAGTCTGTTGATGCTGGGTAGCACCAGCTGGCAATAAGGTTACAATATGTCCTCAACAGTTAGGGGGACTTATGGCACAAATCCACCAACAAGCGATTGCCTACATTCACGACAATGACTGGCAAAATGCCCATCAATTAATCCAAACTACCAATGATCCACTGGCCTGTTTGATCCACGGTTTCTTACACCGTCAGGAAGGCGATCTTGGTAATGCCAGCTATTGGTATCAACGCGCCGGTGAAACCTTAGCCGATACAGCATTAGATACCGAACTGGAACGGCTGGAAGCACTGTCCCGACGTTAAACGCTGTTACCTTTTACGACTTCGCTTGGCGGGTGTTTTGCCACTTTTACCACGCACATGCTGGGTACGAAATTGTTTGGCAGCCATAGCCGGGGTAACCGCTTTACGGCTAATGCGGCGGCCTTCACCTTTTTCACCGGTACCGGCAGGTTGAAACGTCGGAATCAAATGCTTTTTGCCATTACCAATCAAATCAGCGCGGCCCATCGACTTTAACGCTTCACGCAACATCGGCCAGTTTTCCGGATCGTGATAACGCAAAAAGGCTTTATGTAAACGGCGTTTTTTCAAGCCTTTGGGCACCGTAATATCACCGCCTTCGCGACGCACTTTATGCAAAGTGTCTTTCTCTGAGTGATGCATGGCAGCCGCGGCTGACATCGGCGATGGCAAGTACGCTTGCACTTGATCGGCACGAAAGCCATTGCTTTTCAGCCAGATCGCCAGATTCAGCATATCGTCATCGGTGGTGCCCGGATGCGCGGCAATAAAGTAAGGAATTAAATACTGCTCTTTGCCGGCTTCTTTGGAATATTTTTCAAACATTTGTTTGAATTTGTCATAGCTGCCGATGCCAGGCTTCATCATCTGCGATAACGGGCCGTCTTCGGTGTGTTCCGGTGCGATTTTCAGATAACCACCAACATGATGGGTGACCAGTTCTTTAACGTATTCCGGTGATTCCACCGCAAGATCATAACGCAGCCCCGAGGCAATCAGGACTTTCTTGATTCCAGGTAGTTTACGGGCGCGGCGATATAAATTAATCAGCGGTGTATGGTCGGTATTGAGATTTTTGCAAATGCC
>JAVVFF010000046.1:0-15106 GCA_032250995.1 Methylophaga sp. | reverse complement strand
ATGGGTTGGTCGGTGACGGGCTGTCGGTTAAAGCGGTGATTTTTAATTCACAAACCTCTGTTACCCAGTCAAAAACCTGTCGCAAAGTCTGCTCATCAGCGGTCGTTGTTAATTGTATTTGCCAGTTTAAGTAGGATTGACTGGCATCAAAATCAGCAAAACCCGGCAGTTTGCTGGTATCGGCCTGCACCGTTATCTCACCGAGTTGTTGTAATTGTTTCAGAAATTGCAACGGATCCTGGCCGTTAACAAAAAAACCCGGCAGCGGTTTAAAGTCAATCTGCCAGCGTTGCATCATGGCGGTGGTGGTTTGTTCAGCCGTTTTATCAACAACTGGTTTGTTAACCTGATTTGGACTATGCAACATCTCATGCAGCCTGCCCAGCGTCTGGCTAACGGTAACCGCCTGTAACGGTGATAACGTTTCATGATGTTGATTTAACTGGCTTTCCAGTTGATGGCAACAATCAGCGGCAGTTGTTGCATCGAAGCTTAATGCCATGCCTTTTAACTGATGCAGTTGCCGCAGCATTTGCCCACGCCACTGTTCATCACCAGGCTTTGCCTGTTGCCAGCCCTGCTCAATTTGCAACAGCAGCTGCCGACCTTCTTCGATAAATAACGCCGATTGGGTAACAGCCTGCTGCGCAGTCATCGTCATGCCGGATCAGGCCAGCAGCCGATCGATGGTCATTAATAATTGCTGGGCATCAACTGGTTTTTGTAGCCAACCAGTAGCGCCAGACGCTTTGCCGGCTTGTTTTTTTTCTGGTGCATTCTCGGTGGTCAACAATAACATCGGCGTGTGCTGATAAGCCGGTTCGGCGCGTAGCGCACTGATAAGCCCCGGGCCATCCAGTTGCGGCATATTAAAATCGCTGAGAATCAGGTCAAAGGGATATTGTTTGGCCAGCTCCAAGGCCACGCGACCATCTTCGGCACTGACCACTTGATGACCGGCATTTTGCAGGGTAATCATCAACATTTGCCGTAATGAAGCAGAATCATCAACGCTTAAAATAACTGCCATGGTGACTCCCTAATTACTCAATTCAGTGTCGGCCAGTTGCAGGCCAGCAAGATCCAACGCGCGCTGTACCGATGCTGGCAAAAGTTGCCAGTGTAGCGTTAATTGCAGACGCGCGGCCTCTTTTGCAAAGCAACATAATAATTGTAAGCCGGCGGTATCGATTCGTGTAACTGCTTGCAAGTCAATATTTAGCGGTTGACCATCAAGCAGCAGGCATAACAAACGTAAATACCAATCCGGCACCTCGGCAATGGTCAACCGCGACGCAAATTGTACTGTTTGGGTTTCCGGCTCAGTCATGGTTATTTTATCGGCCAACAATGACTTTTCCGCAGTCGGATTTTGCGCTTTTAACTCAGAATTGTTTGCGACGCCATAGTTGTGCGCTGTATTCGTCGTTGAGCAGTTGTTCACGGCGCTGTTGTTGCTGCAATTCCTGCTGTTGATAACGCGTTAACAAGGTTTCCATGGCTTGTTGTTTACTGCGCGCCTGCAACCAGATTTGTTGTTTATGTTGTGATTGGCCAAGATATTGTCGTACCTGTTTTTCCTGCATCTGAATCGCCTGATCCAACTGCACCAGAAAACTGCGCAGCTCAATGGCCTTACGCGCCGACATCACCTGCGGATCGGCGCTGCGAAACCGTTGCAGATATTGTTGCCGGTAATGCTGCAGATCCTGCAATTGGTGTTGTTCCTGATACAACAGCCGATTGGCATCAGCCAGTTGCAATTGCGCCTGTTCGGCTTCCCGGCGCGCCATCGCAATGACTGGAATCAACTTTTGGGCACGTGTCATAAACGACCTGTATCAAGATTAACGTGCAGTTGCTGCCCGCACCGGTGGATTGGCAGTGGCGGGCGGCGCCTGCAAGGTTTGTTGCAGATTATCAACGCTCTGTTGCCAATCATGCGCTTGATGCATGTCCTGTTTCAATAAATTGCGTAAATGCGGAAACATCTGGATCGCATGATCAATCTGCGGATCACTGCCGGTGTTATATGCGCCGATATTAATCAGATCCTGATTTTGCCGGTAGGTGGCATAAATTTGTTTGAATAATTGCGCCTGTTGCAAATGTTTGCTGTCGACCACCTGTGGCATTACCCGGCTGAGTGAGGCTTCAACATCGATTGCCGGAAAGACACCGGATTCTGCCAATTGCCGGGATAACACAATATGGCCATCGAGTATGGCGCGCGCCGCATCGGCCACCGGATCTTGCTGATCATCACCTTCGGTTAATACCGTATAAATCGCGGTAATAGCGCCTTTGCCGGCCGCGCCATTACCGGCGCGCTCAACCAGTTGTGGTAATAATGAAAACACCGAGGGCGGATAGCCTTTGGTGGCTGGCGGTTCACCGATAGCCAGAGCGATTTCCCGCTGCGCCTGGGCATAACGGGTTAACGAATCCATCAGCAATAAGACCTGTTTGCCCTGATCCCGGAAATACTCGGCAATACTGGTGGCTAGCATCGCGCCATGTAACCGCATCAGCGGCGAATGATCGGCAGGTGACGCCACGACTACAGCACGGCTTAAGCCAATTTCACCGAGAATATCTTCGATAAATTCCTTAACCTCACGGCCCCGCTCGCCAATCAAACCGACGATAATGACATCAGCTTCGGTAAAACGGGTCATCATGCCCAGCAGCACACTTTTACCGACACCACTGCCGGCAAACAATCCCATACGCTGACCACGACCAATGGTGAGCAGAGCATTGATAGCCCTGACGCCGACATCAAGATGCTGCCTAATCGGTGCTCTGGCCAAAGGATTAATGGGCTGACCGTGTAATGGTACCCGGTCTTTGACTTTCAGCGGGCCTTTGCCATCAAGGGGTTTACAAGCGCCATCAACCACTCGGCCAAGCAATGCTTCGCCCACCGGTACCTGTGAATCACTTCGGACCGGCCGTACTTTGGCATTGGGCACGAGACCGCGCATATCGCCGGTCGGCATCAGATAGAGAATCTCATCATGAAAGCCAACCACTTCGGCTTCGACCGGCAGTTGACCTTTAGCATGAATTTCACAGCGGCTACCAATCGGCGCCTGAAAACCAACCGCTTCCAAAGTCAACCCGACCATGCGGGTCAGGCGACCTTCTACGGCCACTGGTGAATTGTGATCAACTTGATTCAGTCGCTGTTGATGATCATGCAGTTGCAGGTGCCAGCGCGCAGCACCGAAATTATTCGGTTGGCTCACGGCGCTCACCCAACATTTTTTCAATTAATCGCGAAAGGCGCGCTTCAACACTGGCATCCACAGAGGTGTTGGCCGTTTCTAGGCGAACGCCACCGCGCGCTAATAAGGGATCTTCCAGCCATTGCCAACGGCTATCATCGTGATCTAAAGCCAAACCAGCCTTCACCAATTCAATATCTTGCGGATGGAGAAACACTTTCAGTTTGCGGTCATTAATCGGCAAAGCGGCCAATGCTGCCCGCATCGCATCAACGACGCGTTCGGGCTGTAATAGCAATTCATATTGAATAAACTGTTGCGCCAGGGTTTGCACCAGTTGTAGCAAATCCTGCTCAACTTGTTCGTCCAGCGCCTGCAGCGGCGCATTCAGATGCTCAATCAGTTTTTGCCACTGCGCCACTTGCTGTTTGATTTGTTTTTGGCCCGCAGCGATACCGGCGTCATAGCCTGATTTATGACCCTCTTCATAACCATTTTTAAACGCTTCCTGACGCGTTTCTTCATGTAATTTTTCGATAGCTTCAACGGTCAGCGGCTTATGTTTGCCCTGTTCAATATCCTCGACTGACACCATGCGCGGTGCTTCCCAGCGCTGATAAGCATTAGCCAGCTCATCGGCGGACAGCACATCGGCTTGCTCGGTGGTTACCATATCATCAGATGAAGTCATCGCCACCACTTCCGCCTAATACAATCTCGCCTTTTTCGGACAGGCTACGGGCTGTGGCCAGAATGGCTTTTTGGGCGCTTTCCACGTCACTGACCCGAACCGGCCCCATTGCCTCCAGATCATCACGCAGCATTTCAGCAGCGCGCTGTGACATATTTTTCAGGAATTTTTCTTTCAGATTATCGTCAGCACCTTTCAGTGCCAATTGCAGTTGATCCGACTGAATTTCCCGCATCAGGGACTGGATACCACGATCATCGACATCAATCAGATTATCAAAGACAAACATCAGATCTTCGATATTTTGACCCAGATCAGGTTCGGCTTCTTTGATTTTCTCCATGATCGCAGCTTCAGTGGTGCCATCGACAAAGTTAAGAATATCCGCCGCCGTTTTCGGCCCACCGACGGTGGCCGTCTGGGTACCGGCATTACCAGAAAACTGTTTTTCGAGAATTTCGTTGAGCTCATTTAATGCTGCTGGCTGCACCCCATCAAGGGTAGCAATGCGCAGTAAAATTGTTGCCTGATCCCGCTCCGGAAACATTTTTAATACAGCAGCCGCCTGATCGGATTCTAAAAATGAGCAGACAATGGCGACAATTTGCGGATGTTCAAGGCGAATGACTTCATAAATACCGCGGGCATCCATCCATTTCAGTTGATCTAGGCCATTGGTGTTACCACCAGATAAAATGCGATCCAGCAGACTGCCAGCACGATCTTCACCGAGCGCCCCGACCAGCATTTTGCGAACGTAATCATGCGATCCAATACCAAGACCGGTTTCTTTTTCGACGGTATCGACAAAGTTAGTCATCACATTTTGCACTTCATCACGGCTGACATTACTCAATATCGCCATCGCCGCGCCGACTTTTTGTACTTCTTTGGGGCTCATATGTTTGAGCACCAGCGCCGCATCTGCTTCACCAATGCTGCGTAAAAATACGGCCGCTTTTTCAGTGCCCGTTAGTTTTCGGCTTTGTTCCGCCATCAGGCATCACTCGCTGTCCAGTTTTTCACCACCTGGGCGACCAGGGCCGGATCCTGTTGCACCAGACTGCGTACATTATTCATATGCGACTCCATCCGATCAGAACCTGCTGTCAGTTTAGCAATGTCTTCATTGTTGGCGCTAGCGGCGATCGCTTGACGGGCCTTTTCGGCATCCTCATCGCTGCCGGCCTGATTGGGCAAACTCGCCGGGGTTTTATTCAAATCTTTAAAAGCTGGCCGTAATAGCCCAAAAATCAAAAACAGCACCACCAACGCGCCCAGAATTTGTTTGCCCAAATTCAAGGCCCAGGCTTGTTGCCAAATCGGCACCACCGGTAAAGGCTCGGCTTCAATCGGCGCTTTAAACGGGGCACTGACGACATTCAGACTATCGCCGCGTGCTTCATTAAAACCGACAGCATCACGCACCAACGAATTGATGCGGTTCATTTGCGCTTCTGACATCGGCGTAGCTTCACCCGCGGGATTCACCGGCTCATCTATCAACACGGCAATATTCAGTTTACGGACATTACCCGGTGCCAGACGACTGTGGCTGATAGTCCGGTCCAATTCATAGTTACGAATAGTCCGGGTACTGTTAGATCCGGGAATCACCGGCGGTGCGACAGCCTCACCTTCAGCTGCTTCAGCAACAACCTGTTCCGGTGCCACACCACCACCCGGTGGTTTATTGGCCAAAGCGCCGGGCACACCACCAGCACCCATGCCACCGACACGCTCTTCCTCGGTCAATTGTTCACTGCGAATTGCCGCTAAATCGGGGTTATAACTTTCAGCGGTTTGTTCGGTCATGGTGAAATCGACATCAGCCACTACCTGCGCCCGCACGCCTTGCAAGCCGACTATCGGTGCCAGAATATCTTCAATACGGCGAATAAAGGCTTTTTCCAGTTTTTGGGTATATTCCAGCTGACTATCACTCAGGGCGATATTTTTATCACGTTCAGGCTGACTGAGCAGATTGCCGCGTTGATCGACTACCGTGACATCACTACTGTTCATATTTGGCACACTGGACGCCACCATATGCGTTACTGCGGCAATATGGCCACTATCTAAACTACGGCCAGCATATAAATTAACGATCACGGATGCGGTCGGCGGCCGCCGATCGCGGACAAACACAGATTGTTTGGGGATCGCCAGATGCACACGGGCACTGCGAACACTTTGTATTTCGCTGACCGAACGCGCCAGTTCCTGTTCCATGGCCCGTTGATAGCGTGCCTGTTCGATAAACTGACTGGTGCCAAAACCTTGTTCTCCATTAAGCATTTCCATGCCCTGGGCGCTGCTGCGCGGCAAACCTTCCGCTGCCAGTTTCAGGCGCAGACCTTGTAAATCTGCTGCCGGTACCATAATGGCACCGCTGCCTTGTTCCAGTTTGTAATTAACACCCATTTGATTCAGCGTCTCAACCACCTCGGCTGATTCCTGTGGTTGCATACCGGTATATAACACCTGATAAGCCGGTGTTTGCGACCACATCAGGATATAACCACCCAAGGCAATACTGGCGGCGATCGCCAGTAAAAAGATGATTTGTTTTACTACCGGCTGTCGGGCCATATTACCTTGCATAATCGACAGTGGTGTATTGCTTGCCGGCCGGGCAGTTGAAACAGGGGCGTTTTCCATAGCGTGCTCTTTTATTCAGTCAAAGCAAAAGGCTAAATCGACATGCGCATTACTTCTTGATACGCCTCGACTAATTTATTACGAACTTGCACGGTCGCTTCAAAGGCAACGCTGGCTTTTTGCGACGCTATCATCGCATCGCTGAGAGTAATATTGGGATCACCCATTTCGAAGCCGGTTTTTAACTGGCTTGACGTTTGTTGCAGACTGTTGACCTGATTCACTGCGCTTTTCATCAAATCGCCAAAATCGACCTGATTATTACTGTTGATCTGCTGCGGATTGACTGGCGCACTTTGCGCCTGCCCTTGCATGGCGCGTAATTGGGTCAACAATTGATTGGGATCGATAGCGTTGATCATAAATACTCCTGCTATAAAAATGACGCGTTTAAAGCTTATGCTTATGCAGATTGCTTGCCAGCTTTGCCGGGAATGGCAATGCCTTGTTCACGAAAACGGGAGATCTTGTAGCGCAGCGTGCGTTCGCTGATCCCCAACTCTTTGGCAGTTTGCCGGCGGCTGCCAAGGTATTTGCTGAGCGTGTCGAGAATATGGCGCTGCTCATGGCCGCGCAGATCCGTATCCGCTTCTGGCTGGGCTTGTGTTTCAGGTAATGCCATGGGCTGACGGACATCTGATATTTCAGATAACTGCGACATCGCTTCAAACGCCAAATCATCGCCGCTGAGCGTCATGCCCGGTTGTAAAATCAGCGCTCTCTGCAACACATTGTCCAACTCGCGGACATTACCCGGCCATTGATGCGCCAGCATTTGTTCAATAGCGGCTGGGCTGAGCTGTGGTGTATTACGACCTTGCTGTTCACTATGACGCTGCAAAATCTGCTCGGCCAGTGGCTGAATATCTTCTACCCGCTGACGCAATGGCAATAATCTCAGCGGAAACACATTAAGCCGGTAAAACAAATCTTCCCGGAAACGACCATTGGCGACTTCTTCTTGCAGCGTCCGGTTGGTGGTGGCTATCACCCGCACATCCAGCGAAATCACTTTACGGCCGCCGATGCGTTCCACTTCACGCTCTTGCAGTACCCGCAGCAATTTGGCCTGCAGCGTTAAATCCATTTCGGAAATTTCATCCAGCAAAATAGTGCCCTGATGGGCTTGCTCGAACTTACCAGCATACGCCTGACTGGCACCGGTAAACGCACCTTTTTCATAACCAAATAAGGTCGCTTCCAGCATTGATTCGGGGATCGCTGCACAGTTAATAGCAATAAACGGCCCATCCTTACGCGATGAATGCCGGTGAATATAACGGGATAAGACTTCTTTACCGGTACCGCTTTCACCATTGAGTAATACGGTGGCATCGCTGGCGGCAACTCGTTGCGCTAACATTAGCAGGTTTTTTGAACTGGGCGCCTCGCCCACCACATTATCGGCTGGTGGCAAAGTCCGCACATAACGCTGCACCCGCGCCAGTAATTCATCCGCATTAAATGGCTTCATCAAATAATCGCAAGCGCCTTCATGCATGGCTTCGACAGCGCTTTGCACCGAGCCGTAAGCCGTCATCATGATAACGGGCAATGTCGGCAACATAGTCCGGGCTTTTTTCAGTAAAGTATGGCCATCCATCGGCTGCATTTGTAAATCGCTGAGCAACAGACCAACCGGCTCATTGCTGAGTTTATCAAGCGCCTGCTGCCCCTGATCGGTGGCGGTGACCAGATAACCGGCCAATTCCAGTGTGTCGCATAAAGCATGCCGTAAATTGGCGTCGTCTTCGACAACCATAATCATCGTTTGTGTCATGATACCGCTCCGGCTGTAGCCGCTCGGGCAACCGTCTGATTCGCTTGGTACACCGGCAAACGTAGGCAAAAAGTGCTGCCTTCATCAAGGTGACTGTCCAGCCACATGCTGCCTTTATGCGCTTTAACAATGGATTGCACCACCGCTAATCCCAAGCCGGTGCCGGCTGAACGGGTGGTATAAAACGGTTGCAGGATCTTGTCAAAATCAGCTTCATCAATACCGATACCATTGTCTTCAATACTGATCTCGATAAATTGCTGTTGTTGCTCAGCTTCAATGTAATCGGCAGACAAACTGATTTTGCCTGCTTCACGGCAGGCTTCACGGGCATTATTAATCAGATTATTAATAGCGCTAACCAGCGCTGGCTGACTGCCAAAAATATGGCCATCATTGGTGTTATTGGTAACGATTAGCTGACAAGCATCCTGATTGGCGCTGCTATGAAATTGCCGGGCGACCTCTTCCAGTAAAGCATCAATATTAACCGGCGCGGCAGCAGCCATATCCCCTTTTGAAAAAGCCAGCATATTACGCACCAGTTGCTCCATATGACTAAGACTGTCATGCAAGCGCTCGGCAAAACGCCGTTGCGTCGCAGCATCACCATCGGCTTTTAATAGCGGTGATAAATACAACATCGCGGATGATAAGGGCGTACGGATTTGATGTGCCAGCCGGGCGGCCATTTCACCCATCGCCGATAACCGCTGTAAATGTGAAACCTTATGCTGCAGTTGACGGGTTTCGGTGACCTCATGCAACAAAACGATTTGCCCCGGTTCGCCATCTAATGGATTGGTCGAAATATGCACCAGACGGCCATCACGCAATGACACATCATGGCCATCATCGGGGCGCGGCTGAAACGCTCGCTGGATAATATCAATCCAACGCTCGCCGCCCAGTGGTTCACCGAGTAATTTTATTGCCGCAGGATTACAATCCTGAATACGACCTTCACCATCAATCACCACTACACCGGCCGGTAATACCGATAATAACCGGCTCATCCGGCTAGCACTGCGGCCGGTCGGTACTTTGGTTACCGGTTTAGCAGTGCCTACTTGCAGGTTTTTTGACCAATCCGGTGTAATGGTGGCAGTGGACGGGGTTTCAGACCATTTGGCGTGCATATTGTTGCTCCAGCATCAGCGTGTTTGCTGGGTTTGTGCAAAATATATGCCCTAAAAATTAAAATATATAATTCAATAACTTGAAGTAAATACAAACTTAGACATAGTCAAAAAAATGACTATGTCGACTGACTTAGTCGACTTGTTCGCTTTCCCGTTGAATGCCGTATTTACGCATTTTTTCAACCAGCGTGGTGCGGCGCATTTTCAGACGCTGCGCAGCATGGGCGACAATGCCGTCGGCTTCATCAAGCGCTTGTTTAATCAGTAAAAATTCCAGATTGGCCAAATGCTCTTTTAGATCCAGACCGTCAACTGGCAATTCACTACCATTACTAACCGATTGACGGTCTGCCACGCTGGTTTGACGTCTTGCAGCGGCCGGATCATCGGTCATTATGTCCTGATGTGGGTGTACTTCACGTGGCGCAGCAGCTTGTGGGCGGGCATTAATTATGGCATTGATATTGTCAGGCAGTTCATCACCTTCGATGCGGTATTTGTCCGGCAAATCGTCAAAATCAACAGTCGCATACGGGAATAAAATCACCAGCCGCTCAATAACATTGGCTAATTCCCGCACATTACCCGGCCAAGGATAACGACAAAATGAGGCCATTGCCGTTGCCGTTAATCTGACCGAGCCGCGGTTTTCATGCTCGATACGCTGTATCAGTTCGTGAATCAGCAGCGGAATATCTTCCGGCCGCTCGCGCAAAGCGGCCATTTCAATCGGGAACACATTCAAGCGATAAAATAAATCTTCACGGAAATGGCCTTCTGAAATATGCAATTCCAGATTACGATGGGTGGCGGCAATCACCCGTACGTTGGCCTGCTGGGTTTTATTACTGCCGACTTTTTCAAACGTCCGTTCCTGCAACACCCGCAGTAATTTCACCTGCATCGGCAAGGGCATATCGCCCACTTCATCAAGAAATAATGTGCCACCTTCCGCTAATTCAAAGCGGCCTTTACGAGAAGTAATGGCACCGGTAAACGCGCCTTTTTCATGGCCGAACAGTTCACTTTCCAGTAATTCACCGGGAATGGCACCGCAATTCACCGGCACAAACGGCTTATCACGACGGCTGGAAAAATGGTGCAGATTACGAGCAACAACTTCTTTACCGGTACCTGATTCGCCGAGGATCAACACATTGGCATCAGAATCAGAGACCTGCTCAATCATCCGCTGCACTTGTTTCATCGCCGGGCTGTTACCCACCAGCAAACGGAAATTGCTGTGTGGCAGGCCACCAGTGTCTTGTTGACCACGATAAATTGTCGCTTGTTGCAGGGCATTACTGAGCTGCGGGTATTTGACCGGATAACGCAACACGCCAATCGCACCGGGAAAATCAACGTCTTCGTGGCTATGACTCAGCGTAAAAACCGGCACCCGCGCTTCATGATTAACCAGGGTGCGTAATAACTCACGGGTTTGCTGACTGTTGCCGCAGTCACCCACAATTGCCATGGCAATATCATTGAGATCGGTCACCGCATCAAACCAGTTATCCGGTTCATCCACCAGCACTGGCTGACAATTGATAAAGGTAATCAAGGTAGACAAAGTCTCTCGCCGCTGGGCATCCGCATCGACAACCAAGACATTATTGGCGCTCATTAAAACTCCCTTAAATCCGATAAACCCAGCTTAACAAACCGACATACTGTATGTGTGTTAGCACACAGAAGTTAAGCATTAACACTGGGGGTTGTCAAAAAAATGACAGGGAGAATTTATAGCCGAGATTTTGAAATTTACTTGCTGTAGGCGTTGTTAGCTTTCGTACCGGCCCGCATCTCTAACAAGGTTTGCATCAGTGTATTGCGATGCGCAATACATAAACGCTCAATTTCATCATTCAAAGCGATTAGCTTTTCCAGATCCGCGCGGATTTCATCTGGCGAGGCAACATCAACATCCACATTGGTCAGGCTGCTAATAAGCTGCTGTCTTTTGGGTTCAAGTGCGTGAAAAGTATCCCAGTCACCCTGCTCCGCATTAAGCAATTGCTGCTCGCTGTGCCCGATACTGGCTTCAATTATGATGCGCATGGTGCTCATCGTGATGCTTTATTTACCGTGATGGAATTCTGCCGGAATCGCATCCCAGCCGGATTTGATTTGTGCCATTAACATACCGACCTCATCAATCATGGCCGGATCATTTTTCAGGTTAGCTTCTAACAGCCGTCTTTCCATATAATCGTACAGATTGCCCAGATTGGCGGCAACTTCACCACCTTGTTCAAAATCTAAACAGGCACGCAGACTATCAATAATCGAAATCGCCCAACTGATTTGCTCGCCTTTTTTGGCAATGTCGTTCTTGGCCATAAAGCTTTTGGCGGCCAGCAATTTTTCTTGCACCCCTTCCATCAGCATTTGCACTAAACGATGCGGTGATGCGGTCTCGACCGAGCCATGAATATGGTTTTGACGGTATTGCTGCATTGCGTGATTGGCGTGCATGTTTTTATCCTTATCCATATCAGAAGCTATTCGGAGTCAGTTTGGTTATCGTCATAAAAACACTTATCTTTAACTGTAATTTCGCAGAATTAGCGTTAAATACCGGCGTTAAAATCACAGACTTTACCGGCTACTCATCAACTTATTAAAACATAACACAATTTTGTTAAAGCTCAGTGTTTACTTACAACATTCAGCTTCTGTTTATATTGGCCAGCGGTAGGTTTGATAACTGCTGATCCAGAAACCCACTGATACTTTGTAACTGGGCGACCAACTGATCCATCGCTGTAAATTGTGCTCTCAAGCGCGATTCCAGTCCTTCCAACCGGCGATCCAAGCGCTCACGGTCATCAGTTATACGTTCTAGTTGTGAACGCAAACCATTAGATCGCAAATCCAATACGCCATCGGTGCTGGTATAGCGTTGCAAAACACCATCCAGACGTTTGGCCATTCCGTTTTCAGAGGCAAACAGATTAGCAACAGCGGTAAAATTATCCGTTAATGCAGTATTAAACCGTGCTTCGTCCAGCTGTAAATTACCGTTATCCTGATTAGTGGTAATCCCTAACTCGGCCAGTGTGCCGATATCGACACCTTGCACGGCATCAGTCAGTGTTTGCCGTAATTGCGTCTGCACACCTCGCAACGAGGAATCACCCAGCAATACACCCGCTGCGCCAGTATCGGCATTAAAGGATGACAACTGATTGATGGTATTGTTAAGCGTGTTGTAAGCTGCGACAAACCCCTCTACCCGGCCCTTGACGGCGTTATTGTCTTGGGCAATGGTCAGGGTTTCAATCGTACCTACTTCCGCTTTCTTTAAATTGAAGGTAACCCCATCAATCACATCCGAAAACGAATTGCTATCCCGGGAAATATCCTGACTATCAACTCTAATCAACGCATTCTGAGCCGCGTCAATAGTGGTCAACGTATTCAATCGCGCTAAATCAAAACCATCACCAGCATTATCATCTGTAGCAGTGACTGTAATATTATTGGTTTGACCCAATTCATCCGATGTCAGAATCAAGCGGCTGCCGCCATCGACATTAATAATCGACGCACGCACCCCCGGATTATCTGCTGAGGCATTTATCGCATCACGAATACCCGCTAATGTGTTGTTATCATCTGAGATAGCCAAATCAAAACTGCTGCCACCCAAACTTATCGTTAAGTTGCCAGTACCGATATTCTCATCGGCCTGAAAACTATCTGTACGCATTTTGGCAGCTTGCGCCAACTGCACGATTTCGACAGAATAACTGCCGGCAACCGCATCTTTATTGGCTGTTGCAGCAAACAAATCGGTGTTGGAAGACGTAGCGGTTTGCTTCAGAAAGTTGTCCTGATTTTGCAGCGCTTTAACGGCTGTCTGAAAACGCGATAAAGCAGATTTCAAACTGCCAAAAGCCGACAAATCAGCCTGAATATTGGCTTCTTTGGTATCAAGACGTTGTGAAGTGGGCCCGCCCTCAGCTGCCACCAGCTGTTGAACCAACCCATTTACATCAATTCCTGAACCAATACCACCTGCTGTGATTGCCATCGTTAACTCCTAAAGGCAACTATGCCTGCGAGTTGAATAAACTCAACTCATCTTCAAATTGCTCAGCAATGATTCGCGCAATGGTTAACACTTCTTCTATCGGAATCTGCCGAATCACCTCTTCAGTCTCTTTATCGATAACGGTCACGACACTGCGGCCGCTTGGTTCATCAATACTGAACTGTAGTGAACGTTGCACATTCTGAACATAATCATTGATCTGCGATACCGCCTGATCAAGCTGCTGCCTTTGGTTTTCGGTTTGCTCGGCAACCGTTGGCGATGTCTGAGCGACTGATTGCGTTGAAGCAATATCTGTTCCAGCGTTGGCAGTTTGGTTATCCGGTCGCAACACAAAATCCCCGCTGGCAGGTTTGCCGGCAGGGACGAGTGAACCCAAATTGTTAATATCCATCTTTTTATTCCTTCTAACCTAATAAAAGGAAGTGTCCGCACGATGCGTGCGGACACTTTCAGGATATTATCCCAACAGACCCAACACTGACTGAGGCAAAGCGTTCGCCTGAGACAGAATCGAGATACCAGCCTGTTGCAGGATCTGGGCACGGGTCAGATTAGCAGTTTCTGACGCAAAGTCCGCATCGAGGATCCGGCTACGGGAAGCCGACAGGTTTTCAACAGTTGAACCCAGGTTACCAATGGTTGATTCAAAACGGTTTTGAATCGCACCGAATGTGCTACGCAGGTCACTAACTGAAGTTAACGCGGCATCAATACGTTGAATTGTGTCATTGGCTGCGGCAACTGAATTAACATTAACTGTTTCCAGCGAACCTGTGACTTCTGCATCCGCCAGACCGACAGGCACATTGGCACCGGTAATAGTCAAGGCTTCAGTAGAGGTCAAAGTTAATTCACCCGCTTGTGTGACTTCAGCAAACACACCATCGACGTTACTATTGATGTTATCAGCCAGTTCCTGTGCAGAGGCAAAAGTACCGGTAATTTCAACGGCAGTACCATCACCAACCTGAATTGATAAATCACCGCTAGCCAATGTTAAATCAGCACCAGCGACAGCTATAGAACCATTATCGATAGGATTAGTGCCTGTGGCAAAATCAGCACCGGCAAAACCACCTGAAGCAGCATCGTTCACGACGAGAATATCAAATGCTGTACCGTCTGCTTTTGAAAACACCAAATCACTACCGGCAGCAGTTCCCGCGAAAGTGACACCCGCTGCAGCAAGTGCATCCTGAACAGGCTGAGTACCTAATGCAGTATCGATATCAGCAGCGGCAACGGTACCATTAGTTACGCTAATTACAGCTGCACCATCGACTGTAAGACTAAATGTCTGACCAGCAGCTTGAGTACTAGTGGCAAATGCACCAGATACTGCTGAGTCATTTTGAACGGCATCTATACCATCAAACTGAGCAACCAGACCTGTAGTAGCTGTGCTGGCCAGGGCACCAATGCTATCTTGACGAACACTGGTAGCTAAACTTAATTCGATGGTTTCGCCGACATTAGCACCTACTTGGAAGGCGGCATTACCAAAAGAGCCATCCAGAATTTTACGGCCATTAAATGAAG
>JAVVFF010000187.1:0-2575 GCA_032250995.1 Methylophaga sp. | reverse complement strand
CCACCTTTGCCCAGTTGCTCGCGGTTTGTCAGTTTCTGCCGGGGCCAGCCAGCAGTCAGATGGGCTTTTCCATTGGTTTAATGAAAGGCGGCTGGCTCGGCGCCATTGCCGCATTTATCGCATTTACCCTGCCCTCGGCGTTATTGTTATTTGCCTTTGCCGGCTTTGCCTATCTGCTGGATGGCCCGACTGGCAACGCGATTATTAATGGTTTGAAATTGGTCGCTGTTTCCGTGGTTGCCCACGCCGTTTGGGGGATGGCGCAAAAACTCACGCCTGACTGGCCCAGACGTTTTATTGCCCTTACTGGATTGCTGATTTTGCTACTGGTTGGTATCGCCTGGATGCAATTAGCGGTCATCTTATTAGGCGCTCTATTGGGGCTGTGGCTTTGTAAAGCCAGTCGGCATGAGGCGGTTAATGGTTTCGATTTGCCATATGGCCGCAAACTCGGCGGTTTTTTTTAGCGATATTCAGTATTTTGTTGCTACTCAGTCTCAGCATGATGGGCGGCAATCCGACGCCGGATAATCTGTTTGCAGCATTTTATCAGGCCGGCGCTCTGGTGTTCGGCGGCGGTCATGTGGTGTTGCCATTATTAGAGCAAAGCACCGTTGCCAACGGCTGGCTGAGCACCGACAGCTTTTTAGACGGCTACGGCGCAGCGCAGGGCGTGCCTGGCCCCTTATTTACCTTATCGACTTATCTGGGTGCCGAAATTGAAACCGGACGGGCACCGGGCTGGTCAGCGTTGATTGCCACATTGGCGATTTTCCTGCCGGGCTTTTTATTGGTGCTGGGAATATTGCCATTCTGGGCCAAACTGGCCGAATTTCCTAAAGCCGCATCAGCCATTGCCGGTGTTAATGCTGCGGTGGTAGGTTTACTGGCTGCCGCACTTTACGATCCGATCTTTACCGAAGGCGTATCGAATTGGATAGATTTTGGCATTGCTTTAGGTGGCTTTTTGATTCTGGCTGTACTCAGAAGATCAGCTTTTTGGACAGTTTCATTTTGTATTATTGCTTAAATTTTGTTTTACTAATGAGCAACAAATAATAGTTAAGCACTACACATCCACTCTACATAGCATTTTCTTTTAAACAAATGAGAGTCTTACTGAGATCTAAAATATGTTAAAAAAAATAATGTCTATTTTTGCCTTCTTTTGATTTCTGATAATTGCTGTAATAGTCTCGGCTTTGATGAGAGAACACAATAATCTAAATAGTGGTTCATCTTTAAAAGAAAAAATAGATACAGTACTAGCTGCATCAAACGAAGACGCACCAAAAATGATTGATGATGTAACTAGGTTTGATAAAGCCACTAGTCAAGGAGGTTCGGTTATTACCTACCATTATTCATTTCCTGATTACGCATCAACCGATTTAGATTCGGATATTCTAATAAATAATATGCGTCTAACCATACCTCAAAAAATTTGTAATGATAAATATTTACTAAATATTCTAAAAGATGATGGAAAAATTCAATATACTTTTACTGGAAATAACAAGATTGAGATTGGTCAGTTAGAAGTATCGAAGAGTGATTGTGGCCTTAGCTAAAACATTAAACTCAATTTTCTAGCTGAGATTTAATTAAAATTTGGATTTGTTCATCAAGCTCATCAAAAAAATTGCTCAAATTCTCAATTGCAAAATCAAAAAATTCAGATTAAATAATTACTGAGTTGCCTGGGCTACCTTGCAAACCTTTTGTTTTTGTTACAAAATTATTTAACCGTTCATTCGGTTTTATTGGTAACACCCCTCCAGCATGAATGATCTTATTTCTAAGATAGGCCAGCTCTTTAACGAACGCATATGTAGGAATTTTTTCACTTTCGAAAAAGGCGATCTTGGCAAAAAATAACCAAGCCTTTTCTACGCCTTTTCCTGAGATGTCTTGGAGACGAATATTACTATCAAGGCTGTCTGATATTATTTCACATAAAATATTTAGCTGGTGCTCAAGAAAAGAATAAAGCGTTATTACAAGTGCGCTTCTATGAAAATTTGGATATCGAGTTTGATTTAGATAAATATCTCGCCCGTAGCTTCCAGAAATATCATAAGGTCTGATATTAGTTGTTGAACTCAAGATATCATCTTCGATCTGTAATTGAAGTTTTTCTTCCTGTGTTTTCCAAGACATCTCTGTTATTAAGTGGAAATCCTTTATTTCATTGAGTCGTTTTTTTGCTTCAGAACAATAAAAATAAAGACCACTATCAAAATAATCTAATGTCATATAATACCATTCAGAACATAGGTTGGGTTTCAGTACTCTTTTAACGCCGTATTATCCGGTCTCAAGGTAATCAAAGCCTTATATACATCGCGTAAATACTGCACATCTACCGCTGCCCGATGACGACTACCGATAGCACTTCTGATCTCGGTTTGGATGGCGATGATCTGTGTTTCGTCCGGAAGCTCTTTTATGCCAAAATACTGCTTTAGTGCCGCTTCCAAGTCAGCGAATCTGAAAGGTAAGCCACTTGAGGCACCCTGATAATTAACCTGAGATCTGCTTAAGCAATCACCATAGCATTACGTTCTACGTCAGT
>JAVVFF010000045.1:0-15227 GCA_032250995.1 Methylophaga sp. | reverse complement strand
GGCGACATCACCGGTAAAGCCGGCCAGTTATTGTTACTGCAGGATCTGCCGGGTATTAACAGCCCGCGGGTCCTGTTGGTTGGCGGCGGTCAACAGGGCAAAACCACTGAAAATGACTTCAACAGTGCCAGCACTGCAATGGCCAAATGGCTCAATGAATCTGCCGCGCAAACCGCTATCAGTTGTTTAGCAGAAATCCCCGTTGCCGGGCGTGATGATGCCTGGAAAGTACGCCAAACAGTAATTAATATCGAAACCGCTTTATACAAATATAGCCAGACCAAAAGTCAGTTTAAACCGGTGGATAAACCATTAAACAACCTTGGCTTTTTGGTCACCGCTGCCAATCAAAAAGACCTAGAACAAGCGGCGAAAACCGGTGCCGCCATTGGGCATGGTATGAATCTGGCCCGCGAATTAGGCAACCTGCCGGGCAATATCTGTACGCCAACCTATCTTGCTGAACAAGCCATTAAACTTGGTCAGGACTATCCGTCAGTCAAAGTGGATGTGCTGGAAGAAGAAGATATAGCCGAACTGGGTATGGGCTCATTTTTATCAGTATCCCGCGGTAGTCGTCAGCCTGCCAAACTCATCACTATGAATTACGGGGGGGGCGGTGACAGCAAACCGGTGGTCCTGGTCGGTAAAGGCCTGACGTTTGATGCCGGCGGTATTTCATTAAAACCATCGCAAGGCATGGATGAGATGAAATACGATATGTGCGGTTCTGCCAGCGTGCTGGGTACCCTGCACGCTGTCGCGGAGCTGAATCTGCCGATTAATGTGATTGGTGTAATACCAAGCTCAGAAAACCTGCCCGATGGTGATGCCAACAAACCGGGTGATGTAGTCACCAGCATGTCAGGCCAAACCATTGAAATCCTTAATACCGATGCCGAAGGACGCTTGCTGCTATGTGATGCGCTGACTTACTCAGAGCGTTTTGAGCCCGAAACCGTCATCGATATTGCTACGCTGACCGGTGCCGTGATTGTCGCCTTGGGCAGTAATGCCACTGGTTTAATGGCCAATAATCAGGAACTGGCCGATGCGTTGCTGAAAGCCGGTAATGATAGTTATGACCGCGTCTGGCAGTTACCACTGTGGGACGATTATCAAAAACAATTGGACAGTAATTTTGCCGATATGGCTAATGTTGGTGGTAAAGAAGCCGGTAGTGTGACCGCTGCCTGTTTCCTGTCGCGCTTTACCAAAAAATTCAAATGGGCTCATCTGGATATCGCCGGTACTGCCTGGAATGGTGGTAAAGAAAAAGGCGCCACTGGCCGTCCTGTCACGTTGTTAATGCAATATTTGCTGAACAAAATTGGTCAATAACGCCTGATGACCCGGGTTAGCTTTTATATTCTGAAAAGCCAAGATCCGCAAAGCCGGCAGCAAGTTGCCTGCCGGCTGGCGGAAAAAGCCTGGCGCGAAGGGCATCAAGTATTTATTTACACCGAAAATGCCGAACAGTCTGCTGAGATGTATAACGCTTTATGGGTTTTTCGCCCCGAAAGCTTTGTGCCGCATCAAATCATGGCAGAAGCATCGACTGTCATGGCACCGGTTTTGATAAGTCATGACCATACCCCGCCACCGCGTTTGATGGATGTTTTGATAAATTTAAACGCTGAACAGCCAATGTTTTTCAGCCAGTTCGAACGACTCGCCGAAATCATCGACGACGATGATCAAGTCAAACAATACGGTCGGCAACGCTACAAGTTCTATCAGGATCGTGGTTATCACCTCGATACCCATCACATCAAAAATTGATGCATCGGTCGCAGTCATGACCGGTCACATCTGAAGCGGGTATAATGCCCGCTTTCTTTTTGCCAATAACGCGATTTAACATCCATGGATAAAACCTACACGCCCGACGCCATCGAACAACGCTGGTATCAATTCTGGGAACAACGCGGTGAATTTAAACCTAGTGGTCAAGGCGCGCCTTACGCCATTATGCTACCACCGCCAAACGTCACCGGCAGTCTGCATATGGGCCATGGTTTTAATAACACCATCATGGATTTACTGACCCGTTACCACCGCATGAAAGGTGATAATACCTTATGGCAACCGGGTACTGATCATGCCGGTATTGCCACGCAAATGGTGGTTGAACGCCAACTCAATGCCTATGGCAAAACCCGCCACGATCTGGGCCGCGATAAATTTATCGACCGCGTCTGGGAATGGAAAGAAGAATCCGGCGGTAATATCACCCGTCAGCTGCGCCGTTTGGGCTCGTCACTCGACTGGTCACGTAACCGCTTCACTATGGACGATGATTTATCCGAAGCCGTCAAACAAGTTTTTGTACAGCTTTATGACGAAGGTTTGATTTATCGCGGCAAACGTCTGGTGAACTGGGATCCGGTATTGCACACCGCGGTGTCTGACTTAGAAGTATTATCTGAAGAAGAAAACGGCCATTTATGGCATTTCCGTTATCCGCTAACCGATGGCAGCGGTCATCTGGTGGTCGCTACCACCCGTCCGGAAACCATGCTGGGTGATAGCGCAGTTGCCGTACATCCAGAAGACGAACGTTATCAACATTTAATCGGCAAGACCATCACCCTGCCGCTGGTCGGCCGGCAGATTCCGATTATCGCGGATGATTATGTCGATCCGGAATTTGGTAGTGGCTGCGTCAAAATCACCCCGGCTCATGATTTTAACGATGCCGAAGTCGGCAAACGTCATGATCTGGATATCATCAATATCCTGACCATTGATGCCGCCATTAACGACCATGCGCCGGAACAATATCAGGGTCTGGACCGCTTTGCAGCCCGTAAACAAATCGTTGCTGATCTCGATGCACTGGGTTTACTGGACAGCATTAAAGACCACAAATTAATGGTGCCACGCGGCGATCGCAGTGGTTCGGTAATTGAGCCATTTCTAACCGATCAGTGGTATGTCAAAGCCGATGTGTTGGCTAGCCCGGCTGTCGAAGCCGTTAAATCCGGCAAGGTTAAATTTGTCCCCGGTAACTGGGATAAAACCTTTTACAACTGGATGGATGGCATTCAGGACTGGTGTATATCACGGCAAATCTGGTGGGGGCACCGCATCCCGGCCTGGTATGACGCCGATGGCAATATTTATGTCGGTGATGATGAAGCCGCAGTCCGCGATAAATACCAGTTGCCTGCTGACCTGCCTTTAAGTCAGGACGAGGATGTACTTGATACCTGGTTCTCATCGGCTTTATGGCCGTTTTCAACATTAGGCTGGCCGCAAAATACCGATGCCCTGAAAACCTGGTATCCGGGCAGCGTTTTGGTGACCGGCTTTGACATTATTTTCTTCTGGGTGGCCCGGATGATGATGATGGGCATTCACTTTATGGATGATGTACCGTTTAAAGAGGTCTATATCCATGGTCTGGTGCGTGATGCCCATGGCCAGAAGATGTCCAAATCCAAAGGCAATGTGCTGGATCCGATTGATATTATCGACGGTATTGATCTTGAAACGCTGGTCAGTAAACGCACTAACGGCATGATGCAGCCACAGCTGGCCGCCAAAATCGAAAAAGCCACCCGCAAGGAATTCCCGGACGGTATTGCACCACACGGCACTGATGCGTTGCGCTTTACTTTTGCGTCGCTGGCCACCACCGGTCGTGATATCAATTTTGATATGAACCGCATCGCTGGTTACCGCAATTTCTGTAACAAATTGTGGAATGCCGCCCGCTACGTGCTGATGAATACAGAAGATCAGGATACCGGCATTGATAACAACGATGTTGAGCTGAGCCTGGCCGATCGCTGGATTATTTCGTTGCTGCAACAAACCGAACAAACTGTCATTAAAGCTATCGACAGCTATCGTTTCGATTTAGCGGCGCAGGCAATTTATGAATTTGTCTGGGATAACTACTGCGACTGGTATTTAGAATTATCCAAACCGGTGTTAAACAGCGAATCAGCCACCGATGCTGCCAAACGCGGCACCCGCCGGACATTGGTACGGGTGCTGGAAGCCACGTTGCGACTGGCACATCCCATCATGCCGTTTATCACCGAAGAAATCTGGCAGACCATTGCGCCGCTGGCCGGCAAATCGGGTGATACCATTATTAACCAGCCCTATCCGCAGGCCGATGCAACCAAAATTGATGCCAAAGCCGTCGCCGATATGGAATGGGTGATGCAGTTTATTACCGGTATTCGCTCAATTCGCTCGCAAATGAATATCGCGCCGAAACAAGCCGTGCCGGTTTTGCTTAAAGATGCCGCCGAACTGGACCAGCAGCGCCTGCAACAAAATCGCGACTTTATCAGCAAGCTGGCCAATCTTAAGTCGGTTGAATTACTGACTGGCGAAGCCCCGGCTGCTGCCACTGCACTGGTTGGCAAAATGGAGATCCTGATCCCGCTGGAAGGCCTGATTGATAAAGACGCCGAAATTGCCCGGCTGGATAAAGAAATGGCCAAACTCGATAAAATCATTAAGCAATCCAGCGGCAAGCTAATCAACGAAAATTACGTTGCCAAAGCACCGGCGGATGTGGTTGCCAAAGAACGTGAAAAACTTGCTGAACTCGAGCAGGCCCTGTCTCAGCTGGCACAACAACGTCAGGCATTAGGCTAACTACTCCCAAGTTTAGAAACATTGGCGCACATAGTCAGTCAATAACACGAGGGCTTATTTATCTTTCATCGCAGCAGTGGTGGATTTGAAAGATAAATAAGCCCTAGAGTCTGCCGGTGTTATTACCGGCAGCATTTTGTTGTAATGGCTGCTATGAATATACCGACTGATATCAATCCCAATGACACCCGTGGCGAAGCGCTGCTGATTTTGCATTTCAACAACCGTTTTGTCCGTGAATTACCGGCCGATCCGGATACCGAAAATGTCCGCCGGCAAGTTCAGGGCGCGTGTTATACCTTTGTCGAGCCAACACCCGTTGCAGCCCCCTATCTGATTGCCTATTCAGCGGAAATGGCCGCAGATATCGGCCTCAGTCCGCATGACTGCGACGCCAAACAATTCACCAATGTATTTTCGGGTAATCAACAATTACCCGGTATGCAGCCCCATGCCATGTGTTACGGCGGCCACCAGTTTGGTAACTGGGCCGGACAGCTTGGCGATGGCCGGGCGATTAATCTCGGCGAAGTTGAAGATCGCCACGGCGAACTGCAAATGCTGCAACTCAAAGGTGCCGGCGAAACGCCCTATTCGCGCAGTGCCGACGGTTTAGCCGTTTTACGTTCATCAGTTCGTGAATTTTTATGTAGCGAAGCTATGTTTCATCTGGGCATTCCGACCACCAGAGCTTTGAGTCTGGTGGGTACTGGCGAACAGGTGATGCGCGATATGTTTTACGATGGCCGCCCCAAAGCTGAGCCCGGCGCCATTGTCTGCCGGGTGTCACCGTCATTTTTACGGATCGGCAATTACGAGTTATTTGCCTCGCGTGGTGAAATTGATCATCTGCGCCAACTGGTGGATTTCACCATTCGCCATCATTTCCCGCAGTTGGGTGAGCCCAATAAAGCTACTTATCTCGACTGGTTTCGCGAAGTTTGTCAGCGTAATGCCAAGCTGGCGATTGACTGGATGCGGGTCGGCTTTGTCCATGGTGTGCTAAATACTGACAACACTTCAATCCTCGGCCTGACCATTGATTATGGCCCTTACGGCTGGATTGATAACTACGATCCGGATTGGACGCCCAATACCACCGATGCCACCGGCAAACGTTATCGTTTTGGTCATCAGGCACAAATCATTCAATGGAATCTGCTGCAACTCGGCAATGCGATTTACCCGCTGATTGAAGATGCCGAACCACTGCGCGAGATCCTCAATGACTATGTTGATTTTTATAACGATCACTGGCAGCAAATGCGTGCCGATAAGCTGGGACTCAAGCAGTTTATCGAAGCCAGCGATCAGGAGCTCAACCAAGAACTGCAAAGAATCCTGCTGCTGACCGAAACCGACATGACTATTTTCTACCGTAAGCTGGCCGAAATCCCCTGCGAAAACGATCAACAATCTGATGATGAGCTGTTAGCGGTACTGCAAGATGTCTGGTATGCACCAGAAAGCCTGACAAAAGACGATAAAGCGGATATTACCGCCTGGCTGCGCCGTTACCAGCAGCGCGTCCAGCAAGATGGCAGCAGTGATGCCGATCGCAAAGCGGCCATGAACTGCGTTAACCCTAAATATGTGTTACGAAATTACCTCGCCCAACAAGCCATTGATAAAGCTGAAGCTGGCGATTTCAGTGAAATCTGGACGCTGCTGGAAGTCATGCGCAGCCCCTATGACGAACAACCTGAATTTAACCATTACGCCGGTAAACGGCCCGACTGGGCGCGGCAAAAACCCGGCTGTTCAATGTTATCTTGTAGTTCATAACAGGAATAAGTGATGAAAATATGCCTAAGTTTGTTGGCTGTTGGCCTCAGCACGCTGATTGGTTCGCTGCAAGCAGCGCCGTTACAGATTGATAAGCTGAAAGTCAGCACCGTTGCCGAAAATCTGGGCACACCATGGGGTATGACCTTTATTGATGACCAGCAATTACTGGTCACCAATAAAGGCGGTAGTTTAAACCGGGTGGATATTACCACCGGCAGCAAAACCCGTATCAGCAATACCCCTGAAGATATTATGCTCAGTGGCCAGGCAGGCTTTCTGGATGTCACCACGGCGCCGGATTTTGCCAATAACGGCTGGATTTATTTCACTTATAGCAAAAACGTTGATGGTCAGGGCGCCACAACGCTGGCGCGTGCCAAACTTGACGGAGATACACTGACTGACTGGCAGGATTTGCTGGTCACTGATTCTCGCACCGACAAAGGCCAGCATTACGGCAGCCGCATCGTGTTTGATCATAAAGGCCATGTATTTTTTGGTATCGGTGATCGCGGTGAGCGGGATCAGGCTCAGAATTTGTCCCGTCATAACGGTAAAATTCTGCGTTTAAAACTGGATGGCAGCGTCCCCGATGACAACCCGTTTGTCGGCCGCGATGATGCCCATCCGGAAATCTGGAGTTATGGCCACCGCAATCCGCAGGGCATGTTTTATAACCGCGACACCGACACCCTGTGGGAGATCGAACACGGCCCGCGTGGTGGTGATGAAATTAATCTGGTTGCGCCCGGCAAAAACTATGGCTGGCCAGAAGCTTCGCATGGCAAGGAATACTGGGGCCCGGTCTCTGTCGGTGAAAAGGAAGTCGCTGGTATGGAAAATGCCGTAAAGGTTTACGTACCATCAATCGCCCCCAGCGGTCTGTTGCAATATCAAGGCGCTGCCTTTCCTGATTTACAAGGCGATTTGCTGACCGGTGCCATGGTTTTGCAGCATCTCAATCATATTGAAATGGATGGCCAAAAAGTCGTCGATGAACACCGCTACTTTGAAGACAAAAAACAGCGTATTCGTAATGTTATTGAAGGCCCGGATGGCTTTTTGTATCTCGCCAATGACAGTGGCGAAATCTGGCAAATAAAACCAGCGCAATAATCTTCTAACTAACCGGCAGCTGACACAGCTGCCGGTTTTTTTATACCTGTCACTTTAGGTATTGAGCAAATTAATTTAGCGAAGTCTTTGATTTTCACTTTTGGTTACGTCGAGTATATGATGGCGTTAATGCGGTTTTGTACGCTACAAATGCACTAAACCTGCAATCATCACGCCATAAGGAGCAGTCATGAAACTCGAAACGACGGCAATTCACGGCGGCTTTGCCGGCGATCCTGAAACCCATGCAGTTGCAGTGCCTATCTATCAGACCACCAGTTATTTTTTTGATGACACCCAGCATGGTGCTGATCTGTTTGATCTTAAGGTTAAAGGCAATATCTACTCGCGGATCATGAATCCGACCAATGCCGTACTGGAGCAACGTGTGGCCGAAATGGAAGGTGGCATCGGCGCTTTGGCAATGGCATCTGGCATGGCCGCGATTACTGCGACCATTCAAACTGTGGCGCGCGCTGGCGATAATATTGTTTCAGTCAGTCAGTTGTATGGTGGCAGCTATAACTTTTTTGCCCAT
The DNA here is from genome assembly GCA_032250995.1 of Methylophaga sp. Lineage (GTDB taxonomy): Bacteria > Pseudomonadota > Gammaproteobacteria > Nitrosococcales > Methylophagaceae > Methylophaga. Next base: position 7,165 of record JAVVFF010000045.1, on the reverse strand, counting down.
ACCCTGCCCCAGCAAGGTATTGAAGTGCGTATGGCGCCCGGCGAAGAACCAGCGGCACTTGAAGCCCTGATTGATCACAACACCAAGTTGCTGTTCTGTGAATCGATTGGTAATCCTGCCGGCAACATTGTTGATCTGAGAAAGCTGGCCGACATTGCCCACAGACATAACATTCCACTGGTTGTTGATAATACGGTGGCCACACCTGTGCTGTGCCGGCCGTTTGAATACGGCGCCGATATCGTTATTCACTCGTTGACTAAATACATGGGCGGTCATGGCACCACGGTTGGCGGCATTATCGTTGATTCCGGTGAATTTCCGTGGCTTGATAATCCCCGTTTTCCACAATTTAATGAACCCGATCCCAGTTATCACGGTGTAATTTATGCCGAGGCGCTGGGGCCAGAAGCTTTTATTGGCCGGGCACGTGTGGTGCCGCTTCGCAATATGGGCGCCGCACTCAGTCCGTTTAATGCCTTCCTGATTTTGCAGGGTATTGAGACCTTGTCTTTGCGAATGGAACGGCACTGCGAAAACGCCCAGAAAGTTGCCGAGTTTCTGACAACACATAACAAGATCAATTGGGTTAATTTCGCGGGTTTGCCTGCTGATAAATATCACTCACTGGCACAGCAATATATGCAAGGAAAACCGTCGTCGATTCTGAGTTTTGGTATCAATGGTGGTGCTGAAGCCGGCGCACGATTTATTGATGCCTTGCAGATGATCAAACGTCTGGTCAATATTGGTGACGCCAAATCACTCGCCTGCCATCCGGCCACCACCACGCATCGGCAGCTTAATGAAGAAGAGCTTAAAAAAGCAGGTGTACCCGCAGATATGGTACGAATCTCGGTAGGTATTGAACATATCGACGATATCCTTGCCGATATTACTCAGGCCTTGGATAAGGCGTGATCCCATCAGTCGAAATGATCAGCGTCTGCCACCTGTTAATTACATAGTGTCCGGAGCTGATTCGCTATCGTTTTCAACTAACTGCGCACGATACCGGGGCAAATACTCTGGATAATGTTGCTTGATATAAGCAATCATCTGCTCACGCACGTGACAGCGCAGATTCCAAAGTACATTGGAATTCCTAGCGCTCATCAAAAAGCGGATCTGTACCGCTTTTTCACCGGCTTCAACGACCTGAACTGATTCGATAACGCCATTCCAATCAGCCGACGCCCTTAATAGTCTTGCAAACTCCTCACGCAGCGGTTCGACCGGAATGCCGTAATCCAGCCAAATCATGGCACTGCCCATCAGCTCGGCACTATTTCTTGACCAGTTCTGAAATGGATTTTCAATAAACCACTGCAACGGCACGATAAGACGACGCAGATCCCAGACCCGCAAAACGACATAGGTAGCAGTCACCTCTTCTACCCAACACCACTCACCCTGAACATGCAGCACATCATCGATTCGTAATGGCTGCGTCAGCGCGATCTGCATACCCGCCAGCAAGTTACTGAGTACCGGCCGTGCCGCAAAGCCGAGAATAATGCCGCCAATACCCGCTGAGGCCAGCAAGCTGGTGCCAACCTTGCTGACCGAATCGAAGGTCATCAAAGCGATGCCCATACCGACCAGCACAATCACAATATTCAGACCGCGAACCAGAAAACGGGTCTGGGTTTCAATCTTACGCGCCCGCTTCCACTCATCTTCGAGCGCTGGATTCAGTTTGACAATGACATCGCCAATGGCAGAGGTAAGCGCGACGGCCACCCAGGTTAAAGAAATAATCAGCAGCAGCGTGGTGATATGTTGAATCACGCCCAGCAAGGCAAGATCCTGCGGCACCGCGTGTAAAACACTATTGAGGGCTAACAGACATAACGTCGTGCCCAGTGCACGGGCTGATGCATCAAAAAATATTCGGGCGACAGACGATGGCTCAGTAAAACGGCCAATCAGAAAAACCAGCGTTTTATAAACCGCAAAACCGGCAACGACGGCAAGCAGTGCCAGCCCGGCAGGATCTGCCCACTCAATAATCTGCTGCATATAATCTCCCGCTAGTGTGTCACTAATTAACTAGTAAACTAACAGGCTGTGCGGATATTGCAATCAAACAGACTGTTGAATTTGCGCAGCAATAGTCACTTTTTCGGCAAATCCGGATTAACAAAAGTGCTCGGCGGTAAGGCATGGTTTCAAGCATTTGGCGCGGGCAATCCTATTTCGCATAGCTCTGCTACGGTGACCTTGACCGCGAGAGCAGACAAGCTTGCCTGAAATGTGTGATTCAGTTATCGTTTCCGACGTGCAAACTAAAAAGGATTTTATATGGAAGCGCGGGCCTTATCTGAGTGTGGCACCTTAAGTTCATGGAACCTGTTTGAAGTCATCGAAACTGGTGCGCAGCACCTTATCGGTTACGCGCCAAACTACAAGTTTGATGTCATCACCGATGAAATAGTGCAAATCTCATTTGATCGCAAAGCCAAATTCGGCACAGCCATCACCCGCGCGGGGATCCTTTATGAATTATCGGGCAAACCGGTCCGTATTAACCTGAAGTGGCACCCACAAGCCAAAGTGTTTGTTGAAACCTACCACTGTTCAATAAGATTGGTTAGTTTGAAATAGCGGTTTATCTATTTTGGCTAGAATAATTATGCCCAGTTAAAATACTACATCCACTTAAAGGTAAATTTTTTACTCTTACCCCAAATACTCAGTAATTAACAGACACTCGTTGTCGTTAACGATACAAATAACTGGTAATAGCCTTTATTTCGTCGTCACTTAAATGAAAGTTCGGCATGAAAGTGCCTGGTTTGATGGCCTGCGGATCCTTAAGCCAATTACGTTCCCATTCCGGAGTACGGCGTTCCTTAACCGTGGTCAAATCAGGAAACATCATCCGGCCCTGTTCGTCGGCTACCTTGTGACAAGCGGCACATTGGTAAGCCTGTATCAGCGCCTTGCCGGCCTTTTCGCCATTGCCTTCCTGAGCGATAATGGCATCACCGTCCACCGGCGTCGCCAGACTGGCGAGATAGTCAATCACAGCTTCGCGATCACCGGGCTTCCAGTCAAACCGGGGCATCAAAGTGCCCTGTTTGATGGCTGCCGGATCATCTAACCAATCCATCAGCCATTGCTTGTCTCGACGGATGGTAACCTGGTTGAGATTAGGACCGACTATGCCACCTTGCTCACCGATGGTGTGGCAACTTTGACAGGCAAACTGCTTAACCAACTTAAGACCTGCAGAGACGGAAGCCGTTTCAGCCTGGGCGGAAATGGTCAGCAAAAAAAACGACAACCCCACGAACCATTTGAGGCGAAAAGTAGGTAAGGTTCGCAGGGATGTCGCAAAGTGAATTAACTGCATTGTCAAAAGCCTCATTGTTGAAAACGTATGTCAGAACAGCCTTAAACCACTAGGCTGCATTACATTTCCATATTTTGCTTACCGGGTGTCAATGGCACGCTCTTACTCAGATTGGTGATATAGAAAGCCAAATCACGTGCGTTTGCACTGCCAAGCGGAATAGGCTGTCCTTTCATGAACATAACAACACAGTTATTATTCATCTCTGCAAGAGTGATAACCGCATCATTACCCGGCTTGAATTTGGGGAATGTCGCAGCTACGCCAACTAGGGAAGGAATAGCCATTTCCATCTTACCCATTGGTACCTTACCGCCCGTTGTCTTACCGCCCGGATGACAGGTAGCACAAGTAAAACCGTTGCTGCCAAGGCTCGCGCTGGCGAATATCGCTTCACCATGTTTCAAGGAGTCCTGCTGCGTTTTCATTACGTAGGATTGACGATCCTGAGACGAGAGCATCATGAATTCTTTCATGTTGCCCATCGCCATTTCAGTCATGGCTTGGATCGACATTTCATCCCCCGCCGGAGCGGCGGAAGATTTACTGTGCATGTTTTCACAGGACGCCAGGACGACGCCCGTCGCTACTAAAGTAGCGACCAACATGGCTTTGCGAAATTGCGGTATGCTGCTCATCATTGCTCTCTCCTATATATTTATATTGGGATTTGCAAAACTGTTCCGTTAATCTATCGGCCATACAATTTCTTGTATGACTTAAAACTAAGACACACCAGCATAACGGTTGTTACAAAAATATTTTTCGTTTAGTGCGTCCCTGTCAGTATTGGTAATATATAGGATAAGCGTAAAAAGTTAATATAAGTTATTCTATTTAATCTAAATGGATAGCAAGTTTTTACACTGTTCCCAAATTGCGTTGCCATTTTTCAGGTGCTTGTTTCGGATAGAATACTGCAAGAACCAGTATGAATTCACCTTCATCGAGGTACAGCATCCCATGAGGGAAAATTTCAAGAGGCCAACGCTGCACTTCATGCTCAACAATTTGCATCGCTAACGGATGACTTACTGCAGCGTTTTCAACTGCATTTTGAAACCTTTGAGCTAACTCTGGGCTGATTCTTGCTGTAAAAGTTTTTTCACGCCGAACATCATCGCGGGCGGATTGTAGAAAACGGACTGACTTCAACGATCATCCGCCCGAAGTTCCGTAAATACGTCTTCAGCAGTTATTGTTTGCTCTTCGCCACGAAGATAGGCTTCGTATCTGCAAGCCGCCTCAGCCAACCAGTCTCGTTCCACCTGTTGTGGATCAGAGCCGGGACGTTCATCAATGCTCTCTAATAGATGCTTTACCAGCCGAGCTCTATCTTCTAAAGAAAGAGAAAGTGCTCCTGTTTCAACAGTTTCTATAGATATAGTCATTATCATCTGGCTCAATATCCTTTTATCAACACTGTTACGACAGGTTAAAATAATGAAGCCGGAATGATGTGCAAAGCATGTAAAGCCGACAGTCGCTACATCGCTTTTTGCGTCGCTCTGTCTGTAATTCCTAGACTCAATTCTCAAGCAAGCCGATTGGTCAGGATCAGACGTAATTGATATTTTAATCCTTACACCATTTAATAATCGTGAATGATTTAGGATTAATTGTCAGACTGCACCGCAGCAAAAACTATAGGCTTAGTGCTCAACTTTTGCAGTGCCAAGGAAAACAGCGTTATTGCTTGATATTCAAGAAAACTAAACAAGTTATACGGAACAGTGTTTCAGTAACGAATCGCCACCACAAAATACTGCTTACGCCCATCGGCAACATGGATCACCACTTCATCATCAATCGTTTTGCCCAGTAAAGCACCGGCCAGTGGTGAATCGACGCTGATATTGCCTTTTTCGTGGTCGATTTCGTCGGGGCCGACGATGCGGTATTCGACTTCTTTACCATCATCGGTTTCGAGCTTGATATATGCGGCGAAGAAAACCCGTTCAGGATTATCGGGTACATCATGAACAACTTTCAGATCAGGAATGCGTTTTTGCAGATAACGAATGCGCCGATCCAGTTCGCGCAGTTCTTTTTTGCGGTAAATATATTCGGCATTTTCACTGCGATCGCCCTCTGCCGCCGCAGCCGCCAACGCTTGTACGACAACACGGCGGCGCTGCCAGCGCTCGCTGAGTTCCTGATTCATCAAGAACATGCCATTGGGCGTGATATAGGGTGAACTGGCCATCAGGCGCTGTGCAAGGTTGCTTGCAGTCTGCTTTCGTCGATTTGTGCTTGCAGCCGCGTGGCAATGAGTCGCATATCGGTTTCGGCATTTTCCAGACAACTGGTGCCGCCCGGTGATGGTGTCATATTAAAAACAATGCCGGTGCCAGGATTAATTTTAGCTTCGCCGAGCATCAGTTTGGCATTCACCTTATCAATCAACTGGGGCCGCACACCACCAAAACCTTTGGCAAACTGGATATCTTTGAACTGCAATGACGGCACGATTTTGCGGGCATCTTTTAAAAACAGCCAGCGACGCAATAACGGCACTTCAAACAGGAAGTTTTTCAGAATGTAATTTCGGATATCTTTAACACGGAATAAATCCCAAAACACCCGCAGTACCCGGCTATCCAAACGCAATACCCGTAAGAATTCAAAGAAGGTACTGCTGTTATAACGCTCAAGTAAAGGCAGCAATAACGCAGTTGGCCCGAAACGGGTTTTACCATCCACTAATACATCGGGATCACCATGCACGGCGGCAAACGGCAGTTTGTCATTTTGTACCGTATAGACTTTGCCATTGAGTTTTTGCGGTGTGAAATAAAAGCTGCCAGCAACCGGCAGACAGGAAAACTCCAGGCCATAGCCCATTTGCTGCGCCAGCAATAAGCTGTGACCACCGGCGGAAACCACGACGCTGTGGGCTTTAATGACTTTATCTTTGCTGATCAAAGAAAATACGCCATCCTGCTCGATGATATCTTCAATATGACAGTTAAATTGCACGCTGAGTTGTTTATTGGTGTGTTTTTGGGCTTCGCGGACAAAGGCTTGCGATAGCTGCTGGTAATCGACGGCACTGTAATCATCCAATACCGCAAGCGCCACACATGGCTCCGGGCGCATACCACCATTCACCTTCACCACATTAGGCTCGATGCCGGCGATATCGGCTTTTTCCAGCAGTTTCATTTCCGGGAATACATCGCGAAAGGTCTGATAACGCTGACGTAACTGACTGCACTCTTTGTCACCAATACCCAGTACCATTTTCGGATATTTAAAAATGATGTTGCTGGCATCCGGCAGGCGTTTGGCAAAATTGACCAGCATTTGTGCGGCCGCTTTGACCTTAGTGGCTTTTTCCAGAGAGTAGTTGGTTTCGATATCACCATAATGAATGGTCTGACTATTATTACGGCTGTGCGAATTCACTTTAGCAACGGCATCGTATTTTTCGAGCAATACAATATCGTTAATATCGGTGTACTCGGCCAGCATATATAACAATGCCGTACCGCAGACGCCACCGCCAACGATGGCGACTTGATGAATGTTATCGGTCATAGGAAGTCCAGCTGAAATCAGCCGGCAATTTTAACAAATTGCGATTGCTTGCGGGAAAAATCCACTGACTACATCAGCCTTTGCCGCCCTCGCGACTGCCGCCAAAGCGAGGAATATGCGACAGGATCTGCTGGAGATCCTGCTGGCCTTTTTCGGCGACCGGTTTAAATTCAGACGCTTGTTGTAATTGTCGTACTTCCTGCATCAGTTTACTAAGCGAGGCATTATCCGGTAATGGCAATGCTGCTGCGGCTTCCAGACTGGCAC
>JAVVFF010000044.1:0-15265 GCA_032250995.1 Methylophaga sp. | reverse complement strand
CAATGGTACCCACGTTGACGTGGGGTTTGTTACGTTCAAATTTTGCCTTAGACATCTCGCCTACCTCGTTAGATCTTGTATTTACTTAGACTTGTTAATAATCGCATCCGCAACATTGCTTGGTATTTCACTGTACTTGGCAAACTCCATTGAGTAAGTAGCCCGACCTTGTGTTGCAGAACGCAAATCGGTTGCGTAACCAAACATTTCTGCCAATGGCACTTCGGCCATAATAACCTTGCCACTGATAACATCGTCCATGCCGTTAACCACACCACGGCGGCGATTTAAGTCACCCATGACGTCACCCATGTAATCTTCCGGGGTGACCACTTCAATTTTCATAATTGGCTCCAGCAGTGCAGGACTTGCATCGAACGCACCATTTCTGAAGGCCATTGAGCCCGCCACTTTAAATGCCATCTCATTCGAGTCGACATCGTGGTAAGAACCGTCAAACAATGTAACCTTGACATCTTCAACAGGGTAGCCGGCTATTACACCATTTTTCATCTGCTCTTGTATACCCTTATCTACAGATGAAATGTATTCTTTTGGCACTGATCCACCAACTGTGGCATTTTCAAAGGCATAGCCACTACCTGAAGGCATTGGCTGCAAACGTAACCAAACATGGCCATACTGACCACGACCGCCACTTTGGCGCACAAATTTACCTTCAGCTTCTACTGTTTTACGAATGGTTTCACGATAAGCGACTTGCGGTGCGCCAACATTAGCCGACACGCCAAACTCACGTTTCATACGGTCGATAATGATGTCGAGATGTAACTCACCCATGCCAGCAATGATGGTTTGTGCAGACTCTTCATCAGTATGCACGCGAAAAGAAGGATCTTCTTTGGCCAACTTACCAAGCGCAATGCTCATCTTTTCTTGATCGGCTTTCGTTTTCGGCTCGATCGCTACCGAGATTACCGGCTCCGGAAACTCCATTCGTTCCAGTGTAATCACATGATTTGGATCACACAGTGTGTCACCAGTGGTGGTATCTTTCAAACCAATGGCTGCCGCGATATCGCCAGCAAACACCTCGGTCAGCTCTTCACGACTATTGGCATGCATTTGCACCAGACGACCAATACGTTCTTTTTTATTTTTAACCGGATTAAATAAGGCATCGCCCGACTTCATGACGCCCGAATAGACACGGAAAAAAGTTAATGTTCCGACAAACGGATCAGTTGCTATCTTAAATGCCAGAGCCGCAAACGGTTCTTTATCATCAGCGTGACGAGTATCGGTAGTGCCAGCCTCAACATCCAGTAAACCTTTAATCGCAGGCACTTCAGTCGGTGACGGCATATATTCGATCACCCCATCAAGCACAGCCTGAACACCCTTGTTTTTAAAAGCACTGCCACAAAATGCCGGCACAATTTCATTGGCCAAGGATTGTAAACGAATCCCTTGTTTGATTTCTTCCTGAGTCAGTTCGCCTGAATCAAGATATTTATTCATTAATTCTTCATTAGCTTCAGCAGCGGCTTCAACCAACTCTTCGCGATATTGCTGGCACTCTGTCAACATATCAGTAGGAATATCACGGGCATCGTAAGTCACGCCCATATCATCCGGATTCCAGTAAATGGCTTTCATTCGGACCAAATCGACCACACCTTCGAATGTCTCTTCGGCGCCAATGGGTAATTGCATGGCAACAGGACGAGCACCGAGGCGTTTTTTAATTTGCGCTATCACGCGCAGAAAATTAGCACCCTGGCGATCCATTTTGTTAATGAATGCTAAGCGGGGAACGTGATATTTATTGGCTTGACGCCAGACTGTTTCGGATTGTGGCTCAACGCCGCCAACTGCACAAAAAACTGCAACAGCACCGTCTAATACACGCAATGAACGTTCGACTTCGATAGTGAAGTCAACGTGGCCCGGGGTGTCAATGATATTAATACGGTGTTGGGGAAATTGTTGATCCATACCCGCCCAAAAGCAGGTAGTCGCAGCAGATGTTATGGTGATACCGCGCTCTTGTTCTTGCTCCATCCAATCCATGGTGGCAGCGCCATCATGCACTTCACCAATCTTGTGCGATATACCGGTATAAAACAGCACGCGCTCGGTCGTCGTGGTTTTACCCGCGTCGATGTGCGCCATAATGCCGATATTTCGGTATCGATTGATAGGTGTAGAACGTGGCACTATAACTTCTCTTTACGATCAACAATGTTAAAGAACAAACCTTGTCCGGAACCAGCCGGACAAGGGGGCTAAACTTAAAATCTGAAGTGTGAAAACGCTTTGTTGGCTTCAGCCATACGATGCGTGTCTTCTTTCTTCTTCACAGCAGTGCCTTTGCCTTCATAAGCATCAGCCAATTCACCGGCCAGACGCTTACCCATGGATTTTTCACCACGTTTACGAGCAGCGTCAACCAACCAGCGCATTGCCAAGGCAATACGACGCTCAGCACGCACTTCAACAGGTACCTGATAGGTTGCACCACCAACGCGGCGAGATTTAACTTCGACCATCGGGCTGATATTTTCAATGGCTTTCTGGAAAATCTCCAAACCATTACCACCTTTGCTTTCAGCAACTGCGCTTAAAGCACCATAAGTGATTTTTTCAGCAACCGACTTTTTACCATCTTTCATAATAACGTTAATGAACTTGGTCAGACCAATATTTGAAAACTTTGGATCTGGCAGAACTTCACGCTTGGCAACAACCCTTCTTCTTGGCATCTCTGTTTCCTAATTCTTTAGCTAGGGAATAAACGTCAAGGCTTAGCCTTTTGGACGTTTAGCTCCATATTTTGACCGGCCCTGACGACGTGCTGATACACCAGAGGTATCCAAAGCGCCACGAACAGTGTGGTAACGAACACCCGGTAAATCTTTAACACGACCACCACGAATCAGCACGACACTATGTTCTTGAAGATTATGGCCTTCGCCGCCGATGTAAGAAGTCACTTCAAAACCGTTAGTTAAACGTACGCGGGCTACTTTACGCATTGCCGAGTTAGGTTTCTTTGGTGTTGTTGTATAAACCCGCGTACAGACACCCCGGCGTTGGGGACAAGCCTGCAATGCTGGAACGTTGTTCTTTTTCTTTTGTTTTAATCTTGGTTTACGAACCAACTGGTTTACTGTTGCCATCGAATGCAGCCTTAACAAATATCTAGAAATGGTAGCCTGCGATACTATTATTCTCGCATTACCATTCGAGTAAAACGGGCATCTTAAATGGATGCCCGACAAAGAAGTAAGATTTTACCCTGCTTCAAACAAGCGCGTCAAGGCCTTTAACTGGCCTCGTTGGTTTCTTCCTCGTTGCTTTCAACGACCTCAACCGCCGGCGCTTCTACTACTGGTATTGGATCACCAAAACGACGACGATGCCGTTCTTTATGATAAGCCAAGCCGGTACCAGCCGGAATCAAACGACCCACGATAACGTTTTCTTTCAGTCCGCGTAGGCTGTCGCTTTTGCCGGTCACGGCAGCATCGGTCAGAACACGGGTTGTTTCCTGGAACGATGCCGCTGAAATAAATGACTCAGTAGCCAGAGATGCTTTGGTAATACCCAATAACAGCGGTGTATAAAGTGCTTCCACTTTTTTCTGAGCACGAATATCGTCATTCGCGTCCAGTACCCGGTCAAATTCAACCTGCTCCCCTTTCAGGAATTTGCTATCACCGACAGCGTCAATCTCAACTTTACGCAGCATTTGGCGAACAATCACCTCAATGTGTTTATCGTTGATCTTAACGCCTTGCAGCCGGTAAACTTCCTGCACTTCACTGACCATGTAATTGGTTAAAGCCAATATACCTTTGAGGCGCAAAATGTCATGCGGATCTTCCGGTCCATCAACAATCATCTCGCCTTTTTCAATATGCTCACCTTCAAACACGGCGATGTGACGCCATTTCGGGATTAATTCCTCATGGGGCTCACCCTCTTTTGGGGTCAGAATTAAACGTTGTTTACCTTTAGTTTCTTTACCAAAGCTAATCGTCCCGCTGATTTCTGCCATCAAAGCCGGATCTTTTGGCTTACGCGCTTCAAACAAATCCGCAACGCGTGGCAGACCACCAGTGATATCACGAGTTTTACTACTTTCCTGCGGGATACGCGCCAGGATGTCGCCTACGTCTACTTCCATGCCATCAGTAACACGAACAATCGCACCACCCGGCAAGAAATATTCCGCCGGTATTTCAGTACCGATAATGTTGACATCATCACCATGATCATCAACCAACTTAACCATTGGCCGCATATCTTTGGCAGCTGAGCTACGTTGTTTTGGTTCACGAATAATTAAACTGGTCAGACCGGTAACTTCATCAACCTGTTTATCAACAGTGACCCCTTCAACTAGGTCACTCAACCGAATATGACCTTTTACCTCAGTCACTACCGGATGGGTATGAGGATCCCAGTTAGCGATCACCTGTCCGGCATCGACGGCATCGTTGTCAGGAACGGTGATTTCAGCACCGTAAGGAATTTTATAACGCTCACGCTCACGGCCGTTTTCATCAATCAGATGCAACTCACCTGAACGCGATACAGCAACGAATTTACCTGCTTTGTTTTCAACCGCTTTAATATTGTTGTAGCGAATACGGCCTTTAAATTTCAGTACCACCGAATTATCAGCCGCTGTCCGTGATGCCGCGCCACCGATATGGAAAGTCCGCATGGTCAGCTGGGTACCCGGCTCACCAATAGATTGCGCCGCAATAACACCAACCGCTTCACCGACATTAATTTTATGACCACGACCCAAATCACGACCATAACAAGCGCTACATACACCGTACCGTGATTCACAGGTAATGGCACTGCGCACCATTACTTCGTCGATGCCTTCTTTTTCAAGTTTGGTTACCGATGCTTCATCAATCATGGTGCCAGCTTCCAGCACCACTTTGTTTTCACTGTTTAATACTTCTTCAGCAACCACACGGCCCAGAACACGCTCGCCCAAACCTTCAACAACATCACCACCCTCAATAATTGGTGTCATGCTGATACCATCTTTGGTACCACAATCTTCTTCAACAACCACCAAATCTTGTGAGACGTCGACCAAGCGACGGGTCAAATAACCTGAGTTCGCCGTTTTCAATGCTGTATCGGCCAAACCTTTACGCGCACCATGGGTAGAAATAAAGTACTGCAATACGTCCAAACCCTCGCGGAAGTTTGCTGTAATCGGCGTTTCGATGATCGATCCATCTGGTTTCGCCATCAAACCACGCATACCCGCTAGCTGACGAATTTGAGCCGCGCTACCCCGTGCGCCAGAATCAGCCATCATATAAATGGAATTCATTGACTGCTGTTCAACCTGATTGCCATCTTTATCAGTAACGATATCGATACCAATACCATCCATCATCGCTTTGGCGATTTGATCGTTGGTACGTGACCAGATATCGATGATTTTATTGTAACGTTCACCATCGGTGACCAAACCAGAAGCATACTGACTAGCTATTTCTTCAACTTCAGCTTCCGCTTTACTGAGAATTGCCGCTTTCGATTCTGGGATCACCATATCATCAGCACCGACCGAAGCACCCGACTGTGTTGCTTGACTAAAGCCCAGGTACATCAGCTGATCAGCAAATATTACGGTGTCTTTCAAACCAAGACGACGATAGCAAGTGTTAATCAGATCACCAATGGCTTTTTTGGTCATGGTGCGATCAACTACTGAGAACGGTAGGCCTTTAGGCACGATACTGAACAAAATCGCACGGCCTACTGAGGTTTCAACACGAATACGACGGTTTTGCTCAAGCTCCGGCTTAGTGACATCGGTTTCATCAATACGTACGGTAACTCTGGCATGCAATGAAACTGCTTTATTGTCATAAGCGCGACGCAATTCAGTGATATCGGCATAACGACTGCCTTCACCTTTCTCGTTAGTTAATGAACGGGTCATGTAATACAGACCCAATACCACGTCCTGTGACGGAATAATGATTGGCTCACCATTGGCAGGTGACAAAATATTGTTGGTCGCCATCATCAGAGAGCGTGCTTCTAACTGTGCTTCCAGAGATAACGGCACGTGAACAGCCATTTGGTCACCGTCAAAGTCAGCATTAAATGCCGCACAGACCAGTGGATGCAGCTGGATGGCTTTACCTTCAATCAGTAGCGGTTCAAACGCTTGGATACCCAGACGATGCAATGTTGGTGCACGGTTCAGCATGACCGGATGTTCGCGAATCACTTCTTCAAGGATATCCCACACTTCCGGGCCTTCACGCTCAACCATTTTTTTGGCCGCTTTGATGGTGGTCGCCAGACCCTGACGCTCTAATTTGCCGTAAATAAATGGTTTGAATAATTCCAAAGCCATTTTTTTCGGCAGACCACATTGATGCAGTTTCAGGTAAGGACCTACGACGATAACCGAACGGCCTGAATAATCGACCCGTTTACCGAGCAAGTTCTGACGGAAACGACCTTGCTTACCTTTGATCATATCGGCCAGCGATTTCAGCGGCATGCGGTTGGTACCCGTAATGGCACGACCACGGCGACCGTTATCTAACAAGGCATCGACTGATTCTTGCAGCATGCGTTTTTCGTTACGGACGATAATGTCCGGTGCATTCAGATCCAGCAAGCGCTTCAGACGGTTGTTACGGTTAATGACACGGCGATACAAATCATTCAGATCTGAAGTCGCAAAACGACCACCATCCAGTGGCACCAACGGACGCAAATCCGGTGGTAAAACCGGCAATACCTCCATAACCATCCACTCTGGTTTGTTACCAGATTCCAGGAAGGCTTCCATCAGCTTCAGGCGTTTGCTGAGCTTTTTAATTTTGGTCTCAGAATTAGTACCGTTGATATCTTCACGGATAACATCAGTTTCTTTGCTCAGATCGATGCTTTTCAACAGTTGCTGCACTGCTTCAGCACCCATCCGTGCATCAAAATCATCGCCATATTCTTCCATGGCTTGTAAATACATATCGTCAGACAGCAACTGGCCTTTTTCCAAAGGTGTCATGCCCGGATCTACGACAATAAACGCTTCGAAATACAGTACGCGTTCAATATCACGCAGGGTCATATCCAGGAACAGTGAAATCCGTGATGGCAGGGATTTCAGGAACCAGATATGGGCAACGGGCGATGCCAGTTCAATATGACCCATGCGTTCACGACGCACTTTGGCAACAGTAACTTCAACGCCACACTTTTCGCAGATAACACCACGGTGTTTAAGGCGCTTGTATTTACCACACAAACATTCGTAATCTTTGACCGGGCCGAAGATTTTGCAACAGAACAAACCTTCACGCTCTGGCTTAAAGGTACGGTAATTGATGGTTTCCGGTTTTTTGACTTCACCAAATGACCAACTGCGGACCATTTTCGGTGATGCTAAGCCAATGCGAATCGCATCAAACTCTTCCGGCTGACTTTGTTGCTTGAGCAAATTAAGCAAATCTTTCATATTTTTTCTCCGCTGTCGTTTGCACGACAAAAATCCTGATTATCGGGTGCGCTGTTATTCTTCGACCAAGTCGATATCGATACCCAGCGAGCGAATTTCGCGCGTCAGTACCTTGAAGGATTCCGGCATGCCGGCATCCATCCGATAATCACCATCAACGATGTTTTTGTAGATCTTGGTACGGCCGTTCACATCGTCCGATTTCACCGTCAACATTTCCTGCAAGGTGTAAGCGGCACCATAAGCTTGCAGTGCCCAGACTTCCATCTCACCGAACCGCTGACCACCAAACTGGGCTTTACCGCCCAGTGGCTGTTGCGTGACCAGGCTGTAAGGACCGGTTGAACGGGCATGCATCTTGTCATCAACCAAGTGATTCAGTTTCAACATATGCATATAACCAATGGTCACCGGACGGTGGAAAAAGTCACCGGTGCGGCCATCAATCAATTTTGCCTGCCCACTGCGTGGTAAACCTGCCAGCTCCAGCATATCCTTAATTTCACCTTCATCAGCACCGTCAAATACCGGTGTCGCCATTGGCACACCGCCTTGCAGGTTACCGGCAAGTTCAAGGATTTCGTTGTCGGTTAGCGACTCCAAATCTTCTTTTTTACCGCTGGTGTTGTAAATACGGTTCAAAAATTCCCGCAGTTCAGCGATATCACGCTGCTGTTCGAGCATTTCCTGGATCTTGTAACCCAGACCTCTGGCAGCCCAACCTAAATGCACCTCGAGGATCTGACCGATATTCATCCGTGACGGTACACCCAATGGGTTCAACACGATATCAACCGGACGGCCATCCTGGGTATACGGCATATCTTCAACTGGTACGATATTGGAAATAACACCTTTGTTACCGTGACGACCAGCCATTTTATCACCCGGCTGGATGCGTCGTTTAACGGCCAAAAATACTTTGACCATCCGTTGAACGCCGGGTGCCAGATCATGACCTGAAGTCAATTTATCTTTCTTGATTTGGAAAGCTTCATCCATATCTTGACGATATTGCTGGATTTGCTTGGCAGCACTTTCCAGCATGGTATTAAGCTCATCCGATTCCATCTGGATGTCAAACCAGTGACTATTGTCAATATTTTTCAGAATGGCCTTGGTCAGTTTGTCGCCTTTTTTCAGGCCTGGCCCTTTTTTCGCGGCTTTTCCCGTCAGATTACGTTCCAGACGGGCAAACACGTCATCAACCATAATGCGGTGTTGATCTTTTAAATCCGTCCAGACTTTTTCTAACTCAGCTTTTTCGATTTGCTGGGTACGATCGTCTTTTTCAACACCATCACGAGTAAAGACCTGCACGTCAATAACGGTACCGTTGATACCGGAAGGCACACGCAATGATGAGTCTTTTACGTCAGCAGCTTTTTCGCCGAAGATAGCTCTTAACAGTTTTTCTTCTGGCGTCAGCTGGGTTTCGCCTTTGGGCGTCACTTTACCAACCAAAATATCGCCAGGTTTCACTTCGGCACCAACATAAACAATACCTGACTCATCCAGTTTAGCTAATGCACTTTCGCTAACATTAGGGATATCGCTGGTAATTTCTTCAGTACCCAGCTTGGTATCGCGTGCCAGACAGTTTAGCTCCTGAATATGAATGGTGGTGAAACGATCCTCTTCGACAACACGCTCTGACACCAGAATCGAATCTTCGAAGTTGTAACCATTCCAAGGCATAAAGGCGACCAGAATATTCTGACCTAATGCCAACTCACCTTTATCAGTAGATGGGCCATCAGCCAGGGTATCGCCTTTACCAATAACATCACCAGGCTTAACAATCGGTCGCTGGTTAATACAGGTGCTTTGATTAGAACGGGCATATTTAATGAGATTATAAATATCAACACCGGATTCATTGCCTTCCGTTTCATCATCGTTTACACGAATAACAATACGGCTGGCATCAACAGAATCAACAATACCACCACGTTTTGCCGTGACCATAACGCCTGAATCGGTGGCAACCACACGTTCCATACCAGTCCCCACGAGTGGCTTATCGGTACGTAATGTTGGCACCGCCTGACGTTGCATGTTCGAGCCCATCAGGGCACGGTTAGCATCATCGTGTTCCAAAAACGGAATCAATGAAGCCGCAACCGAAACGACCTGCCGTGGTGACACATCCATCAGCTGCACTTGCTCAGATGGCATTAACGAAAATTCGTTTTTATGACGGCATGGCACCATATTATCGGCAATCGAATTATCTTCGTTCAGGGTAATCGTTGCCTGCGCAATTTTGTATTCGCCCTCATCAATTGCTGACAGGTAAATAATATCCGTGGTGGCTTTACCATCAATAACCTTACGGTATGGCGTTTCGATAAAACCAAACTTATTAGTACGGGCATAACAGGCCAATGAATTAATCAGACCAATGTTTGGCCCTTCAGGCGTTTCAATTGGACATACCCGGCCGTAGTGAGTTGGATGTACGTCACGCACCTCAAAACCAGCGCGCTCACGGGTCAAACCACCTGGACCTAAAGCCGAAACACGACGTTTATGCGTCACTTCCGATAATGGATTATTTTGATCCATAAACTGCGACAGCTGACTGGAACCAAAGAATTCTTTGATTGCGGCAGCAACTGGTTTGGCATTGATCAGCTGTTGTGGCATCAGGCCTTCAGATTCGGCAATGCTAAGACGTTCACGCACGGCACGTTCAACTCGAACCAAACCAACACGGAACTGATTTTCGGCCATTTCACCGACACTACGTACCCGACGGTTACCTAGGTGATCAATATCATCGACCACACCAAAACCGTTACGGATAGAAATCAGTTCGCTGATAACCGCCAGCACATCTTCTTTCGACAAAACACCTTCGCCATCTAGCTCTTCACGACCCAAACGACGGTTAAATTTCATCCGGCCGACGTTAGACAAGTCATAGCGTTCATGCGTGAAGAACAAGTTTTTAAACAAGTTCTCCGCAGCATCTTCGGTTGGTGGCTCGCCAGGACGCATCATCCGGTAAATTTCAATCTTGGCTTCTAAATGACTGCGGGTTTCATCAAGACGCAGCGTGTCCGAAATAAACGGACCGTGATCCAAATCGTTGGCATAAATCGTTTCAATAGTATCAATACCAAACCGTTCGAATTTTTCCAACGTTTCAGTGGTGATTTCGTCATTGGCATTGGTCAACAACTCACCGGTTTCATCATCAATGATATCTTTAGCGATAACTTTACCAACCAGAAAATTATCCGGCACGTCCAGCGATTTCATGCCGGCTTTTTCCATTTGACGGATATGACGACCAGTGATTTGCCGTTCGGCTTCACAAATCATTTCGCCATCTTTGCCGACGATATCAAACGGTACAGACTGACCACGCAAACGCTGTGGTTCCAATGCTAATTGAAAGCCTTTTTTCTTGCGGGTAAACACATCGTTTTCAAAGAAAATCTCCAAGATTTCCTGATTATTGTAACCCAGCGCACGCAGCAAAATTGTAGATGGTAATTTGCGACGACGATCGATTCGGACAAATACCGCATCTTTGGGATCAAATTCAAAATCCAGCCAGGAACCACGGTAAGGAATCACGCGGGCGTTGTAGAGGATTTTGCCTGATGAATGCGTTTTACCGCGATCGCTATCGAAGAAAACACCCGGTGACCGGTGTAACTGAGACACGATAACCCGCTCGGTACCATTGATGACAAAGTTACCCTTTTCAGTCATCAATGGGATTTCGCCCATGTAAACTTCCTGCTCTTTAATATCTTTAACGATTTTTTGTTTAGCAGGGGCGTCTTTGTCATAAATAACCAGACGCATTTTGACTCTCAGAGGTGCAGCATAGGTAACGCCGCGTAACTGACATTCTTTAACGTCAAAAGCGGGCGTGCCCAACCGGTAACTGACATATTGCAGCTCGGCCATGCCAGTATGACTTTTAATCGGAAACACCGATTCAAAGGCAGCATGCAAACCTATCGCGCCACGCTCGTCGGCAGCGAGACCCATTTGCAGGAAATCCGAATAAGAATTGACCTGAGTTGCCAATAAGTTAGGAACGGTCAAGACACTTGGACGTTTGCCAAAATCTTTACGAATCCGTTTTTTCTCGGTAAACGTATAAGCCATGTATTACACCTCGAAGAAACACCTGATTTCACGGCAGTGAAATGCAGGCAGGGTCATGTATAAGTGGCCGGATTTTACGATCGGCCTGCAACGGAAAAAGGCCGGTAGCCTGAGGCCACCAGCCATTTCCTATTTCGTGGCGATGTTGCTACCACGAATAACGGGCTGCTTATTTGATTTCAGCAGTTGCACCCGCTTCAGTCAGTTGTTTCAGTACGTCTTCAGCTTCTGATTTGCTTGCACCTTCTTTAACAGTTGCTGGTACGCCTTCAACCATGTCTTTCGCTTCTTTCAAGCCCAGACCAGTGATGGCACGAACAACTTTAATAACGCCAACTTTGTTTTCGCCAAAGCTAGACATTACCACGTTAAATTCAGTTTGCTCTTCAGCAGCGGCAGCAGCTGGTGCAGCGGCAGCGGCAGCAGCGACAGGCGCAGCAGCAGTAACGCCGAATTTCTCTTCCATTGCTTCAATCAAATCTACGATCTCAACAACGGTCATATTGGAAATCGCTTCCAAGATATCGTCTTTAGATACAGCCATGATAATTACCTATAATTCAAACTTGCAGAATAAAAAATTGCTTACCCGATATTGGATCAAGCAGCTTGTTTTGCGTCGCGAACTGCCGCGAACGTACGAACCATCTTGCTGGTTGGCGCTTGCAAAGTACGGACAAATTTCTCGATTGGTGCTTTCAGCGTACCCATAAACATGCTGATGGCCTGATCTTTGGTCGGCATTTTCGCCAGACGCTCAAGCTCTGTTGCCGGCAGTAATTTTCCACCCAGAGACACCATTTTAACATCGAGTTGTTTGTGAACTTTCGCAAAGTCACCCATAACACGCGCAACAGCACCTGGATCTTCCATAGAAAAACCAAATACTAAAGGACCGATCATGCCTTCTTGCATACAGGCAAAGTCAGTACCTTCTACTGCACGACGTGCCAACGTGTTACGAACAACGCGTAAGTAAACATTCTGTTTACGCGCTTCAACACGCAGGGCGGTCATTTCTGACACGCTCAAGCCATGATATTCTGCGGCGACCGCAGCATATGCGCTTGATGCGACTTCGGCGACCTCAGCAACGACGGCCTTTTTTCCTTCTAGATTTAAAGCCACCTAAGACCTCCTTAGGTTCACTACCTAACTACGGCAATGAAAAGTTGCTAATACGGAAATGTTGCCATTTCCACCTTGTCACGGCATCCAACCTCAGAAATTCTGCAGCTGAACCCGTCTGCGCAGGCCGATCCGAAAACCAATTAAATTTTCATGCCTGCGGTCTTAGACGACCCCGCCGCAAATCGAAATCTGCGGCGCGGCGGTCCAATTCTTGTCTCCGGTTTAACCCAAAAACGCTCTATCAACAGTGACGCCGGCACCCATGGTGCTCGACAGACTGATTTTTTTGATATAAATGCCCTTGGCTGAACTTGGTTTTAACTTATTCAAATCATCCAGCAATGTCATCAAATTCTGACGTAATGCTTCAGTATCAAATTTAGCGTTGCCAATTGGACAATGAATGATACCGGCCTTGTCTGTACGATAACGAACCTGACCCGCTTTAGCATTTTTAACGGCTTCAGCAACGTTCGGTGTTACGGTGCCGACTTTCGGGTTAGGCATTAAACCCCGCGGGCCTAATACCTGACCTAATGTACCAACAATACGCATCGCATCTGGAGACGCGATAACCACATCAAAATCCATATTGCCTTTTTTGATGTCTTCGGCCAAATCTTCAAAACCAACGATATCAGCACCAGCGGCTTTGGCAGCATCAGCATTGGCACCTTGGGCAAACACAGCAACCCGGACAGTCTTACCGGTGCCATTGGGCATGACGGTAGAGCTGCGAACGACTTGATCCGATTTACGCGGGTCAACACCAAGGTTAACAGCGACATCAATTGATTCAACAAACTTAGCTGAGGCGTTGGCTTTCAAAAAATCCAATGCTTCAGTTAACTCAAATAATTTACCGTCTGTCAGTTTTTCACGGATAGCACGGCTTCTTTTACCCAGAGCAGCCATTATTCAACTCCCTCAGTTTTCAGACCCATACTACGTGCCGTACCAGCAATAGTGCGAACCGCTGCATCTAAATCAGAAGCAGACAGATCCGGCATTTTGGTGTTGGCAATTTCTTCCAACTGATCACGGGTGACGGTACCCACTTTGTCAGTGTTAGGACGTGCACTGCCACTTTTCAGGCCGGCTGCTTTTTTCAACAAAATGGCTGCTGGCGGGGTTTTGGTAATAAAGGTAAAGCTTTTATCGTTAAAAACGGTAATGACAACTGGTGTCGGCAGACCCGGCTCCAGCGTTTGGGTTTTTGCGTTAAATGCTTTACAAAACTCCATGATGTTCACACCATGCTGACCCAATGCAGGACCAACTGGTGGACTTGGATTCGCCTGACCCGCTGCAACTTGCAGCTTGATATAGGCTGTTATCTTTTTAGCCATTATTTACTCCTTAACGGGTGCAAGCGCCTCGCGGCTCCCCGGTTTAAATCTCAGTCAGATTAACCTTTGGCAACTTGACTGAACTCAAGTTCGACTGGTGTTGACCGGCCAAA
The DNA here is from genome assembly GCA_032250995.1 of Methylophaga sp. Classification (GTDB taxonomy): domain Bacteria; phylum Pseudomonadota; class Gammaproteobacteria; order Nitrosococcales; family Methylophagaceae; genus Methylophaga. The sequence goes on along the minus strand of JAVVFF010000044.1, from coordinate 1,055 downwards.
AATAACCACTTCAACCCGCAGACGACTTTTTTCATAGTTGACTTCTTCGACAACGCCAGTGAAGTCATTGAACGGACCATCGGTAACACGCACCACTTCGCCCGGTTCAAACAATACTTTCGGCCGTGGACTTTCCACACCTTCCTGAACGCGTTGCAGGATCTGGTCTGCCTCTTTCTCTGTGATCGGGGCCGGCCGATCGCCCGTGCCACCGATAAAGCGTAATACCCGGGGCAAATCATTGACTACATGCCAAGTTTCGTCATCCATTTCCATATTGACTAATACATAGCCAGGAAAGAACTTACGCTCGCTTTTGCGTTTTTGACCTTCTTTCATTTCCACGACTTCTTCAGTCGGAACCAGGATCTCACCAAACTTAGCTTCCAGCCCAAAACGATGAATGCGCTCTTCAAGTGAACGTTTCACCTGTGCTTCATAGCCGGAATAAGCTTGTATTACATACCAACGCTTGCTCATTATTAATCCTGCTTTAGAAAGTCAGTGTGCGAACCGCCCACCCGAGCAGCGAATCAAATGCCCAGAGCATAATCGCCACCACAATAACCATAACAATCACTACCAGCGTAGTTTGCAAAGTTTCCTGACGTGTTGGCCAGACCACTTTACGCACCTCAACTTGTGTATCACCAATATAAGACAACGCCGAAACACCTGTCGTCGTCCGTGATGCGATCAGTAACGCAACAATACCCACGCCAATCAGGCCGAGCACACGATACAATGTTGAATACTCTGAGTAGGTATAAAACAAAGCAATCGCAGCCGCTATCAAAGCGACTGCGACTATCATTTTAATTTTATCTGCCATTGTTTTTCGTTATACATCCAATAGGTGAAAACATGATGGCAGGCCAGGAGGGAATCGAACCCCCAACCTACGGTTTTGGAGACCGTCGCTCTGCCAATTGAGCTACTGGCCTAACACTTGCCCTCACAGTGGCTAAGCACCCCTGCGCTTAGCCACTTTAAAAAATGCTACGCCGTAATTTTACTAACGACACCGGCACCAACGGTGCGGCCGCCTTCACGAA
>JAVVFF010000043.1:0-15556 GCA_032250995.1 Methylophaga sp. | reverse complement strand
GATAATAGAAAAAGCGATGGCTTCAGGAATGAGGGCAAGTGCAACGACTATCCCGGCGATAAGATCACCGCGAATATTGCTTAGCCAATCGCGTTTCAACGTTTGCAGCATAGAAAGTTCCTAATTTTTTGTTTGATGTAAAATTTTTGCCGTTTGCTGGCACAGGTAACCGCTGTGGCGTTAAGCGATTTTGTTGAAGATAGCTAAGCGCTATGGTGGATTCATTATGATTTTATAAGCATTTGAAAAGCCGGACATTATAGCCCGATTATGACGATCGTCTCAAATATAATTATGCGTTTTAGTCGTTATAAAGCCTCGACACTGCTGCTACAATCTGTAACTTGGGTGATATAAAACAGGAATTTATGGACACTTATCAGCAACTGCTCGAACAATTACGACTTTACCCGCATCTGTCAACACTGACCGGTGTCACTGTTTTACTGCTGGTGGCCTGGCTGGCCAACTGGATTGTTAAACGCATTCTGGTGCGTGGTATTTACAAATTGCTGCGCACCACCGCGGTCAGCCGAAATAGCAGCATTGCCGAATCACCATTTATTGCCCGACTGGCCAATATTGTCCCGGCAGTCATTTTATCGCTGGGCGTCAATCTGGTGCCGGGTTTACCCGAGTTTGTTGTTAGTGTTGTCCAAAATGTCAGCAGCGCCTTTATTGTGCTGACCATTGCCCTAGCAATCAGTAATTTGCTAAACGTCGCTAACGATGCTTATGAGAAACGGCCTGATGCCCATTTAAAGCCGATTAAAGGCTATATTCAGGTAGTCAAAATTGTCGTGTTCGCCATTGCCACGATTTTGATGATTGCGTCACTGATTGACCGATCGCCGCTGATTTTACTGTCTGGTTTAGGCGCGATGGCGGCTGTATTGTTATTGATCTTTCAAGACACCTTATTATCTCTGGTGGCCAGCGTACAAATCAATTCGAATGACTTGATCCGCGTCGGTGATTGGATCGAAATGCCGCAGCTTAATGCTGATGGCGATGTTATTGATATCGCTTTGCACTCGGTAAAAGTACAAAACTGGGATAAAACCATCAGTGTTATTCCCACCAAGCGGTTTTTGAGTGATCCATTTAAAAACTGGCGTGGCATGAAAGAAACCGGTGGCCGCCGCATCAAACGCAGTATTCTGATTGACCAGCAGTCGATTCATTTTTTGAGCAACGAAGAAAAACAAAAACTGCTGCGCTTTAATCTGCTGAATGCTTATTTAAGCGATAAACAAGCCGATATTGATGCCTGGAACCAAAAACTGGAACAATGGGGCAAAGAACCCGTGAATACCCGTCGTATTACCAATATTGGCAGTTTTCGTGCGTATGTTAGTCAGTATTTAAAACATCACACGCAGATTCGCCAGGATTTAACACTGATGTCACGGCAACTGGAACCCACATCAAACGGTCTGCCGCTGGAAATTTACTGCTTTACCAGCACCATCGAATGGGTTGAATACGAAGGCATTGCTTCAGATATTTTTGATCATATGCTGGCGATTTTGCCGGAATTTGGCCTGCGGACATTCCAACATCCCAGTGGTCTTGATATGCGGGAATTTGCTACACATAAACAGTTAACCCCTAGTGCCAGCTGAGCGCCGCAGATCATTCGACATCGCGGCACGCAGCTAGGGCTTATTTAGCTTTCAAATCCACCACTGCTGGCGGCTATTTTTTGTGTCTGACAAGGCGGAAAGCGCGCAGTGTAGTTACTCTACATAAGCGATTGACAACGCAGTCGGGCACAAAAATAGTCCCAGCCCGCAGGTTGTGGCTGAAAAATCACCACCCTGCGTTGCTCGTCGTTTGTTTAGAACAACAACAAAAACACTTGGAGCGTTATCGAGCATAAGTCCCAAAGGGGTGAGATACATGGGTATATCTCACAAACGGCTCTCATCGCGCCTCGATTGGCGTTTTTTTCAGCCCGCAACAAAGGTGGAGATGAAAGATAAACAAGCTCTAATGTCACGACAATTAAGCTTATTAATAATGATGCTGGCCGCATTGACGGCGATGGCGCCATTAGCAATCGATGCTTATTTGCCAGCCATGCCGACCATGGCAGAGCAACTGCAGATCCCCATCCATGATGTTGAACTGTCTTTAAGTATCTTTCTCGGCGGCTTTGCTATTGGTCAGATAGTCGGTGGACCCTTGTCGGATCATTTTGGCCGGCGGCGCATTATTTTTAGTGGTATCAGCCTGTTTATTGCCGGCAGTGCTGGCATTATCGTTAGTCAAAGCATCGAATTTCTCTGGCTGTGGCGGCTGGTGCAGGCGATAGGTGGTGGCCTGGCTATCGTTAATTCAGCTGCCGTTATCAGAGATATCAGCAGTGGCCGTGACAGCGCCCGGCATTTGTCACAAATGGCGATTATTATGATGATAGCGCCCTTGTTGGCCCCCATCCTTGGCATGCTGTTATTACACTTTTCCGGTTGGCGTTCCATTTTTGTTTTTTTGTTGATCTATGCCTTGCTACTATGCTCGATGTTATTTCGATTTCTGCCCGAAACCTACCAGAAAGCGCCAAACCGGGCCAGTGCAATGAAACGCTATTTATCCGTGCTCAGTCATCGTCAGGCAATGGGATTTTTGGCAGCGCAATGCTTTTCCTTTGGCGGTTTATTTACCTTTATTACTGCGTCCCCTTCCGTCTATATGGGCTCTTTTGGCGTTAGCGAAACGTTATATCCGTTTTTATTTGGCGTTAACGTGCTGATGATGGTGGTGGTTAACCGACTAAATATGCGGCTTTTAAGCTACCATGGCCCAGCGTTTTTGCTGACCATCGGTCAATCTCTGCAATTACTGGTGGGCTTGTTATTACTGGCTTATCTGGTATTAATCAGTTCACCAGAACTATGGTTGCTGGTGGTCGGCATAATGTTGTTTATCGGTTTTCAGGGTTTAACGGTTGCTAACGCCATTTCCAGCACTGTTGAATTTTTCCCACACAGCGCCGCGACCGCGGCTGCGTTACTGGGCGCCTGTGGTTTTATGACCGGCGCCGCCAGCGGCTGGCTGGTTACTTGGCTTAGCGACGGTAATGCTTTGCCCATGATTTTGGTTATGAGCCTCTGCGCCGTTTTAGGTTTAGCCACTAAATGTTTTATTCAGGCAGATTTCTGGGTCAAGCAAAAAAGCTTACCGTCGTAACCAGTCCTTAACTCCCAGCAGCTGAAACTGAGCATCGTCGATTAAGCCGTCACTACACCGCCAGATAATGCAAATAAAACTGTTTAGCAGTACGGCCACTATGACTGGCGCGGCTCATGGCAAATAGACGTGCTGCCTCATGCAACTGCTGACGATCCATGTTCTTATCGGTAAATAATGCATCAACAATGGCAAAATAACTGTCCCACCCAGCCGGATAGAATGACAGCCACAGTCCAAACCGATCCGATAAAGCCAGTTTGTCTTCCAGGCTATCGGTGTAGTGCACTTCACCATCTACCACTTTGCTTAATTGGTTTTCTGATTGCCGTTCTGGCAGTAAATGCCGGCGATTGGAGGTCGCATAAATCCGCACATGATCCGGCGGCATTTCCAGCCCGCCTTCCAAAAGACTTTTTAACGGTTTATAGCTGACATCATCTTCTTCAAAAGATAAATCATCACAAAAGATAATGAATTTAAACGGCCGATCTTCCAGATCATCAAGAATGTCGGGCAGCCAGTTAAGGTCATCTTTATCGAGCTGCAACATCCGCAGACCATCATCGGCAAAGGCATTAATCAGCGCTTTAATCAGTGAGGATTTACCGGTACCACGACTGCCCCAAAGCAATGCATGATTGCTGGTCTGACCTTGTAAAAATCGCCGGGTGTTATCCAGTAACGCCGCTTTTTGGTTATCAATACCAATCAACTGTTGTAACCGAATTGGATCCAAGCGGCTGACGGCTTTCAGTTTCTGGCTGTTAGCCCGCCAAACCGCGGCATGGATGTGGTGCCAGTCAAGATTGTTCATCACTTAAATTCCTGCGTCACGATTATCAGGCATTAGATGGATCGCCTCACTGAGCAGCGATACCCCAATAGTTTCGCCGATTTTCAAAGTATTACGGCTCACCACATGCTCAGGTACATCCATCTGCAAAATCGCATTATCTGCATCGACAATATCCAGCAAAACCGTAGTGATACCCCGTAAGGTAATCATATCGCTGATAACACCACTTAAGGGATTTTCCTGCTCACCATGCGATGGCCGGCGCCGCTGATGTAATAACACTTTGCTTGGTGAAATAATCCAGTGCACTGTTTCACCGGTATTAATTTGATTGGCATTAGCAATCGTTAATTGTTGACCATGCCACTGCAAATAAAGATTGTCTTGCTGTTGGCTGAGTTTACCTGAAAACAGATTACGGGCATCGACTTGTCTGGCTACTGCCAAAGTTGCCGGACGGTGTAAAACAGCATCTACCGGTCCCTGCTGTAAACTGCTGCCCTGATGAATAACGCACATTTCATCAGCCAACATGGCCGCTTCATCCAAATCATGGGTAACTAACACAATCGGCATGGTCAGTTGCCGGCGCAAACTGTGTAATTCTAAATAAAGTTTGCGGCGGGTGACTTTATCAACTGCCGAAAACGGCTCATCAAGTAGCAATACCTGTGGCTCTCTGGCCAGGGCCCGGGCTAATGCCACCCGTTGCTGCTGACCACCGGATAGTTGACCAGGATAACGCGCAGCCAAGCCATGTAAATTGACCTGCTGTAATAATTCATCAATGCGCGCCGGATCATTTTTTGTCGATGCCGGCAAAGCCAGACGCAAATTATCGGCAACGCTTAAATGCGGAAATAAAGCATAATCCTGAAAGACCATACCGACCCGGCGTTGCTGTGGTGATAGATTAATGCCTGCGACACTATCCTGCCAGATAGCCTTATTACATATAATTTGACCCTGTCGACAGTGCAATAAACCGGCAATCGCCCGAAGCACACTGGTTTTCCCGGCCCCGGAAGGCCCGACTAACGCCAGTAATTGACCGGGCGCGCAGTTAAATTGCACGTCCAGTGGGATTGGTGTCTGATTTTTTATATCAACAGATAACATCAGAACTGCATTAACCGCCGGTTAAACCGATAGACCAAGGTCACGGTAACCAGTGCAATCAGCAAAAGAATTATCGACATCTGCTGGGCAGCAGCATAATCAAAAGCCAGCACACTATCGTATATAGCAATCGATAAGGTTCGGGTTTCGCCGGCGATATTACCGCCTATCATCAGTACCACCCCAAACTCACCAAGCGTATGACAAAAGCTCAATACCAAGCCCGTGACAATACCCGGCCAGGCTAATGGTAGTTCGATTTTTAAAAACGTCTTCCAGCGTGATAAACCACTACACCAGGCCGCCTCACGCAGGCCATAGGGAATTTGCTCCAGTGCCCTGAGCATCGGCTGCACAGCAAATGGCAGACTATAAATCAACGAGGCCAGTAATAAACCATTAAAGGAAAATGCCAGCTGCGAACCCGTTAATTGATAAAACCATTGGCCCATCAGCGCATTTTGATCCATGGCAGTCAGCAGAAAATAACCTAACACTGTTGGTGGTAGTACCAACGGCAATACAATCAGCGCCTCAATCAGGTATTTACCGGTAAACTGCTGATGCGCCAGCCCCCGTGCCAATAAGAGCCCCAGCGGTAATAAAATTGCACTGGTTAACGCCGCCAGCAACAGTGATAACTGTAATGCCTGCCAATCCATTACGGCGCTCCGGGCACAACAAAACCTTGTTGCAGAAAATGTTGCCGGGCTTTATCACTTTGTAAAAAAGCCACAAATTTTTCAGCAGCCTTAGTTGCCCGGGCTGTTAAAACGCCCTGCTGCTTTAATAGCACCGGCAATATCAGATAACGGCCCTGTGGTTGAATCGCCGGTTGCAATGCATGGCTAAGCGGAATAAAACCTAACACCACATTGCCGGTCAGCGTAAATTGTGTCAGTTGACCAGCATTTTCGGCTTGTACCAGATGGGGTTCGGCCAGTGACCAAACCCCATGCTGCTGCATATATTGTTTAGCCGCCCGACCATAGGGCGCATGTTGTGGATTGGCAATCGCGATTTTTTGCTGCGGATCGGATTGCAAATAATGTTTTAGGCCCTCAAGGCTTTGGTCTAACCGGATTTGGGCATTATGTTTTGCAAACAAAACCAATTGCGCATCGGCATAACTGAATGGCGCGCCTATCGTTAATTTATGAGCAATTAACGGTGCAACCGATTCGGCATCTGCTGATAAAAAAACCTGGTATGGCGCACCATGGCGGATCTGATTACTTAAATTTCCCGATGCCGCATAGCTGACGGCGATTTTTACATCATTATGCTGCGCTGCAAAATCCGCAATAATCGCTGGTAATACATAACGCAGATTTGACGCTGCGCCAATCTGCACGGTTTCGGCGCTCAGCTGTGCGCTCGCCAATAAAGCTATAAACAAAAACAGCCATCGGTGCATTTATCATCTCTCAATACTAAAAAGCCCCGACCAGCGGGGCTTTAAAATGTAGCGCAAAGTTCAGACCCTCGGGGATTAAGCCTCGCTGGCCGGCTCTTCATGAACCGCTTTCATGCTCAGACGGATACGGCCCTGACGATCAACTTCTAGGACTTTAACGTCGATCATATCGCCTTCAGACAGTTTGTCGTTAACATTCTCAACCCGCTCATTGGAGATTTGTGAGATATGTACCAAACCATCTTTGCCCGGCAGGATAGTAACAAACGCACCAAAATCCATTAATTTGGCGACACGACCCTGATAAATCTTACCGACTTCAACATCTGCGGTGATTTGTTCGATGCGATGTAATGCTTCCTGGCCTGCATTATAATCAGCCGAGAAAATCATCACTGTACCGTCATCCTGAATATCAATAGTAGCTCCGGTTTCTTCAGTGATCGCCCGAATCGTGGCGCCGCCTTTACCAATGACATCACGAATTTTGTCAGCATGCACTTTGATGGTCAAAATACGCGGTGCAAATGCCGACATTTCCTGACGGTGGCTGCTGATAACGGCATTCATTTTACCAAGAATATGTAAACGACCGTCACGCGCTTGCGCCAATGCCGTGCGCATAATTTCTTCGTTAATACCTTCGATCTTGATATCCATTTGCAGCGCGGTCACACCTTTTTCCGTACCAGCCACTTTAAAGTCCATATCGCCTAAATGATCTTCATCACCAAGGATATCAGTCAAAATAGCATAGTCATCCGGCTCTTTAATCAAGCCCATGGCAATACCTGCAACCGGCGCTTTAATTGGCACACCAGCATCCATCAGCGCCAGCGATGTACCGCAAACTGAGGCCATTGAACTTGATCCATTAGACTCAGTGATCTCTGACACCACCCGCACCACATACGGAAACGTTTCAGCGGAAGGCATCACTGCCTGAATACCACGTTTGGCCAGTTTACCGTGACCAATTTCCCGGCGTTTTGGTGTACCAACAAAACCAGTTTCACCTACACAGTAAGGCGGGAAATTGTAATGCAGCATAAAGCGATCGCGGTATTCACCTTCCACCGCATCAATCATCTGTGCATCACGCTCCGCGCCTAATGTAGCCACCACAATCGCCTGTGTTTCACCTCGGGTAAATAAAGCAGAACCATGAGCACGCGACAAAATACCGGTTTCCACAAATACAGGCCGAACTGTTTTGGTATCACGGCCATCAATACGTGGTTCACCGGCAATAATACGGCCTCGTACCAGTTCTTTTTCCAATTTACCAAAAACATCTTTAATGTCGTCGTCGGTCCATTCACCCTCTTCAGTCACCAACGCACTGATAACGCTTTTACGTACTTCAGACAGTTGATCCTGGCGTACCAGTTTGTCACTGATAGCGTAAGCATTTTTGATTCCCTCAAAAGCCTGAGCTTTGACGGTATCGTATAGTGATTGGTTTTTTTCGGGCGGTGTCCAATCCCAGGCTGGCTTACCCGCCTCGGCTTGTAAATCACGAATCAGTTTGATGGCAGTCTGCATCTGCTGATGTCCAAACATCACCGAACCCAGCATCACTTCTTCAGGTAATTCGTTGGCTTCTGACTCAACCATTAATACTGCTGCTTCAGTACCCGCTACGACCAAATCCAACGTACTGTTTGCCAACTGTGACTTACTGGGATTAAGCACATACTGACCATCGATGTAACCAACCCGTGCAGCACCGATAGGACCATTAAACGGGATACCTGAAATAGCCAGCGCTGCTGAGGCACCAATCATCGCCGGAATATCGGGATCTATGGCTGAATCCATTGAAATAACTGTTGCCACGACCTGAACTTCATTATTGAATGCTTTCGGAAATAAGGGCCTTAAAGGTCGGTCAATCAGTCGACAGGTCAGCGTTTCTTTTTCACTGGGACGGCCTTCACGTTTAAAAAAACCACCGGGGATTTTACCAGCCGCGTAGGTGCGTTCCTGATAATTAATGGTTAGTGGGAAAAAATCCTGACCCGGTTTAACATTTTTTTGACCAACGACAGTTACCAGAACTTCCGTATCACCCAGGCTGACCATCACGGCACCTGTTGCCTGACGGGCAATTTTACCGGTTTCCAGGCTGAGCAAATACTCACCGAACTGTACTGTTTTTTTCACTGAATTCACTATTATTTCCTTCTCTTAACGGCACTGCCGCCGAACCTTTTCGACGCCAGTTTAAAAAACGTTCAAATGAAAATGCCCCTGAATCCGCGAGGATTACAGGGGCATCATTCAGATCACCATTCTGCGGGCCAAGCCATACTTGGTTTGGTTGCAGAAAGGTTTATAAATTTGCAAATCACGCAACAAATTTAGCGACGCAGACCTAAGTCGGCAATCAAGTCACGATAACGAGTAATATCGGTTTTTTTCAGATAGTCGAGCATTTTACGACGGCTGCTAACCATTTTTAATAAACCTTGACGTGAATGATGGTCATGGGTATTGGTTTTAAAATGGTCGCCCAAATTGCTGATGCGCGCCGTTAACAAGGCGACTTGCACTTCTGCTGAGCCAGTATCACCTTCATTACGGGCATATTTGGTGATGATTTCTTGTTTTTGTTGTACGGTAATTGACATTAAAACTCCAACTTTCGATTTGGCAGAAACTGCCCAGTTAAATTCTGAGATAATCCAGCCAGATACCGGATTAACCAACTCTTTAAAGCGTTGTGAATTTTACCGGCTTTGCTTAGCGACTACAAGAAATTACTGCGTTTGATCGCGGACAAACAAACGTTTGGCTTTGATAACACCGTCACCATCGATCTCTGCCAGACCAATAAATTCACTAGCATCATCCAATAAGCGGATATCTGCGTGGCCTTCAAACGGCGAATGCTCTACTGGCTGACCAAAATAAAGCTGTTGAGTTTGTTGGCTATCAAGCGCAACCAATGGCCAGTCAGGCAAAGCTTCAATCGCTGGCAATAAGTGTTTATCAAGCAACGTTTTGTCTTCATTGTCAGCTAATTTTTCCAAAGCCGCTAACGCTACTGCGTGACGCAAGTCATAACCTGCTGCCGCCGTCCGACGTAACATACTGACATGGCCACAACTACCCATAGCCGCGGCGATATCCTGCACTAAGGTACGAATATAAGTGCCTTTGCTGCAGGCAACTGCAAGGGTAAAGCTGTCACTGGTAACTGCCAATATTTGCAGATCATAAATGATGATTTGCCGCGCTTTGCGTTCAATCTCAATGCCCTGACGCGCCAGTTTGTATAAAGGCTGGCCCTGATGTTTGAGCGCTGAGAACATCGGCGGAATTTGCGTTTGCTGACCGGTGAAATCTTTCAATAACCATGACAGATACGCCTCATCAAATGCTGGCAAAGGCTTTTCGGCAATGACTTCACCATCACTGTCACCAGTGTTAGTGGCAATGCCCAACTGACAGGTCACCTGATAACGTTTATCAGCATCAAGCAAATGGGTCGATAATTTGGTAGCTTCACCTAAACATATCGGCAAAACCCCGGATGCCAACGGATCAAGGGTGCCAGTATGACCAGCTTTATTGGCTTGATACAGGCGTTTGACGATTTGTAAAACCCGGTTGGAACTGATGCCGGAAGGTTTATCGACAATCAGCATGCCGGTCAGATCCCGGCCGGACTTTTTTCGGCGGCCCATGGTAGCAGCTTAAGACTCGTTATTGTCGTTGTTGTTATCAGCATTGGCTTTGCTGATTAAAGCGTCCATGTAAAAACCATGTTCAAGTGAGTTATCATAACGGAAATTCAGCTCTGGCATAATGCGCAGCTTGATCCGTTTGGCCAAAGCCTTACGCAAAAAACCGCTGGCCTTGTTCAGGCCTTGCAAACATTCTGTCGCAGCTTCATCACTGTCAAAACCATTCAGCCGTGTCACATAGATTTTGGCGTATTTAAGATCGGCTGTAACATCGACATGCGATACCGTTACCAGACTGACCCGCGGATCGGCCAGATCATGTTGGATGAGCTGGGCCAATTCACGTTGCATCGCTTCACTGATGCGGCTGGTTCGGCTGAATTCTCTGGCCATTACAAGCTCGGTTTCATCAACACGCGTTCAAAGACTTCAATTTGATCGCCCGGTTTGACATCTTTGTAGTTCTTCACACCAATACCACATTCGGTACCGGCATTCACTTCTTTAACATCGTCTTTAAAGCGGCGCAGTGATTCCAATTCACCTTCGTAAATGACCACGTTGTCACGTAATACGCGGATTGGACTACTCAGTTTGACCGAGCCTTCCAACACCAGACAGCCGGCAATATCACCAAATTTAGGTGAACTAAACACATCATCAACCCGTGCCAGACCAATAATTTCATCTTTATATACTGGTTCGAGCATACCGGTCATCGCTTTGGTAACAACATCCAGCAAATCGTAAATAATGCTGAAGTACTGCACATCTAAACCACGTTCAGCAATAACTTTACGGGCGGTGTTATCAGCACGGACATTAAAGCCAATAAGGATTGCATCAGAGGCTGCCGCTAACTGGGCATCGGTTTCGTTAATACCACCGACACCGGAGCCAACCACACGGACTTTAACCATATCGGTGGACAGTTTCTGCAGACCCTGGCTGACTGCTTCAACGGAACCATGCACGTCACCTTTGATGACCACATTAAGGGTTTTAACATCGCCCTCTTCCATCTTGTTGAACATATCATCAAGCTTGGCCGCTTGTTGCTGCGCCATTTTCAGTTCACGCGCTTTGGTTTGGCGGAAGTTGGCGATATCACGAGCAGTACGATCGTCCGGTGCGACTTGCAGTTCATCACCAGACGCCGGTGTGCCCGACAGACCCAACAATTCTACTGGTGTTGACGGGCCGGCAGAATCAAGCTGCTGTCCGGTTTCGTTAAACAATGCCCGAACCCGGCCATACTCCTGACCGACAACAACAATATCACCTTTATTAAGCGTGCCGCGCTGGACCAGTACAGTAACCACCGTACCGCGACCTTTATCAAGACGTGATTCAACAACAGTACCGTGCGCCGGGCCTTTAACAGGCGATTTTAATTCCATTACTTCGGCTTGCAGCGATATCGCATCCAACAGATTTTCAATACCATCACCGGTCAGTGCCGATACCGGCACAAACTGCACGTCACCGCCCCAATCTTCAGGAATAACATCATGATTGGCCAACTCTTGCTTAACCCGATCCGGATTGGCATCTTGTTTATCCATTTTATTAATGGCAACAATCAACACCGAATTAGCCGCTTTTGCATGTTGAACAGCTTCGATGGTTTGCGGCATCACACCGTCATCAGCAGCTACAACCAATACCACAATATCCGTCACTTTGGCGCCACGTGAGCGCATATCCGTGAATGCAGCATGGCCTGGTGTATCCAGAAAAGTGACTTCCCCACGGCTGGTTTCGACTTTATAGGCACCGATATGCTGGGTAATACCACCAGCTTCACCTGTGGTGACTTTGGTGCGACGAATATAATCAAGCAATGAGGTTTTACCATGATCGACATGCCCCATGACAGTAACCACTGGCGCACGAGCAACTGATTCACCGACATCTTCATCAGAAGCCATCAGCGCTTGTTCAACTTCATTTTCTTGTACTGGTTTGGCAACGTGGCCCATTTCTTCAACGACAATCACCGCGGTATCTTGATCCAGTACCTGATTAATAGTCGCCATGGTGCCTAGGCCCATCAACGCTTTGATGACTTCGCCGGCTTTCACAGACATCCGCTGCGCCAAATCAGAAACAGAAATGGTTTCCGGCACGCTGACATCGCGAACAATCGGTGCCGTTGGTCTGGAAAAGCCATGCTCGGTTTCCATTACAGCAGTGCGGGCTGAGACACCTTTTTTCTTTTTACGACGGCCTGACTTGCCTTCGCTGACATGTAATTCTTTACGCTCAAACGCATCATCACGGGTATATCGGCCTTTTTTAGCTGGTTTATCTTTACCGTGTTTGGCGTCAGCTTCTTTGCGATCCGGTTTTTGTTCTTTGGCCTGTACTTCAGCAGCTGCTGTTTTGGCGGCTTCTTTAGCTTTTTCCAGCGCTTCTTCTTCCTCACGCAGTTTGCGACGGGCTTCTAACGCTTTTTCTGCATCAACACGTGCCAAATTAGCCGCACGGCGTCTGGCATCGGCTTCTTCAAGCTTTTTGTGGGCCAGTTGTGAGGCCGTTAATTCCGGCTGTGCGGTTTTTGCCTTAGTAGCTTTTTTGGCCGAATTTTGCTTAGCTTCTTCAGCCAGCGCTTTTTGTTCTTCTTCTGCAGCCAATCGTGCTTCTTCAGCCGCTTGTTGCTCAGCAGCAATCGCCGCTGTCACTGCCGCAGATTCAGCGTCAGCTTGTTGCTGACGGGTCATGTTTTCTTGCTGTTTACGCAACACCTCCTGTTGACGTAATCGCTCCTGGCGGGACAGCTCTTCAGCTTGCAACTGCGCTTGCTGACCGACATCAACTTCAGCTGGTGGCGCTTCAGTTTCATCGTTACCGCGCTTAACGAAAGTGCGTTTTTTGCGCACTTCAACGCTGACGCTTTTACCACCAGTACGCGAAGAACCACCCAGCTTGATTTCGCTGACTGATTTACGTTTCAGGGTGATTTTTTTTGACGCTGAGTCAGCACCGTCGTTTCGCCCATGGCGCTGTTGCAAAAACTGCAACAGGTTGTGTTTCTGGGCTTCGGTAATCAAATCATCGGGCTTAGACACGTTAATGCCAGCCTCATTGAGTTGGTCAACCAGTCTTTCGGGTTTAATTCCGATGGTGCCGGCCAGGTCTTTAACCTTAATATCACTCATTGGTTATTCCCCTGTGTCAGTTGATTCATCAGCAAACCAGGACTCACGTGCTTTCATAATAAGTGCTGCTGCCCGGTCAGTATCAATTTCACCGACTTCCATCAGCTCATCAACTGACTGATCGGCGAGATCATCGACTGTGGCAATGCCATGGCTGGCCAGTTTTAATGCCAGATCTTTAGTCATGCCGCTCATATCAATCAGCGCTTGCTCAGGTTCGGCTGACTCCAGTTGTTCCTCGCTGGCAATAGCTCTGGTCAGCAACACATCACGTGCCCGTGAACGCAGTTCTTGAACGATATCGGCATCGAACTCTTCGATGTCGAGCATTTCCTGCTCTGGCACATAAGCAACTTCTTCAAGTGATGAGAAGCCTTCCTGTGCCAGAATTAAAGCAACGTCTTCATCGACGTCCAGATCTTTCATAAAGGTTTCGATCAATACACCAATTTCTTTTTCGGCTTTTTGATCGGCGTCGGCAGCAGACATAACATTCAATTCCCAGCCGGTTAACTGGCTGGCGAGCCGCACATTCTGACCACTGCGGCCAATGGCTTGCGACAATTGATCATCTTCAACCGCGATATCCATGCTGTGCGCATCTTCATCAACAACAATTGATAATGCTTCCGCTGGCGCCATGGCGTTAATGGCAAAACGCGCCGGATCTTCATCCCAAAGTATAATATCAACCCGCTCACCGGCCAATTCATTGGTCACCGCTTGCACCCGCGAACCACGCATACCAACGCAGGCACCGACCGGATCAATTCGAGCTTCATGCGCAAGAACAGCAATTTTGGCACGCAAACCAGGATCCCGGGCAGCGCCTTTAATTCCAATCAAACCATCACTAATTTCCGGCACTTCCAAGCGGAATAACTCAATCAGTAACTCTGGCGCAATACGGCTGATAATCAACTGCGGCCCACGGCCTTCCGGCCGGATTTCTTTTAAATAACCACGGACACGATCACCGCTGCGGAAGCTTTCCCGGGGGATCATTTCTTCACGCGGCAATAATGCTTCGGCGTTGGCGCCTAAATCCAGGGTAACATTACCGCGTTCAACGCGTTTTACCGTACCCAGGATCATATGACCGACTTTTTCACGGTACATATCGACGACTTGCGCGCGTTCTGCTTCGCGAACTTTCTGAACAATCACTTGTTTGGCTGTTTGGGCGGCGATGCGACCGAATTCAACAGATTCCATTGGCTCGCGAATAAAGTCACCAACGGCAATATCGGCTTGTTTCTGCTGGGCATCACTGAGCAGAATTTGAGTTGCTTCACCCTCAAATTCTTCATCATCATCGGCAACAACTTGCCACTGCCGGAAAGTTTCGTAACTACCGGTGACCCGGTCGATGGCTACGTGCGCATCGATAGCCATTTCATATTTTTTGCGCGTGGCCATGGCCAATGCGGCTTCAATCGCCTGGAATATAACTTCTTTACTCACGCCCTTTTCATTGGACATGGCATCGACGACCAGTAAGATTTCTTTATTATTCATCACGCCCCCAGTGGATTTTTGCCAGGAAAAATCCAAGCCAAGTTTTATATTAACCGTTAATAATACGCTTTTTTCAGGCAATAAGCCTCGCTTTTGCTAGCTTTGCCAAAGGTAAAGCATAAACCTCACCCTCAACTTCAATCAGAATCTCGCCATCTTCAAAGCCCTGTAATTCGCCACTGAAATTGCGTCGGCCATTGACCGGCAATTTCATGCTGACTTTTACCTGTGAGCCGACAAAGCGCAGAAAATCACGTGGCTTAAATAACGGCCGGTCGAAACCAGGCGAGGAAACTTCCAGCATGTAGGCTTTTTTGATAGGGTCTTCGACGTCCAGAACGCCGCTGACCTGATGGCTGACACGTTCACAGTCTTCTATACCAATACCGTCTTCGGCATCAATATAAATGCGCAGCACCGCACTTTGGCCACTTTGAATATACTCAACACCCACCAACTGGTAACCCAGCGATTCGATTGGCGTTTCAATTAGTTGTTCGATTTGATCGGATATGGCCATAAGCAAATAAAAAAAAAGGGCCATCGGCCCAATTTAAACTCCACAAAAACAAAAACCCCATTCAGGGGTTTTGTTATCGTAATATTGGTAGCGGGGGCTGGATTTGAACCAACGACCTTCGGGTTATGAGCCCGACGA
>JAVVFF010000042.1:0-15632 GCA_032250995.1 Methylophaga sp. | reverse complement strand
CAATCAGTCGCCACTTGCCTGGCAAAAAGAATTGGCTGAAAAACTGGCAGATATTGCATATAGGGAATATGTAGTTGCGCCTGAGTTTGATAAGCAAAAGGTGATGGCACTGCCAAAAAATGACTGGCATCAAATGCCTGTAAACCACAATCCAGACGAAATCGCTGAAACCTGCCCAGACCGCGTAATGTGGCTGAGGTAATCACCACCCCATAAGCACGTTGCCATAAACTTTTGGCTAAAAATCCGGCTGCCGTCATTGGTCCGGCATGAATCAATAACTGCGCTTGTTTGTTGGTTTTATTAAGTGATAGCCAGCGGACATTGGGCGGTTTGTCGGCCTTGTCTTCATTGAGAAATAAGCCCAGAAAATCGAGCAGATAACCAAAAATATTCTGCACTGTACCGACTTGTGGCAATAACGCCTCACCCAGACGATTAGGGATCCGGGTTTTCTCCAGACCCTCACGCAGCCAGTTACCCAGCAAGGTGTAATGTTTATAAATCGTACTGGCTTGCTGCAGTAAAGCTATCATCGGCGCCGTTAAAGCGTTAAAGATCATACTGTTACTAAATAGCCGCGGCTCACTGATCTCACCATTGTGCATAGCTTGTACAATATCCGCCGAATGCATCAGGGTTTCGATATCTTGCAAAACACTAAAACAGGCCGGCAAATCACGGCGTAAATCGCTGAATAAATACCCAAAATCCTGTTGCCTGAAGGCCAGTGCTGACGGTAGTTTTTTCAGTGCTTTATCGGCAACCTCAATGGTCTGATAAAGCTGCTGAAAATCCAGCACTTTGGCAGCATGATCCAATGCTTTTCGCGGCAGGTTATGCGCTTCATCCAACACCAGAATGGTTTCTTCCGGATTAGGTAACACCAATCCACCACCGAGATCGGCATCGCTGAGTAACACATCATGATTAACCACCGCGACCTGAGCACTGGTTAACTCCCGGCGTAATTGATAATACGGACACGGCTGATAATAACGACAGATTTTGCCGACACAACCTTCGGAATCAGTGGATATCTCAGACCATAAAGGGCCATTAATCGGCAACTCACAGCTATCGCGGTCACCATTCCACAGCTGCTCTTGCCAGATGTCCCATAACTTTTGGCCCTGCGCCTGCCAGATGGCCTGCTGATATTTATCATCCACATCAAGGCTCAAATCAACCTGTTGCGGTGCATTCACCAGTTGATCCAACCGGCTGGGACACAGATAACGCCGCCGACCTTTGATTTGCACAAATTTAATCGGCTCAGCCATGGCGCCGGCAAATTGCGGCAAATCCTTAAAAATCAGCTGTTGCTGCAAGTTGACCGTAGCCGTACTGATCACCAGCAGCTTTTTTTGTTTTAAAGCGGTGTCAATCGCGCCGCTCAAATAAGCCAGCGTTTTACCGACTCCGGTGGGCGCTTCAACCACGGCGATCCGTTTGCCAGCTTCACGTTGCAGCGTCTGATCAATAAAATCAGCCATTTGCCGCTGCTGTGGGCGCGGCACAAAATCGGTTAACTGCTCGCTGAGTTGCTGATAAATAGTACTCATGCCTTGACCGGCAACAGTTCATCAACTAAAAATTGCAGGCTTTGTTGCTGGCGAAATTCATTGATATCCAGCCGGTAATGTAACAACACGGTTTGATTTTTAGTCAGCCAGTCGGGTGCTATTTGTTTAAACGCCATGGCGGTAATGATCCGGTTATCAGCCAGCCTAATGGTTAGTTTTAAATGATCCTGCTGCTGACCGACATGCCGGAAATCAACCAGCTCAAATTCACCATGAAATTGTGGCTCGGCGAAACCTTGTCCCCATGGTGCCAGCAACGCTAATTTGCCAGCCAAATCCAGATTAATGTCTTTTGCAGCCAACCCGCCATCACTGATACGCTGCCGGGTAAACACCTCATCCGCAACGTCGGTTTGCATAACGGCCAGCAAAGCGTCAGACAAGTCAGTAAATTTCGCTTTATCCAGCGTTAAACCGGCCGCCATGGCATGACCACCAAAGCGCTTGATCAGTCCCGGATGCAGGCTGTCGACACGCGCTAGAATATCGCGGATATGCACGCCCTGAATCGAACGCGCCGAGCCTTTCAATTCACCGGGATCGCCATCGGCAAAAATAATCACCGGCCGGTGCAGACGCTCTTTTAAGCGTGAGGCCAACAGGCCAATCACCCCCTGATGCCAGTCAGGCTGATATAGCGTTAGTAACGATGCGGATTCAGCCGATTGCAGATCAATTTTCGCCAGCATACTCAACGCTTGCTGTTGCATGGTTTGTTCGACATCGCGGCGCTGCAAGTTAATATCATCCAGCAAAAGTGCACTTTGTTCGGCAAATATCACATCATCGGTCAGCAGTAATTCAATGCCCTGCCCCATATCTTCCATACGGCCCGCGGCATTAAGCCGGGGGCCAATGGCAAATCCTAAATCCTGCGCTGATAAGCGTTGAAGATCCTTCCCGGTAATTCGCAACAGGGCATTTATACCGGCACAGGCCAGACCCTGGCGCATTCTTGCCAAACCTCGCATCACCAGGCTGCGGTTAAGTTTATCCAACGGCACCACATCAGCAACGGTACCCAATGCCACTAAATCTAGTAATTCAACCAAACGCGGCGGTGTTAACTGATTTTTTTCAAACCAGTCTTGCTCATTTAAAAAGCTACGCAATCCCAGCAATAAATAAAACGCAACACCCACGCCAGCCAGTGCTTTGGAGGGGAAATCATCATGTGCCTGATTGGGATTAATAATGGCATCAGCTGCCGGCAATTGTTCGCCGGGCAAATGATGATCGGTAATTAAAACCCGCATGCCGCGTTGCCTGGCAACCGCCACACCGTCAATACTGGCAATGCCGTTATCAACCGTTATCAATAAATCCGGCTGATTTTCAATGGCTAATTCCGCTAATAATTGTGGGGTCAGCCCATAACCGTGAATAAACCGATTGGGCACCATAAACCGCACATTGTGTAGGCCAAATTGCTGTAAACCGCGGATCAGCAAAGCCGTGCTGGTGGCGCCATCGGCATCAAAATCACCGACAATTAATATTGACCCATTAGCTTCTATCGCCTGTTGCAGCAACTGGCAGGCTGCGCTCATATCGGTTAATAAATTTGGCGATGGTAAATCTGCCAAAGCAAACTGAAGATCGGTTTCCTGGCGAATACCGCGCGCCGCCATGATTCGCTTGATGACCTCCGACCATGTTTCGGGCAAATCCTGCCAGCCGTCGCTATTTCGAACCTTAATCATAGCCAGCTTCGTAAAGAACTCAGGCGATAATAACCAAGCGACGGTACGCAAATTTGTAATTCACCAAGTTGCCAACGGCGAAGTTGTTGCCATAAGGGTTTAAAAACCTGCTGCATCAGTATCTCCAGCTGATGTTGCCAGTCGTCGTTATTATCAAAAGCCGGTAGCACGATGAGTGATTTATTTTTGTGTTTCTGATTTAACAACGCATCAAATGATTGCTGATAATTGGCATTGATTTCATTCGCTAAAGGCTTAAGTAATGCCTCATCGCCGGCCACATGCTGCCAGTCAGCATTAAGCGCTAAAGCTGCAGCCCCGGAAAACCACACGGCATTGACGGGCAATAATCCGGCGGTCTCACGCTGGGTGTTGACCGGATGATCAAACAGCGTCATTTGGATTTCATTTAATAAGCGCCGCCAGGCAGTTTGCTCGCTGCCAACCGGTAACTGATCGCCAATCGACTGGCCTTCTAATTTATCAATTGCCGGCCATTGCATCTCCGGCACTTTTGCTAAACGCAGACCCCAGTGTTTGCCGCTGTAGGTCAGCCATTCGCCCTGAAACGCATCCAACAATGGTTTTAAACTGGCTTGCAATTGCGCGGCTTCCATATCTGAAACCTGTAAATCGCGATGAAATAAACGTAGACAATCCCGGTCAGCATGCAGATAACAAAGATCGGCGCATATTGCCGTTTCACCGGGGAAACGCAGTGCCGCTAACGGTAAATCCGGGCCTTTCGCTTGTCCGAATTGTTGCAGTAACAACGATGAATAATCCGATTCATCTGCCTGAAAATGGCTTTTACGAAGAATTTTTTGCAGTTCAACTGGCCAGATTACTTTATTAATTGGCTGTAACACACCGGTAGCTTCAGGCCAAATTAACGTAAGCATGGATCTAGACGCCATGCTGCATCACCTGTTTGACAAACGGGATGGTCAAACGCCGCTGCGCTTGTAACGAGGCTTTATCAAGTTTTTGCAATACCGCCATTAAAGACGGCATATCACGACCATAGTGACGCAACAGATATTGGGCAACGTCATCTGACAGAATCAAACCGCGGCTCTGCGCTTGTAAAATTAAAGCCTGTTGTTTGCGCTGATCGGTCATTACCGGTAATTGAAACACCAAACCAGTTGCCAGGCGCGAACGCAAATCCGCCAGTTCAATAGTCAACTGCGCCGGTGGGTTTTCAGTGACAATAAGCAGCCGTTTCTGCTGGTGACGTAACTCATTAAACGCATGAAATAATGCTTCTTGCCAAGCCTGATGATCGGCAATCGCCTCCACATCATCGAGGCAAATTATCTCGGCCTGCATCAACGAACTTAAACCAGCAGGTTCAGCCGTTTGCAGCAATTCCTGAAAATTCAGATAAGCGACGCTGGATTGCTGCTGTAATTGTTCGGCAATTGCTAAACACAAATGGGTTTTACCGGCACCGCTGGCACCACACAAATATAAAAAACCGTAACCTTGACCGATACAGAATTCATCAACCGCTTCCTGCAGCGCCTCATCGGCAAACAGAAAATTATCAAGACGATAAACTTCCTGCGGCGATAGGCGCAATGTGAGCTGCGTATGGGCCATCGTTAATTCAGGAATAGAGCTGACTATTGACGTAATGATCGTGCGCGTGACGCATTAAAACCATCACCACCGCGGCCACCGGCAACGCCAGCAATACACCAATAAATCCAAATAAACTACCACCGGCCATCACCGCAAAAATAACGGCCACCGGATGCAAGCCAATCCGCTCGCCAACAAAACGTGGCGTTAAAACCATGCCCTCGATCATTTGCGCAAAACTAAATACACCGATAACAAACAATACCGGCAGCCATTCCTGAAATTGTAAATAAGCCGCCAGTCCAGCCAGCACAATCCCGACCAGTAACCCCAGGTACGGCACAAAACTGACAATACCGGCAATGACACCAATCAGCACCGCCAACTCTAAGCCAATCAATGTCAGACCAATGCTGTAAATAATTGATAACGCCAACATCACCAGCAATTGACCGCGCAGAAAGCCCGCCAACATATCATCACATTCCAACGATAAATCAGTAATCCTTTTGGCATGACTTCGCGGCAATAATTCACGAAAACGTGCCACCAATAAATCCCAGTCACGCAGCAAATAAAAAGTTAACACCGGGATCAATATCAAATTGGTCAAAAATGTTAATAATGCCAGCCCCGATTGACTGACATAACCAAATACATCACCGGCCATTTTGCCGGCTTCTGACCAGTAATCTTTAAGGCCATCTTTGAGCGTATCGAGGTTGATCATGTCTTTGGAAAACCCCAAAGTTTGCATCAGCGGCTCAATACTGCTTTGTAATTTGTCGATATAACCTGGCAGCTTTTCAAATAATGATGCTAATTGTGCACCCAGTAATGGTACAAAAATCACGATAGACAGCAGCACTATCAGAAAAATAGCACAGAACACGATACATACCGACAACGTACGGGATAATTTACGGGCTTCCAGCCGGTCTACCAGTGGATCGCCTAAATACGCCAATAAAGCCGCAACAAAAAACGGCATCAACACACCGGCCAACTGATACATTAAAAAGCCGAACAGCACGACCGAGATCAGAATCAGCCATTTATTGCTATCAGACATCAGGTTTTTTCCATTGTCGCCATGCACTCACTCCCCAAACCATCACATATTCACTGCCACTGTTGATGACACTGGCGACCACCAGCCAAATACCGATGGTTTTGATTTCAGCCAAACCGGCAAACCACTGGGCTTGCACCATTACCAGCAATACCAGCAATATTTGCAGCAGTGTATTTATTTTACTGCTCCATAAAGGCTTAAATTCGAACTCGCCAAAATAGTGATGGTAAGCCACAGCACCCGCCACAATCAGCAAATCACGACCGATCACCAATGCAAATAACCACCATGGCAATAGACCCAGATAACTGAGCGTTGCAAAACTGGCGACCAGTAAAAGTTTATCGGCAATCGGATCCAGAATCGATCCCAGCCGGCTTTGCCAAAGATAATGTTTGGCCAAAAAACCATCTAAACCATCAGAAATGCCGGCGATAGCAAATAATATCAGTGCCAGCAGAAAATCAAACTGCAGCATGGCCCAGACTACCGGGGCAATCAGCACAATACGAAACCAGGAAATTAAGTTAGGTATATCGCGGCGGGTCAAGGCAATAACCGGTATTGCTCGGTCGTATTGTCAGTCATTACCTCACTGACTTGCAGCCGGCCATCAAAAGACAACAATTCACGTAATTTACTGACTTCGCCCTGAATGGTCAGATCCGCTTTCAGCGTCTGCTCATTCATACTGACAATACTGACTGATTCAACCGCTTGTAAATTATTAAGATAAGCTATTAGCTTGTTGTAATCGTTATAGTTTTTGACGTCAGCTATTTCTATAGATAATTGTTGTGATGGCCCCATCTGTTGGGCAAAACGCTGACCTAATATATCGGCCAACTGATCAATCCCCTGACCAATGGCGGTATTTAATTCACCTTCACTTTGCCAGCGAAAATTATTTTCATTACTCAATGCCTGCCAACTAATGCCGGTCTGCGCATCATTGCCGCGAATTTGTGCAGTCACAATAATAGGTGCGCCATAACGTTGAGAAGCCGATTGAATTTTGCTGTTATTACTTGTCCAGATATCGCTAAAACTGATTTGGATTTGATCTTCCAAATCCATTACTGGTATTAACACCGGTAAACCACGACGTTCTGCCTGGTTTTTGATGATATCACTGAGCATGTTTTCATCACTTTCGCCAATCAAACGTTGGTCACCGCCGATGTCTGAAGCTAGCCAGAGCAAAATTTCCGGCCGGTTTGTCCCCCAAATCGGCAGATTGATTTGTTGCAGCGCGTTATTCAGTGTTTTGGCATCAAAAATAAGATTTACAGCCAACTGTTCCGATGTAGCTGTATCCGGGTTTTGATTAATTTTCTGGTAAGAATATCGTGTGACATAACGCTCAGCATCGGCTAATAACGCGCTAATATCGGTTTTATTGACCATCTGCCTGTCACCGACAACCTTAATAATAGTTTGTTTAAGTGCTTCGGCGACAACTTGACCCCGATCCTGATCACTTTGTGAAGCAACCGGCACCTTAGCTTGATAAAGATTGGAAACCTGCGCTGCTAAAGCAGTCGAAGCGGTGAAAAATAAAATCAGCACAGTAAATAAACGAGTCATTGTGATATTCTAGCACGCTGATTTTCGTGTGTGACGCCCATTATTCACAGGAACCAAGCATGACCGATCCCGTTGATTCGAACAGCCATTCAAACGCTTCTCTCAGTTACCGTGATGCCGGTGTCGATATCGAAGCCGGTAATACGCTGGTAGAACGAATTAAACCGCTTGCCGCCAAAACCAAGCGCCCTGGCGTGATGGCTGGTTTAGGTGGTTTTGGCAGCTTATTTGAACTGCCTTTAGACCATTATAAAAACCCCGTTTTAGTCTCCGGCACCGATGGTGTTGGCACCAAACTGAGGCTGGCAATTGAATCCGGCATTCACAATACAATCGGTATCGATTTGGTCGCTATGTGTGCCAATGATATTGCCGTACTGGGTGCTGAGCCGCTGTTTTTTCTCGATTACTATGCAACCGGTAAATTAGATGTCGATATCGCTACCGATGTGGTCGCCGGCATTGCTGAAGGCTGCCTGCAATCAGGCGCCGCGCTGGTTGGCGGCGAAACTGCCGAAATGCCCAGTATGTATGAAGACGGCGATTATGATTTAGCCGGTTTCTGTGTCGGTATCGTCGAAAAAGATCAGATAATTGATGGCAGCAAAGTTGCGGCAGGTGACGCCATTATCGGTATCGCCTCTTCCGGGCCGCATTCCAATGGTTACTCGTTGATCCGTAAGATTCTGCAACGCAGCGGCGCCAATTTAAATGATGCATTTGATGGCGCAACGCTCGGTGAAAAGCTGCTGGAACCAACCAGAATTTACGTTAAATCATTACTGCAACTTAATGAAAAAGTTGATATTCACGCTTTATCACATATTACCGGTGGTGGCTTGCTGGAAAATATTCCCCGCGTCCTGCCTGACGGCATAGTTGCCGTCGTTAATGCCGATAGCTGGCAGCGGCCGGCAGTGTTTGACTGGTTGCAGCAACACGGTAATGTTGTTGATAGAGAAATGTATCGCACCTTTAATAATGGTATCGGCATGATTGTGGTGGTCGCTGCGGATCAAGCTGATGAAACGGTTAATACCCTGATTGGTCTTGGTGAAACCGCCATGCATATTGGCTATATTGAAGCTTCAGATGCTGACGAGCGCGTGATTATCCGATGACCAAAGCCCGACTGGTTATTTTGATTTCCGGTCGTGGCAGCAATATGCAGTCGATTATCCGCGCCATTGATGCCGGGGATATCCATGCTGAAATTGTTGCGGTGATCAGTAATCGCCCCGATGCAGCCGGCCTGGAAACTGCTGCAGCGGCCGGTATCGAAACACAACTGATTAATCATCGTGACTTTACCTGCCGCGAAGCATTTGATCATGAATTGGCGCAAGCTATTGTTCGCTACCAGCCGGACTTTGTGATTCTGGCGGGCTTTATGCGAATTTTAACACCGGAATTCGTCAGGCATTTTGCCGGTAAACTAATCAATATTCATCCTTCTCTCTTACCTAAATTCAAAGGCTTACACACGCATCAGCGGGCTATTGAGGCTGGCGAGAAAGAGCACGGTGCCAGCGTGCATTTTGTCACCGCAGAACTTGATGATGGTCCGGTGATTTTACAGGCCAAAGTACCTGTTTTAGCTGACGATACGGCCGAATCGCTGGCAGCACGGGTTTTGGTTGAGGAACATAAACTTTATCCTGATGCCATAAAGCTGTTGATTCAACAAGGCACTTAATATGAGACATCTGCTGGCCGGCTTTTTATTGCTGCTGTTAGCCTCCGGGCTACATGCCGAACCGCTGCCCGATTTTTATGCGAATTATCAGGTTGAATTGAATGGCATTCAGGCCGGTGAGTTAAAGCAAACACTGAGCACCGATGCGGCCGGACAACGAAAATTTGTCTCGATAACGCAGGCCAAAGGCGTATTTGCCTTTATCAAACCCGATGTTATCGAAGAAACCAGCCTATGGATTTATCATGCTGATCGCATCCGGCCGATGTTTTATCGTTATTCCCGAGAAGGTGGCAACAAAGATAAATTGCTGACCATGGATTTTTATTGGGATATAGGCGAAGTGCATATTGATGACCGTGAGCACCCCTGGGATTTAGACATCAAAAATAACACCCTCGATAAACTGGTTTATCAATTACAGCTGATGCACGATTTAAGCGATAAGCGCAACCAACTGACCTATACTATTGCCGATGGCGGCAAGTTAAAACATTATGAAATTGTCCGTCTGGGTGAAGAAATCATCGACACACCACTGGGTAAAATCAACGCCGTCAAACTGACCCGCGAACGTGATGCCGACAGTGATCGCAAAACTACACTGTGGTGTGCACCGGAACTCGGTTATTTGCCGGTTAAACTTGAACATATCGAAAAAGACGACAGCCGTTTTACCGCATATTTGCGTAAGCTGGACGGCATTGCCACCGACGCTTTTCAAAAAACCGTAACCGCTAATGTCCCTGAATAACGCCGACAAACGTTTTGAAATCATTGCTGAAAAGCCGGTGTTTAAAGGCTTTTTTGCAGTTAAAGAACTGACTGTCCGACATACGCTTTATCAGGGTGGCTGGAGTGAACCACTTAAGCGTGAAGTATTTCATCGCGGCCAATGCGTTGCCGTGATTTTATACGATGCTGTTGAAGATTCGGTGGTGATTATCGAACAGTTCCGGGTCGGTGCCCTGCAACTTAATGATGAACGTGCCTGGTTACTGGAAATCGTCGCTGGCGCCATTGAGCCCGGTGAAACACCGGAAGACGTTGCCCGCCGCGAAGCAATTGAAGAATCTGGCTGTGATATTCAGGAATTGATTAAAATCAACCAGTTTTTTACCTCACCGGGTGGTACCTCAGAACTGTTGCATTTATTCTGTGGCAAGATCGATAGCCGCAATGTTGGCGGGTTTCATGGCGTTGAAGATGAAAACGAAGATATTGCCGTGGCAGTCATGCCTTTTGATGAAGTCTATCAATTACTTAATGACGGCAAAATTATTTCGGCGATCCCCATTATTGCTATTCAATGGCTGCATATTCATCGGCAACAAATTCGCCAGAAATGGGCCTGAGTTGGGCTGTTAGAATTTTTACCGGATAGTCTCTATAATCAATTTTGCCGCGCTGACCAGCACTAAATATCATTTCATAGCGCACATCCCTGTGCGCTCCCGCAAGCGGCAGCCTGCGGCTGTGCAAACTTGATCCAGTCAAGTTTGTCTAGCGTTAGCCGAGGAATCTCAAAAGCTGTGCAGAGATGCCTCCACTTCGGTCGGCATGACACAATATTTATTATTGATATTGACGCTCTGAAAAGCGTTTAAAAACAAAGGAAACTTGATGAACAAAGTTCTGATTTCGGTATTAGGCAGTGATCAGCCCGGCATTATGGCTGCGGTCGCTAAAGTGATTCAGCAGCGCCAGGGCAATATCGAAAACCTCAGCCAAACCTTACTGGAAAACGTCTTCGGCGCCCTGCTGCTGGCATCGATTCCCGATGCCGAAACACCACAAGAATTACAAAAAGCCATCGAAACAGCTTGTGATGCAATGGGTTTGTTTATCAACGTACATCTCTGGGATGAACATACCACCGACTGGCAACAACAAAAACCCGAAGTTCAGCCTTATATCATTACCTGTATTGGCCAGGATCGCCGCGGTCTGGTGGCTGAAGTCGCCGGCGCACTGTTTACCCACGGCGTTAATATCACCAATATCCAGGCGATATTCAAAGGCGGTAAAAATCCGATGGATAATCTAATGGTGTTTGAAATTGATGTGCCGCGTGCCACCGTGATGGATAATTTGCGAGATGCCTTAAACGAAATTTCACAGCGTCTGGATCTGGAAATCAGTGTTCAGCATCGCAAGATTTTTGAATCAGTCAGCAACATTCTTACTTAATCCGCTAAGCAGCCCCGAATTTTAGGAAGCCCTATGCTTAATCAAAAAGACATTATTTCCACGCTGCAAATGGTTCGTGAAGAAAATCTGGATCTGCGTACCGTCACCGTCGGTATTAACCTGACCGATTGTGTCAGCGATGATCTGGCCACCTTCAAGCGCAAGATTTACGACAAAATTACCCGTTATGCCGGCAAATTAGTCGAAACCTGCACCCGTATCGAACACCGTTATGGTATCGAAGTCGCCAATAAACGTATTTCAATCAGTCCAATTGGTGTGGTGGCCGCGCCGTTTTCATCTGAACAAATGGTCGAAATCGCCCTAACCCTTGATAAAGCTGCTGATGAACTAGGCATTGATTTTATCGGCGGTTTTAGTGCTATGGTCGAAAAAGGCATGAGCAGTGGTGACCGGGCTTTGATTGATGCCATTCCACAGGCACTTACCCAAAGCAAGCGGGTTTGCTCATCGGTCAATGTTGCCAGTACCCGCGCCGGAATTAATATGGACGCTATTCTTCGTATGGGTCATATCATTAAAGAAGCGGCCGAACTCACCGCCAAAGAGGATGGTCTGGCCGCCGCCAAACTGGTGGTCTTTGCCAATATCCCCCAAGACGTGCCGTTTATGGCCGGTGCATATTTAGGCATTGGTGAAGCCGATGCGGTGGTCAGCGTGGGTGTCAGTGGCCCGGGTGTGGTTAAAGCGGCTTTAGAACGCGCATTCGCTGAAGATGAAC
The DNA here is from genome assembly GCA_032250995.1 of Methylophaga sp. Classification (GTDB taxonomy): domain Bacteria; phylum Pseudomonadota; class Gammaproteobacteria; order Nitrosococcales; family Methylophagaceae; genus Methylophaga. The sequence continues at coordinate 3,466 of JAVVFF010000042.1, read as the reverse complement.
ATATGGATCTGAGCCGCGCGGCTGATGTCATCAAACAAACAGCGGCCCGCTTAACCCGTGCCGGTGAACTGGTTGGTCGTGAAGTTGCACAAACACTCGGTTTGCCATTTGGCATCGTCGATTTGTCATTAGCACCCACCCCTAATAAAAACGACAGTGTCGGTGAAATTTTTCAAGCCATCGGCCTGCCGGCAATCGGCGCGCCGGGCAGTACGGCATTTTTAGCGATGCTGAATGATGCCGTTAAAAAAGGCGGCGCGTTTGCCAGTTCACATGTTGGCGGTCTGAGCGGTGCCTTTATTCCGGTCTGTGAAGATTTAAGTATTGCCGAATCTGCCCGTAACGGCACATTAAGTTTAGAAAAACTCGAAGCAATGACCGCCGTTTGTTCCGTCGGTTTGGATATGGTCGCGATACCCGGCGATACCTCCGCGGAAATGTTATCCGCCATTATTGCCGATGAAATGGCTATTGGCGTTATAAACAAAAAGACCACTGCCGCCCGATTGATCCCAGCACCCGGCAAAAAAGCTGGCGATCATGTGATATTCGGTGGATTGCTCGGCGAAGGACCGGTCATGGCAGTGAATATGGGCAGCCAAGAAAATCGCTTTGTGCGGATGGGTGGGCGGATTCCGGCGCCGATTCAGAGTTTGGTGAATTAATCCATCCCTCGCTATTCCCACCTTTGCCTTGTCATTCCCGCGAAAGCGCTGAGAGCTCCCCAGGGCAAGATCATTATAAGCCGGAACTAACGAGCAGAAATTGGATCAGATCGGGAAACAGAACAGGCGTCCCGAGATGAGTCAGAGCTTTATAGAACATTTTTCCATCATTGAAGATCCGCGCATTGAACGCTGCAAGAAGCATCAGCTGATGGAGATCCTGTTTCTGTCACTCTGTGCGGTTCTGTCAGGTGCCAAGGCTGGGAAGATATAGAATATTTTGGCACAACTGGTTACGCAAATACTTGCCGTTCACCCACGGTATTCCCAAGCATGACACGATTGCCCGGGTGCTCAGCCGTCTCAATCCGGCTCACATACAGCAATGTTTCATCAACTGGGTCAAAGCAGTGGCGGCCGAGGGCGATGCCCGGGTGATTGTCATTGACGGCAAGACCGCGCGGCGTTCGTTTTCCAACAAGACACGTCATGATGCTTTACACATGGTCAGAGCCTGGAGCTGTGGTCATGGATTGGTTCTGGGGCAGCAAAAAGTGGATGAAAAATCGAACGAGATCCGTGCCATCCCCAAGCTGCTTGAACTGCTCGACATCCGCGGCTGCACGCTGACGCTCGATGCCATGGGCTGCCAGCACGATATTGCCCGGCGTATTGTCGAGCGTGGCGGAGACTATGTGCTGGCGCTCAAAGGCAACCAGGGGCAATTACGAGAAGATATTAAAAGCTGGTTTCATCGGGCCGAACGGGACAAGCTGGGCTAAGTCAAGCACAGCCAATTTACCGAAACGGACAGTGGTCACGGGCGGATAGAAAGCAGAAGCTGCCTGCAGCTTGAGCTTGATCCGAACTGGCTGAGCGATGCGAATAAATGGCCCAGTGTGCGTACGGTGGTCAGAGTGGAATCACAACGCCACATCGGTGATAAATGTACCACTGAGGCTCGCTATTACATCAGCTCAAGACAACTGGGTGCCGAGCGCATGTTGCAGATCATTCGCACGCATTGGGCGGTAGAAAACAGTCTGCACTGGACCCTGGATATGACCTTTCGAGAGGATGAATGCCGTATACGGCGTGGTAATGGTGCCGAAGTGATGAACGCACTGCGCAAACTGGCGCTCAATGTAGTGAAAACCAATCATAGCCGCAAAGCCAGCGTGAAACGAAAGTTGAAAATGGCGGCACTTGAGGACGAATTCAGAGCTGAACTACTGCTCGGGGTCGATTAAATTAAAATGCTCTTGTCCTGGTGCTTTAGCGAATCATCGTTGCAAAACAGAGGGAGTCCATATACGTGATGACAGCTATGATGGGCTGAAACATGAAGCCCAACATTTAAATATAGATTTATTGGTCGCAAGTTGAAGCCCCGTTCATGGCAGTAAGTCCAGACACTCAGAAAAATGGCTAGTCAGAATCCGCGCTATGCCCAGGCTCTAAGCAGTGATCATTAAATTATTTTTATTACAGTTGCTTGTCGAACATATTAACTGTTGTTTTGTTGATAGCTTGTCAGTAGTTCACTGCGTCATGTTCACAATAATGATATTTCTATAATCATCGGGAAAATCCAAAGCTAGATTTCCTCAGGGGAGCTAATGTCTACCAGTATAAGTACTGCCAGTTCTTCCTATGAGGGCGCATCATCAAAAAAACCATTCAATCATAATATTCCCACTTTGATTCGATTCATTGCGATAACTTTAATTGTCGCTGGTCATTTTGGGGCTGTCAGCTATAGCAAGGGTGGCGCATTGTTATTGATGATGATGGTGGGCTATAACATTGCCACCTTCAAACTCGCAAAAGTCATCAACACGTCTAGTATCAAAACCGTTGCCGTGATGGTTCTGAAAGTCGCCATACCGACAGTACTTTACACACTTTTATTGCACTTCTATTTCGGTCCTTTTCGGTGGATCGATATCACACTCATCTCAAATTTCTTTGAGGTGCGGCATCCCAGTGGTTTTTCTTTTTGGTTTATCGAGGTCTATGTACAGATCCTCGCTGTGCTAATGATCATTTTTTCTATTCCATCTGTCAGAGAGGCACTGGATAAACATCCAAAAAATACAACTTTGGTATTTGTGATTATCTCCAGTTTTATTTTTATCATCGCAGACCTTAATTGGAATACAGAAAATCTATATGGGAGACTGCCATGGTTGCTACTTTGGCTGGTGGCTTTTGGGATTGCCGCCCGATTCGTTGAAACGCTGAAAGAAAAACTGACTCTGTCATTTTTGTTTTTATTGATGAATTTTGTGTTTGGTTTTAATTATTTTTTGTTTATCGGTGGGCTTTTACTGGTATTTAACCCCAGTCTGATTCTTACCGAAATCATTAAAAAGCCGGTTTATTACATCGCTGCTGGCTCGTTATTCATCTATATTACACACTTTCAATTTTCTTCGGTTTTAGAAGCCTTCGGATTTCAAAACGCATATATTCATACGGCATTTGCACTCGTAATGGGCGCCGTTACATTTGATATTTACAACAGATTAATTAATCAAAAATTAATTAATAAACTGTAATTTCAAAAATGCAGTTTTAGTTTGGTTGTGACACATAAAACCAAATATTTCAAATCCATAATTATTCTATTTTGCAAGCTAAGCCGAATCTTCCAGTCTGAAATAATTGCCCGTTATTTTATAAAAAATTGTTTCCGTTGTGGTCTGATAAAACTAAAATATACGCAGCACCGTGATTGATAAATCATCTTTGGTTTCTATGATCATGTTTATTGGATTCTATTTTGCTAAGCTACCGCC
>JAVVFF010000041.1:0-15633 GCA_032250995.1 Methylophaga sp. | reverse complement strand
GCTCTAACCAACTGAGCTATAGGCCCGAAGCAGATTAACTGTCTGAGTCGAGGAAGCTTCTCAGTTGGTCTGAACGGGATGGATGGCGCAGTTTACGCAAAGCTTTGGCTTCTATCTGACGAATCCGCTCACGGGTGACGTCGAATTGTTTGCCGACTTCTTCCAACGTGTGATCAGTATTCATATCAATACCGAAGCGCATACGCAGCACTTTGGCTTCCCGCTCGGTCAGGCCGTTTAAAACGCCTTGCGTAGCTTCACGCAGACCTTCGATGATCGCTGAGTCAGCCGGTGACATAACGTTAATGTCTTCAACAAAATCACCTAAATGTGAATCTTCGTCATCGCCGATCGGTGTTTCCATCGAAATCGGTTCTTTTGAAATTTTCAGCACTTTACGGACTTTGTCTTCGGGCATTTCAACACGTTCTGCCAACTCATCCGGTGTCGGTTCACGACCCATTTCCTGCAGCATTTGCCGCGCCACACGATTGAGTTTATTAATGGTTTCAATCATATGCACCGGAATACGGATGGTGCGGGCCTGATCAGCAATCGACCGGGTAATCGCCTGACGGATCCACCAGGTAGCATAGGTTGAGAATTTGTAACCGCGCTGATATTCAAACTTATCGACAGCTTTCATCAGACCGATATTGCCTTCCTGAATCAGATCCAGGAATTGCAGGCCACGGTTGGTGTATTTTTTGGCAATCGAGATAACCAGTCGCAGGTTAGCCTCGACCATTTCTTTTTTGGCACGGCGGGCTTTGGCTTCAGCAATCGACATTTGCCGGCTGATTTCTTTGATTTCCGAGATGTTCAAACCACGCGAATCAGAGATCTCTGCCAGCGTTTTCTGCGCCGCAAGAATCTCATCATGATGTTTTTTGATGGTCGACGAATAATGTTTTTTAGCCCGAATAAATTTATCGGCCCACTCCAGATTACTTTCGTTACCCTGGAAAGAATCAATAAAGTCGCGACGGTTCATCCGCGCATCTTCAACGACGATATCCATAATGATTTTTTCTTGCTTACGGACTTCGTTGATCGTTTCTGACATCAGATTATTCAGATAAATCAGCGTTTTTGGCGTTAGTCTGAATTCCATAAACAGGTTACTGGCCTGTTCACGGGCTTCGGTCATTTCGTCGCCTTCGGTCGCCAGCACTTTTTTATAAGCTTCACGCAGCGTAGTAAATCGAACGCGGGCTTCTTCCGGATCAATTTCACCTGAATCATCGTCATCGTCGCTGACCGTGCTGTCATCTTCGTCATCACTGTCGCTATCGCTGTCATTATCATCACTGACTGCTGCGACGGTATCATCATCGTCATCATCGCTGTCACTATCGGTTTCTTCGGGCGCAACAAAACCACGGATCAGCTCGTTAAGACGCATTTCGCCAGCTTCAACCGCATCAAAGAATTCCAGAAATGAGGCAAGACAAGGCGGATAAGTAGACAACATCAGCAGGCTTTCACGCAGACCGGCTTCAATGCGTTTGGCAATAACAATTTCGCCTTCACGGGTCAGCAGTTCAACGCTGCCCATTTCCCGCATGTACATGCGGACCGGATCAGTGGTGCGGCCAAACTCACCGTCAGAGCTGGCCAGAACCGCTGCCGCTTCATCATCAGAAACCTCATCGTTGGACGAGGCAGCTTCTGCCAGACGCTCCATTTCATCGGTATCCATGCCATCTTCGTGGATCATAATACCGAGGTCACTGAACATACTGACAATGTCTTCAACCTGATCGGCATCAACCAGATCTTCAGGGAGGTGATCGTTAATCTCACCATAAGTGAGATAACCGCGCTCTTTCCCTAATGCGATAAGCTCTTTAACGCGTGATTGTTGATCTTTCATTCGGCCCCTTTGACATCGTGACGCTTTACAGACGGTAACACTACATTATAGCGAAACACTGCATGTAATGCATTAAATTTGACCGATTAACAGTCACATAGCGAGTAATTTACGGATAAAGCGATCGGTATTCTTCGCGCTCTGCAGCCGTTAACCCTTCAGATGATTTGGATTTCGCTTCGAGGAACTTCTGTCTCTCCTCTTTCGCCATCCTTTCTAATTTTTGAAAATACCCTAGTAACTCTGGCTTTAACTTATCAGCGTCATCAACCTGAAACGGCTCTCTGAGAAGTTTACTTAACGCAGCATAATGCTCGGTGCCACGCCATCGCTCTATTAAAATTGCTGAGTTTGCTATCTGGGGGTTCGATCTCAGGGTTTCAAGTAACTGTATTAAAATTGATATGCCAGGCTGGGTTAAATTTTTAAGCCAATCGGTGTCAGCCAATGCTTTATGTAAGCTGGGATGTTTTAACAAAATAGTAATGGCCATGCGCACCGGCGTTTTATTACTACTGGTTGGCTTCGTTTTAACGCGCTTACTAACCGACCGGGATTTATCAATATATTTATTTAATGTCGCCTGTGTGGTTTGCGCCGCGGCTGCCAGTTGCTGCTCCAGCATATCGCGATACACACCGACGGTAATACGACCCAGATAGGGTTTAGCCATTTCAATTAACCGGGCCCTGCCGTCCATCGACGCCATATCGACGCGCTGGCTCAGTGTCGTCAGAAAAAATTCCGAGAAACTTTGCGCCTGACCAACTTGTACCTGAAATGCTTCAGCGCCCTGTTCACGCACCACTGAATCGGGATCTTCACCCTGCGGCAAAAACATAAATTTCAGCTCAAAATTACCACCGAGAATCGGCAAGGCATTTTCTGCTGCTCGCCACGCAGCATCGCGGCCGGCATTATCACCATCAAAACAAAAAACAATTTCCGGTGCACTGCGTATTAATTGCCGTAAGTGATCCGGCGTCGTTGCTGTACCCAAAGTCGCTACCGCGTTATTAATGCCAAATTGCGCCAGGGCAATAACATCCATATAACCTTCAACAATCAGAATGCGCTGCAACTGGCGATTGGCTTTGCGCGCCTGATACAGACCATAAAGCTCCTGGCCTTTATGGAATACCGGCGTTTCCGGCGAATTCAGATATTTGGGCGCATCTTCGGGATCAATTATCCGACCGCCAAAACCAGTCACCCGACCACGGCGATCGCGGATCGGAAACATCAACCGTTTGCGGAACCGGTCGTAGACACGACCTTGTTCATTTTTTATCAGCAGACCGCCTTCTTGCAACATATCGATAGTCTGCTGATTATTACCAAAGGTACGCAGCACATTGTCCCAGCCATCAGGCGCCATACCAATATCAAACGCATTGATAATGTCGGCCGTCAGACCACGTTGGCTTAAATAATCCTCAAAGATTTGTTTTTGCGGATTATTTTGCAGCTGATGGGCAAAATATTTGCTGACTTTGTCGAGCAAGTCATAAAGATTTTGCCGGACTGGCGTCAATGACGCCAGCTGGCTAACCGGCACTTGCATGCCGACACTGTCAGCCAATTCCTGAATGGTTTCCGGAAAACTGAGCTGCTCGTAGTCCATCAAAAAACCAATCGCCGTGCCATGGGCGCCACAGCCAAAGCAATGATAAAACTGCTTATCAGGACTGACGGTAAATGATGGGGTTTTTTCGTTATGAAACGGGCAACAAGCGTGTAGATTTTTGCCGGCTTTTTTTAGCGGCACACGACTGTCTATGACATCGACAATATCAATGCGCGATAGAAGTTCGTCGATAAACTGTGGGGGGATCTGACCGGCCATAAGTTAATTATGGCCGAAGATCATCATTGATAGTAACCCTGTCTGGAACAGACTTGGTGTCAGGGCGTTCAGGCGCTGAGTGCCGCCTTAACCTGGCTGCTGACAGCGCCCATATCGGCGCGGCCTTGCACTTTGGGACGCAATACATTCATCACGGTACCCATATCTTTAATGCTGCTAGCACCGCTTTCAGCAATGGCTGATGCAATTGCTACATCCAGTTCATACTCAGTTAAAGGTGTTGGCAAAAACTCTTCGATGATTGCCAGTTCCGCTCTTTCAATCACCGCCAAGTCTTCACGGCCAGCCTGCTCAAACTGCGACAAAGAATCTTTGCGTTGTTTGGTCATTTTGGTCAGGACAACGATAATATCGTCATCGCTTAAATCCTGGCGATTGTCGACCTCAAGTTGTTTGATAGCGGCGGTAATTTGCCGCAGGGTGTTAAGGCGGTCTTTATCCTTGGCGCGCATCGCGTCTTTGACGCTGTCCTGGATTTTGACCTTAAGCGGGCTGGCTTCAGCAGGCATCTAAATTGCCTTTAGTACATACGAACGCGGCTGGCGTTTTCGCGAGCCAATTTTTTCTGATGGCGTTTAACGGCAGCAGCAGCAGCACGTTTGCGCACAGTGGTTGGTTTTTCGTAAGCTTCACGGGCACGTGCTTCTGCAACCGTACCGGCTTTTTCGCAAGCGCGTTTAAAACGACGCAACGCGACATCAAATGGTTCGTTTTCTTTTACTCGTACAGCAGGCATTAAAAATTCCCTAAACAGTTATCAATGAAAAGCCCCTAATTGTACGAAATATCTAAGAGAAAGCAAACACTTGGATCGTCTTATTTTAAAACTCAGGCATAATATTACCTTAAATAAACCAAAGACAGCTTCAAGTTATGCGGGTATTAGGCATCGAATCTTCCTGTGATGAAACAGGTATCGCACTCTATGACACCAAGCGCGGATTACTGGCACATGCGCTCTATAGTCAGATTGAGATGCATGCCGAATATGGCGGCGTGGTGCCAGAACTCGCCTCCAGAGACCATATCCGTAAAGCGCTGCCCTTGATGCAACAAGTTTTGGATGACGCTGGTTTAGGGCGTCAGGATATCGATGCGGTGGTTTATACTGCCGGTCCCGGATTAGTTGGCGCTTTATTGGTAGGTGCGGCAATCGGTCGCAGTCTGGCCTGGGCGCTGAATGTACCGGCATTAGCCATTAACCATATGGAAGGTCATTTATTATCACCGTTGCTGGAGACCAATCCACCAGCATTTCCGTTTGTATCTTTGCTGGTATCCGGCGGCCACACCTTACTGGTAGATGTGAAAGGTGTGGGTGAATATCAATTACTGGGTGAATCAATTGATGATGCTGTTGGTGAAGCTTTTGATAAAACTGCCAAAATGTTAGATCTCGGTTATCCCGGAGGTCCGGCTTTGGCCAAATTAGCCGAGCAGGGCACCGTTGGTGCTTATAAATTTCCGCGGCCTATGATTAATCGTCCCGGCCTGGATTTCAGTTTCAGCGGCCTAAAAACCGCGGCGCTCAATGCCTGGCATAACGCCGATCGTAGCGAACAGGCTAAAGCGGATATTGCGCTGGCGTTTGAAACTGCTGCCATCGATACCTTGCTGATTAAGTGCAAAAGAGCGCTGCAACAAACCGGCCATCAACGGCTGGTGGTTGCCGGCGGTGTCAGCGCCAATAAATCACTGCGCGCAGCGCTGAACACTATGAAAAACAAACAGGTATTTTATCCACAAATGCAGTTTTGCAGCGATAACGGCGCCATGATTGCCTTTGCCGGCGCTATGCGTCAACAGTCTATGCAGCTGGAAAAACCGGCGGTATTTAACGTCCGCTCCCGCTGGCCGCTGGATGAATTAACGCCGCCGCTATCAGCCTGATTTTTTCTCTTCGCCAGACAGTAAACGCTGAATATTACTGCGATGCCGCCACAGCAGCAGTAGCGAAATAATCAAAATTAACCAGCGTGCTGCCATGCTGTCAATCAACCATAAACTGTATACCGGCGTCATTAATGCGGCGCAGATCGCCGATAACGAGGAAATACGGCTAATCAGAAACACAGCCAACCAGGTCAGCAGCCCTACCAAAGCCAGCAGCGGTGATAAAGCTAAAAATGCCCCGAGTGCGGTAGCAACACCTTTACCGCCTTTAAACTGGAAAAATACCGGATATAAATGCCCCAGAAAAGCGAGCAGGGCAATGGCCGCCAGCAACGCTGGATCCAAGCTTAAAAGCCGGCCAATCACAACTGGAATCACGCCTTTCAGCACATCAATAATCAGCACCGTGGCGGCCAGTTTTTTTCCACCGATACGCAAAACATTGGTGGCCCCGGGATTACCCGAACCTTGTGTGCGGGGATCCGGCAAACCGGCTACTTTGCATAACACAACGGCGCTCGATAACGAACCGATAAGATAGGCGCCCAGCAACATTGCCAGCGCCAAAATCGAGATTTCAGGCATGATATGATTCGACCTTATTAAAGTGCCTTATTATAGGCGCTCACCAGCCGTGGCCACCAGCAAAGCGACATTTTATGGATAAAATTTTTTTAAACAATCTGCAAATCGACACCATCATCGGTATCTATGACTGGGAACGCAACACCTTGCAAACCCTGCGCTTTGATTTGGAATTTGACTGGGATATACGCCAAGCTGCCAGCAGCGATGATATTAAAGACACCCTCGACTACGGTGCGGTCGCTGGTCGGGTGGTTGAATTCGTCAGCGCCAGCCGCTTTCAATTAATTGAAACACTGGCAGAAAAAGTGGCAGCCATATTACTGGTCGAATTTCCGGTACGTCATCTGAAGCTGACCTTAAGTAAATCGGTGCAGTTACACGGTCAGAATCAGGCGCAAATTCAAATAGAACGTACCCGCTCATGAGTGATAACGCATATATTCTCGGCCTCGGCAGCAATATTCAGCCAGCCAAAAATATGGCTTTGATGGTGAAGGCGCTGCTGCCGCATATCAACCGCATTACGCTGAGCAGGGTGCTCACTACGCCGCCCGTCGGCATGAATAGCCATCGGTATTTTTTAAATGCTGTGGCTTATGTTGAATCGATACTAACCGCCGATCAGCTAAAAATCATTACCAATCAAATTGAAGCCGAAATGGGCCGAGATCGCAGCGATCCCGAAAAAAAACAGAAAGACCGGCCTGCCGATATTGATATTCTCTGTTGTGGTTCGATGGCCGAATTTTCGAAAAAACCTGCCAGCGTTATTACCGATGAGTATTTTTTATACCCACTGATTGATGAATTACTGGCCTTTTTGAATAATGACAGCCCTACGAATATGCCCCAAGGCGTGAAAATCGACTTTGCCAGCTTACTTTTTGGAGAGGCGCCGACCGCCATCTACCGGGATGCTCACGCCAGTCAAAAACGGATTTTGCAGCAAGCTGCGGATTGCTAAATAAACTGGCTCGGCGCCGCCTTCGCGGGCCAGCGGCGTTTCAGATAACATTGCCTGGCGGGCAACTTCGGTATGAGACTCAGTAAATAACACCGGGCCCGGAGCCACCGCATTGACCTTAATTTGTGGCGCCAGTTTTTTAGCCAGCGCCAGCATCATATTGTGCAAACCAGCTTTGGTGGTGCCATAGCTATCAAAACGCGGGGTCGGGTTTTCAACGTTAATATCGGTAATATGGATAATGTCAGCAGGATCGCCATTTTCGCCTTGCAACTGTTCAGCCAAACCCTGATTAATTAAAAATGGCGCCAGCATATGCACATTAAAAAACGCCTGATATTGCGCTGCGGCTGCCGCCAGTTCTGTTTCCGTCGGCATAAATACAGAGGCATTATGAATTATACCGCGATACTGCGGGAAACGGGTTTTCAGGCTTTGGACAAAAGTTAAAATCGCTGCCGTATCCGCAAAATCGGCCTGAATCACAGCGATGCCCAAATCACGCAGTTTTTGCACATCGTCGGTGTCTGTGCGGTAATGCGCTAACACCGGGTAACCATCTTCCTGCAAACGTCCGGCAATATGAAAGCCGACCCGCCGGCCAGCGCCGGTCACTAAAATTGGATTGTGCACACTTAAAACCTCTTGATGATGAAAGCTAACAGCAAACTACCCGTTCCCGACCTGCTTGCGCAACAGCACAGTGAGCAATTAGAGGGGTTAGTAGTGGAAAAAATTCAGGCGGCCGGCGGCAAAATCAATTTTGCTGACTATATGCAAGCTTGTTTATATCAGCCAGGCCTCGGCTATTACAGCGCTGGCTTAAACAAATTTGGTGCGGCCGGTGACTTTGTCACTGCGCCGGAAATCAGCTCATTATTCTCGCAGGCTTTCGCCAGGCATATTGCTGACGTGTTGACACAAACAAATGGCGATTGTCTGGAATTTGGTGCCGGCAGCGGCAAAATGGCCGGCGATATTTTGCGACAACTGGCGCAGCTGGATTGCCTGCCAAACCATTATTTTATTATTGAAGCAAGTGCCGACTTACGCTTAAAGCAGCAATTATACTTATCTAAAAAACTTAGCGGCTTATTTGACAAAGTCGTTTGGCTGGATAAATTGCCAACCAGCTTTACCGGTGCGGTGGTGGCTAATGAAGTCTGTGATGCCATGCCAGTGCATAGTTTACTTTTTGAAGTGGCCGGCATTTATGAGCGTTATGTTGCTTGGGATGGTCAGCAACTAGTCTGGCAAAATGGTCCTGTCAGTGCGCCCGCGTTGGCCGAAAAGGGCCAATTAATTACGCCCTTATTACCCACCCGGCCTTTTACCTGCGAGGTGAATCTGTATGCTGAGGCCTGGCTTGCCAGCCTGGCGGCGATGCTTGAGCAAGGTGCGATATTTATTATCGATTATGGTCATACCGCCAATGACTATTTTCATACCAGCCGCGCCGTGGGTGGCATTCGTTGTCATTATCAGCATCATGTTCACAATGACCCGTTGATTCTGGCCGGCTTGCAGGATTTAACGGCGCATGTGAATTTCACTGATCTTGCCGAAACAGCCCATCAAGCCGGGCTCAATGTCGCTGGGTTGCAAAACCAGAGTGATTTTTTACTGGCCGGTGAGATACTTAATCTTGCGCAGCAACAAACGCTGAATGATTTTCAGCAGTTACAGCAGGCAGCAGCACTCAAGCGTCTGTTATTACCCGAGCAAATGGGTGCGATTTTTAAAGCGCTGACCTTAAGCAAAAACCTGCCGCCTTTACCGCGCTGCCAGCAGGGCGATTTGCGCTGGCAATTATAAATATCGCCCATTAAAAAAGGCGCCGAAGCGCCTTTTTTAAGTTTAACCGAAACGGATTACTCAGCTTGATCAGCTTTTAATTGTTCACGTAATGCTTCAATCTCTGCCGACATTTCAAACAAGATCTCTTTGATATTGGCCATGTCATCACGCAGGATTTGGCTATCACGCTTATTACGGGCAATATCTTCACGGAGTTCCGGACTGACCATACCTTCAACTGCATCACCGGCACGCTCCCGAGCCGTCGCCAACACCGTTGGGATATCAATCACCAGCCAGTCGCTGCGCTCTTCATTAGTTTCTGGATCAACATAGTAAGATTGACCATTATCCAATGCGACACGCATATTTGGTTTAGAGTCAAACTTACGAGTACCCGGCAGCAACGGATTCACCCGGCGATCGATTTCCAGACCAGTATGTTGATCTTTATCACGGTATTGTTCTTGAACCAGACCAAAAATGATATTTAACCGACCTTCACCATCAATAAATACCCGGCCAGTATTGGTTTTACGTTCTTTTGCGATAGCGCCTTGGTGAACCCCTAAGGTCACGTAAGTTAAATCTTCGTCACTTTCGGCGATCGACAAGCCACGCGCCAAGCCAGATGACAAAATTTGCAACTCACCCGGTGAATAAAGCGGAATTTGCTCTTCCTTAAACAGCACTTTCTGGCTGATATACAAAGAACTCAATATGGTCCGCATATCAGCCTCATCAATGGGATAAGGATGCTGATTGGCGATACCGCTGACATCTCGCTTAACAACTTTAACGTACTGCAAACCGGCCTCAAACAGGGTTTTGCCTTCAGCGGTGACAATCACTCCCGGCTCTTCCGCTTTATTTGATGAGCCACCACAGGCTGAGAGCCCTAGCATCATTGTTATGCTGAGTGCGACGATGCCGCTATATTTCACAAAAGCACGCATATACTATTCCTCTTTAAATTCAGTTACTTATCGCTTTGGCGATGACTGTTTTCGGCTTTAGGTTCTCTGCACAACAAGGCTTGTACCGACTGCCGCGGGTCGTACCCTTCAAATAACACTTTGCATACCTGCTCAACAATGGGCATTTCGATCTCCATTTGTTGGGCCCGCAATAACACCTCACGGGCAGCATGCATGCCTTCAACCGTTTTGCCGACTGCCTGCACCGCTTCGGCGACCGTCAAACCACGACCAATCGCCAGGCCAAGCTGACGATTGCGGCTTTGATCATCGGTACAGGTTAAAATCAAATCACCAATACCAGACAAGCCAAACATGGTCTGTGGCTCGGCACCAAGCACCGTTGACAGCCGCATAATTTCAGCCATCCCCCGGGTTAATAAGGCTGCCCGGGCATTCGCACCATTTTGCAAGCCATCACTGATACCGGCAGCAATCGCAAGCACATTTTTGACTGTGCCACCAATTTGCACGCCCAACATATCTGACGAAGTATAAGCGCGTATGTTATTACCATGCAGTGCACCGGCCAGCGCACTGGCAAACGCAGCATCATGGGACGCAACCGTTAATGCCGTTGGCAAATTACCAGCCACTTCCGTAGCAAACGAGGGCCCGGAAATAACCGCCAGCGGATGATCTGCCCCTAAAATCTGTCTGGCCGTAGCATCTAAAAACGTGCCGGTTTGCGGCGTTAAACCTTTAGTTGCCCAACTGACCGGTGTAGCCGGCGGTAACCACGGCCGAATCTGCTGTAATAACGCAGCAAAACTAGTGCTGGGCACCGAAATCAGCAGATGCCGTGCTTGGCTGACACCCGCCTGTAAATCCGGCTGGATTTGCAGTGCCGCCGGGAATCCGATGTCCGACAAGTACGCTGCATTACAACGATTAGTCTGCATTGATTGCAGCTGCTGTTTATCGCGCCCCCACAAGTACGTTTCATGACCGTTACGAGCCAGAGCAATAGCCAATGCCGTGCCCCAAGCGCCAGCACCGAGTACCAACGTCGGTATCAAGCTTTTAACATCCTTATTAGCCATCAATATCGCATTATTTAATGCGTTGTTTCCTGACCACCGGCAGCCGCTTGCTCACGCATTTGCCCCATAGAATCAAGTTTGCGTTTGTAGACGGCGTCAAAATTAACCGGGGCCAACACCAACTGCGGGAAACCGCCTTTGATCACTAAATCTGATACCACTTCACGGGCAAACGGGAATACCGTATTCGGGCAATAACTGCCGATCAGTGGCCCCATTTCGGCATCACTGTAACCCGTCAGACTAAACACGCCGGCCTGTTTGACTTCACAGATAAACGCCACTTTATCGTTAACCTTGGCGGTAACCGTCACAACCAGGACGATTTCGTGGTTATCGTCGTCAATCCGGGTGTATTCATTACCCAATTGCAGATCCAGTTGTGGTTTCCATTCTTCACGGAATACCGCTGGCGAATTGGGCGTTTCAAAGGAAACGTCTTTGGTATAAATCTTTTGAATAATAAAGCGCGGCTGGTTGTCTTGCTGCGCTGCTGCGTTATCTTCTGCCATGGGTTAAGTCCTTACACTTAAATTGAATCTTGAAATCAGGCCAGCATTTGGTCGAGCTGGTTTGCCCGCTCGATAGCCAGTAAATCGGTGTAGCCGCCAACAGCCTGGCCGTTGATGAATATTTGCGGCACGGTACGCCGCTGACTTTTCTGCATCATTTCTTCGCGTTTGGCCGGCTCCAGATCAACGCGGATCTCTTGAAACGTAACGCCTTTGCGCGCTAAAAATTGTTTGGCCATCACGCAGTAAGGGCAATGCGCCGAAGAATATACAATTACATTTGCCATGTTAAATCCATTATCCGAACAGTGGGAGTTTAGCTTCGCGCCAGGCATGTAAGCCGCCTGACATCACCGAGACATTGGTGTAGTCCTTAGCTTTCAGCTGTTTGGCCACGCCGCGGGACTTCTGGCCGTTATCACAAACCAGCACCAGTGGTTGATCTATTTTTTTCAATTTACTCAGCTGATTGTCGAGCTCGGCCTGCGGCACATTGATAGCATCGGCAATATGGGCTTTGGCAAATGCTTCGCTGTCACGAATATCAACAAAACAACCTTTTTTCTGATTAACGATAATGACCGCTTCATTAACGCTAACCGTTTGCACGCCGCTGAGTTTGCGTGTCAACACATCTGAAAACACCAGATATAGCAACACCACAAACAGGGTTGATAAAATCCAGTGGTTAATAATAAATTCGCCTAAATTTTCCATGCTTAACGTTGTTCCGCCTGCTTGTTACTACAAAATAGATTACACATCATGCTGACCAGTTGGAGGGTGCGTTCATCACTGACCCGATAATAAATTTTATTGGCATCCCGCCGACAGGCAAGGATCTGTTTGGCACGTAATTTAGCTAAATGTTGCGACACATTGCTCTGTGTTGTGCCTACCGCATCAACAATCGCCTGCACTGACAATTCGGCATCTGCCAAAGTACAAAGAATTTTCAGCCGTAGCGGATGCGACATTGCTTTAAGAGAAATGGCGGTTTGCTCAATATCTCCGTCCAGCGGCATCAAAGCGGCATTGGCTGTTTGCATTTACGTTACCTGCCATGCGGTGACTGTAATTCATCACAAAAGGCCATATAATACACGGCATTGTCGTCGATTTGCAGGTATTGCTGTTTTTGACGTCCGGAGGCCGCCGCAACCGTGATTAAAGGGAAACAACATGAGTCAGCCAAACCGCCCCTTAGCTCTGATTATTCTGGATGGCTGGGGTTATAGTGAAGATCCTAAGCACAACGCTATCATAGCCGCCGACACACCCGTCTGGGATCATCTCTGGCAACATTATCCGCACACTTTAATTAATGCCTCCGGCGCCGGTGTTGGTTTACCGGGCGAGCAAATGGGCAACTCCGAAGTCGGCCACTTAAATATTGGTGCCGGCCGCGTGGTGTATCAGGAATTTACCCGCATCGGTCAGGCCATCAAAACCGGCAGCTTTTTTGAAAACAGCACCTTAACTGATGGTGTTGATACCGCCGTTAAAAACGGCAAAGCCGTGCACATCATGGGATTGTTATCCGATGGCGGGGTACACAGCCATGTTGAACATATTCAAGCCATGGTTAAATTAGCCGCCCAACGGGATGCCCAGCAAATCTATGTGCATGCGTTTCTCGATGGCCGCGATACACCGCCTCGCAGCGCGCATACTTCACTGGCTGCGATGGAAACCACTTATGCTGAATTAGGCATTGGCAAAACCGCCAGTCTAATTGGTCGTTTTTATGCGATGGATCGGGATCAACGCTGGAACCGGGTAGAGCAAGCTTATCGGCTGATTTGCGAAGGTGAAGCGGCATTTCAGGCGGATTCTGCGAAAGCGGGTCTCGACGCCGCTTATGCCCGCGATGAAAATGATGAATTCGTTAAAGCCACGGTGATTGGCGAAGCCGTTAAAATGCATGATGGCGACAGTATCTTTTTTATGAATTTCCGTTCGGACCGCGCTCGTGAACTCAGTGAATGTTTTATCAAAGATGATTTTGGTGCGTTTGCTAAACCCCGTCATATCGAGCTTGGCGCCTTTGTCACCTTGACCGAGTACAAAAAGGATTTCACGGCACCGGCCGCTTATCCTCCCGAAAAACTCAACAACCTGCTTGGTGAATATATTGCACAGTTGGGAATGCACCAACTGCGTATTGCTGAAACTGAAAAATATGCCCATGTCACTTTTTTCTTTAATGGCGGCCGCGATGCACCCTATGAAGGTGAAGAGCGCATTTTGGTGCCATCACCTAAAGTTGAAACCTATGATCAACAACCCGAAATGAGCGCGCCGGAAGTGGCAGATCAATTGGTAAAAGCCATTCACAGCAACAAATTCGATGTCATTATTTGCAATTTTGCCAATGCCGATATGGTCGGGCATACCGGCAATTTTGCTGCCGCGATTAAAGCCGTTGAAACGCTCGATAATTGTCTGGGCCGGGTTTGGTCAGCTTTAAAAGAAGCCGGTGGCGAAATGCTGGTGACCGCCGATCATGGTAATGTCGAAAAAATGCAGGATGATGAACAAGGGCAGGCACATACCGCACACACCAGTAATTTAGTACCACTGCTCTATGTCGGCCGGCCCGGAAACTGTGCACCACAGGGCAATTTATCCGATATCGCACCGACCATGCTCGGCTTGATGAACCTGCCGATCCCCGCTGAAATGGGTAAGCATTTACTGGTGCAATTAAACTGATTTTGCAAAGCATGCCGCGCTTATTTTTGTTGTTTTTCGGATTGCTTGCCAGCACTTGGGCATTCGCTGATGAGCGGGTCAAAGAACTCGGTGAAGTGCGCAGTAAAATTGATAAAATCAGTGACACGTTGTCTACCGACAAACAGAATAAAGACCAGCTCTATCTGCAATTACGGGCGCAAAGCCTGAAAGTCTCGGAAATCAGCCGCGCATTAAAACAGACTGACCAAGCTCTGGCTGAGCAGGATCACCAGGTTAAAAAATTAGCGCTACAGTTAGGTCAACAACAAGCGGCGCAACAGGCCCAGCTGGAGGCTTTATATCAGCAACTGCGTGCGGCTTATATGCATGCTCAGCCCGGTTATCTGCAGATCCTGCTGAATCAGCAAGATCCAGCCTTAATTAGCCGGCACCATACTTATTACCGATATTTTCATAAAGCCCGGCAACAGCAATTAGCCGAGATCGATAATCTGCTAGACAGCCTTAGTGCCGAGCAAAAAACAGTCTTTGCCGCCCAAAAAGATTTGTACCAACTGCAAGCAGCGCAAACGGCCCAACAAGCCGCACTGACTGCGGAAAAACAACAGCGCGAAATGACGCTGGCGGCGCTGAATAAAAAAATCAGTTCCCAATCGGCGCAGCTTGACAGCCTGCGACAACAAGAACAGGCATTACAACAATTACTGGAAACACTGGATAAAAAATCAGTCGCCAAACCGCCGGTTAATAATCAAAAGAAACCATTAACGAATTTTTCCGGTCTGACTGGCAGATTATTGTGGCCATTACAAGGCAAACTGCTTGCCCGCTATGGTGAGCCCAGAAATCTTGGTAAACTCCGCTGGAAAGGCATCATGATCGCGGCTGACGCCGGTAAGCCAGTTCGTGCCAGTGCCGCAGGCAAAGTCGTTTTTGCCGATTGGATGAAAGGCTTTGGTCTGCTGATCATCGTTGATCATGGCGGTCAGTTTATGAGCTTGTATGGTAATAATGACAGTTTGCTCACCGCCGTTGGTGACATTGTTGATGCCGGCGATACCATTGCCCAAAGCGGTAATCAGGGGGTTCGGCAAATGGCCGGCCTGTATTTTGAAATTCGCCACAAAGGCAGTCCGACTGACCCGCTGAAATGGCTGCAAAAACAAAGCTAAGCTGCTAAATAAGGAATGAATATGAAGTTTGTGAAACGCGATGTGAGCCTGTTGACTGCCGGCGCTTTACTGGGCATGACCTTGATATTCGGGCAAATGGTGTTTGCTGATCGCACCCCGGGCGAGCCGGATTTACCGATTGATGATCTGCGGGCTTTCTCAGAAATTTTCGGCCGTATTAAAAGCAGCTATGTTGAGCCGGTAAAAGATCAAGAACTGATTGAAAATGCCATTCGCGGCATGTTAT
>JAVVFF010000040.1:0-15957 GCA_032250995.1 Methylophaga sp. | reverse complement strand
GATACCTAAGTTTTTGGCGACTTCACTGGCGGCTTCCAGCGTTTCCAGTTGTTCCGGCGACATATCCGGGTTGAAGTGCAGAATCGATTCTTTAACAGTCATCCGGGTGAATGGCTGGGCAAAGTCGATATCAAGGCCCTGATAGGTGACCTGCGTGCTGCCGAGCACGTTTTGCGTGACGGTGCGCAGCATATCCTCGGTGAGATCCATTAGCTCGATGTAATCGGCATAAGCCTGATAGAACTCAACCATAGTGAATTCAGGATTATGACGGGTCGATAAGCCTTCGTTACGGAAATTACGGTTGATTTCAAACACCCGCTCAAAGCCGCCGACAATCAGCCGTTTCAAATACAGCTCGGGTGCGATACGCAGGAATAATTCCATATCCAGCGCGTTGTGATAAGTGGTGAATGGCCGAGCGGTGGCACCACCGGGGATCGCCTGCATCATCGGCGTTTCGACTTCGAGATAGTCTTTATCCATTAGATAACGGCGCACACCATCGATGATTTGTGTACGCAGTTTAAAGACTTCACGGCTGGCCTCGTTCATGATGAGGTCAACATAACGTTGACGGTAGCGGGTTTCCTGATCAGACAGGCCGTGGAATTTTTCCGGTAACGGCCGCAGCGATTTGGTCAACAGTTTGATGCTGTCGACATGCACCGATAATTCGCCTTTTTGGGTGCGAAATAGCGTGCCTTCAGCAGCAATGATGTCGCCGTTATCCCAAGTTTTAAACTGCGGGTAAACACCTTCGGGCAAATCGTCACGGGCAACGTAAAGCTGAATATCACCGGACATATCACGAATATTAGCAAAGCTGGCTTTACCCATCACCCGTTTGGTCATCATGCGGCCGGCAATGGCAACACGGCGTGGTGTGGCTTTGAGCTGGTCGCCACCCCAGTCGGCATATTCGGTTTGCAACTCGCCGTTCATTACGTTACGACGGAAGTCATTGGGGAAAGCATTGCCCTGTTCACGAATGGTCGCCAGTTTTTCACGGCGTTGGGCAATCAGTCGGTTTTCGTCTAATTCGGTTTCTTGCGTCATGAGCGTCTTCTTTTTATAAGCCCGATTTGAGCGAGGCTTCGATGAATTGATCAATATCACCATCGAGAACGGCTTGCGTATTGCCGGTTTCGACTCCGGTACGTAAATCTTTGATGCGTGATTGATCGAGTACGTAGGAGCGGATTTGACTGCCCCAACCGATATCAGCCTTAGAGGCTTCTGCGGCATCTTTGACTTCGTTTTGCTTTTGTAATTCCAGTTCGTACAGTTTGGCACGTAACTGGTTCATCGCCCGATCACGGTTTTTATGCTGCGAGCGTTCCATCTGACATTGCACCACAGTATTTGTCGGGATATGGGTAATACGAATCGCCGAATCGGTGGTGTTAACGTGCTGACCGCCAGCACCGCTGGAGCGGTAGGTATCAACCCGTAAATCGGACGGATTAATGTCAATTTCGATAGTGTCATCGACTTCTGGGTAAACAAAAACCGAAGCAAACGACGTATGTCGGCGGGCACCGGAATCAAATGGTGATTTACGCACTAAGCGATGGACACCGGTTTCGGTACGTAGCATGCCAAAGGCATATTCACCTTCAAAACGAATGGTGGCACTTTTGATACCGGCGACATCACCTTCGGAGACCTCCATCAGCTCCACTTTATAATCCTGAGCTTCACCCCAGCGCAGATACATACGCAGCAAGATATTGGCCCAATCTTGGGCTTCGGTGCCGCCGGAGCCGGCCTGAATATCTAAATAAGCGTTATTTTTGTCGACTTTGCCCGAGAACATCCGCTGGAATTCGAGCTTTTCCAGACCTTTTTCCAGATCATCAAGATCAACGGTGATGGAATCAAAGGTCGCCTGATCTTTTTCTTCAACGGCCATTTCCAGCAGATCTCTGGCGTCATCCAGTGTTTCGCGGTGACCGGACAGGGTTTTGACCAGTTTTTCTAAATTGGCGCGTTCCTGACCGAGCTTTTGGGCGCGCTCGGGATCATTCCAGACATTGGGATCTTCGAGTTCGCGGGTGACTTCAACTAATCGTTCTGACTTGTTATCGTAGTCAAAGATACCCCCTGAGATCGTCGCTGCGATCCCGAAGATTTTTAATGCGTTGCATAGTGGCGCCGAGTTCCAAAATTCACCCCGTCAGACAGAATAAGTTGTTGTATACAACCGCGCATTGTAACGGAAAAATGCCGTTATTGTTTAGGCAGGTAACGCATCGGGTCAACAGGCTGGCCGTTACGGCGGATCTCAAAATGCAATTGATCACGCTGGGTGCCGGTGCGGCCCAGGGTGGCGATTTTTTGGCCGGACTGCACGCTATCGCCCTCTTTGACCAAAAGGCTCTGATTGTGGGCATAGGCGCTCAAATAAACATCGTTATGTTTAATGATCAACAAATTGCCATAACGTGGCAGACCATTACCGCTATAAACAACGCGGCCCGCTGCGGAGGCAACCACATCCTGACCGGCTTTACCAGCGATTTTGATGCCTTTGCGGGTGGCACTGCTATTAGAAAAACTCGACAGTAGCGGCCCCTGGGTTGGCCAACGCCAGGCAAGTGTTGCCGTGCCGCTCGGTGCCGGCGGGCTCGGTTTACTGCTCGATTCTGCAGGTTTGGCCGCTCTTGTTTTTTGGCTGTATGCCGGTTTGGGTTGTGATGCCGTTGATGGCTGAGTTTTCGGCACTGATTTCGGCGCTGGCGTCGCCGCTTTTGGCTGGCTGACAGCAACACGCGAACGTTGTGCAGTTGTACCTCTGAATTTTAGTTTTTGGCCGACATAAATTGTGTACGGCGGACCGATACCATTTACCTGAGCTAACTCCCGGTAGTCCATGCCATAACGAAAACTGATTGAATACAAGGTATCGCCCTTGCGCACGGTATAACTGAGCGGTGCATTGGCGGGCGCTGTTGTCCGGCCTTGTTGCGGCGCACGGCTATCATAGTGTCCTAACGGTGCAACCGCTTTACCGCCACTACAAGCGGTCAACATCAGCGTTATCAGAATCAACAGTCGTTTCATATCAACGCAGAATTAAATAAGCAATGACGAGAATAAGGATTGTCAGCCAGCCTAGCCAGTCCATCCATTGATGTAATTTGTTTTCCAGCGCCGGACCACCCCAACGCATTAATCCCGCCACCAGAAAAAAACGCATGCCCCGGCCAATTAACGAACCCAGAATAAACGGCAACAACAACATGCCTACCGCGCCGGCAGCAATGGTAAAAACTTTATAGGGGATCGGCGTAAAACCGGCGACAAAAATCGCCCAAAAACCCCAATCATGAAACCATTGTTGGGCGGTCAGATAAGCATGCTGATAACCAAACTGTACGATCAACGGTTCGACCAGTTCCAGCGCAAATACGCCAATCACATAACCCAGTAAACCGCCGGTCAATGAAGCCAATGTCGTGATTAAGGCATAAAACCAGGCCTTATCAGGGCGTGCCAGCGACATCGGTGCCAACATCACATCAGGCGGCACCAGAAAAAACGATGACTCGGTAAAACTGACCAGCACCAACCAGTAGCATGCATATTTATGACGAGCCCACTGCATGGCACGGACATAAAGTGGCGAAAACAGCTTCATTAAATCTGCCCGCTAAGTAGCGGCACAAAACTGACCGCATCCCATTCCGATTCTTCAAAGCTATTGCCAGTACGATCGATAACACGCAGAGACTGGCCTTTATTAGTGCCGACTGGGATCACCAACCGGCCGCCGGGCGCTAATTGCTGTAGCAAATTTTCGGGAATATGCTCGGGAGCGCAGGTGACGATAATGCCATCATAGGGTGCATTTTCTTCCCAGCCCCAACTGCCATCACTATGTTTGAGTCGAATATTATTAAGTTTGAGCTGATAAAAACGCTCACGGGCTTGTTTTAACAAGGGTGCAATCCGCTCGACACTGAATACCCGTGGTACCAGACCGGAAAGCACTGCAGTCTGATAACCAGAGCCGGTGCCAACTTCGAGCACTTTATTGCGGGCACCGCCCAGCAATAAAATCTCAGTCATCCGCGCGACAATAAATGGCTGAGAAATAGTCTGACCATGGCCAATTGGCAATGCGGTATCTTCATAAGCGCGGCTGGCCAGCGCTTCATCAACAAACAAATGTCGCGGACACTGGCGCATGATCGCCAGCACTTGCTGGTTATTAATGCCCCGATCTTTAAGACGCTGGATCAGCCGATCCCGCGTCCGCTGTGAGGTCATGCCAATGCCGCGCGGATCTGCCATCATGTATTTTTAGCGGTCAGCCAACGGGCGACACCATCAATAGCATCATAGCGGGTTAAATCAATTTGCAGCGGCGTAACTGATACTGCGCCACGGCGAATCGCATCAAAATCAGTACCGGGGCCGGCATCCTGCTCGGCACCGGCCGGGCCTATCCAATACATTGGCCTACCGCGCGGATCCAGTTCACGAATAATCGGTTCTGCTTTATGACGATGACCAAGACGGGTGCTTTCAAAGCCAATGATCTGATCAATCGGTAAATCCGGCACATTGACATTCAAAATGGTATCGGCCGGCAATGAGGCTTTGCTGAGCCGGGTTACCAATTGCTGCGCCACCCAGCCGGCAGTTTCGTAATGTTTACCATCAAAGCTGGCCAGCGAAATGGCAATGGCCGGTAAACCCAGAAACCGCCCTTCCATCGCCGCCGCAACGGTACCAGAATACAACACATCATCCCCCAGATTGGCGCCGGCATTAATACCTGAAACCACCATATCCGGCTCTTCTTCAAGCAGGCCAGTGATTGCCAGATGGACACAATCAGTGGGCGTGCCTTCAACTCGATAAATACCGTTGTCGAGGCGATCCAGCCGCAGCGGATTTTCCAAAGTCAGTGAGTTACTGGCGCCGCTGCGATTGCGATCCGGCGCCACCACGGTGATTTCGCCACAATCTTTCAGCGCATTGGCCAAAGTATGTAGTCCGCGCGCCATGTAGCCATCATCGTTACTGATCAGAATTTTCATGCGTGTTCGCTTGCCGGGTCTGTGGGTGAATTGGTATTTATCTTAGCAATAATGTCGTGTTGCCGGGCATGAGAATTCATGTCCTTTGTAGTTTTTCATATTCAGCTAACCAGCTGATTTTTGGATTGACCACCACCATAGCTATAAAACTGCATCGGCTCACCACCTTTGGTGATTTTGACCGCGCAATATTTAAATTCAGGGATTTTTGCTACCGGGTCTAATGCCGCATTGGACAATTTATTAACCGCTGCTTCGTAATAACAAAAAGCCATAAACACAGCGCCAGTCGGTACCGATAAATCAGCCCGTGCCGTCATGGCTATTTCACCACGGCGGGTGGCAAGCGTGATCAGATCACCGGGTTTAACGCCAAGTTCATCAAGCGTCACCGGATTTAACGTCGCCACTGCTTCCGGCTCCAGTGCATCCAGTACATTTGAGCGGCGGGTCATCGAACCGGTATGCCAATGTTCCAGCATCCGGCCAGTGATCAATACATAAGGATATTCGGCATCAGGCCGTTCATCAGGCGGCACAATATCGGCCGGTACAAATTTACCCAGACCATTATCACGCGGGAAATCCTCAGTGAAAATAACGGCTTCACCGGGATCGCCTTCAGCGAGGCATGGATAAACCACCGCACCTTCAGCTTCCAGACGCTGCCAAGTAATACCGGCCATACTCGGCACGGCTTTGCGGATCTCAGCAAACACATCCGAGACATCATTATAGTGCCAGTCAAGGCCCAACCCTTTGGCGATCTGCTCAATGATCCACAGATCCTGACGGGCATCACCGGGCGGATCCAACGCCTGCCGGCCTAACTGCACTTGCCGGTCGGTATTGGTGAAGGTACCGGTTTTTTCCGGGAAACCCGACGCTGGCAATACGATATCAGCCAGATAGGCAGTTTCGGTTAAAAAGATATCCTGCACCACCAGATGCTCTAATTCTGCCAGTGACTGACGGGCATGATTCACATCCGGATCTGACATCGCCGGGTTTTCACCCATCACATACAACCCCTTCAAATTGCCGGCATGAATAGCGTCCATGATTTCGACAACCGTCAGGCCCGGATTCGGATCCAGCGGGCTGTTCCACAGTTGTTCAAAATATTCTCGGGCGGTGTTATCACCAACCGGCTGATAGTCCGGGAATACCATCGGAATCAGCCCCATATCAGAGGCGCCCTGAACATTATTCTGACCGCGTAGTGGATGCAGCCCCGTGCCTGGCCGGCCAATCTGGCCGGTCATCAACGCCAATGAAATCAGGCAGCGGGCATTATCAGTACCATGCACATGCTGGGAAATACCCATGCCCCACAAAATCATCGATGCTTTGGATTTAGCATATAAACGTGCCACTTCTCGCAGCGTTTCCGCCGGAATACCGCAAATCGGCGACATTGCTTCCGGTGAGTAGGCTTTGAGATGCGCTTGCATCGATTCAAAACCTTCAGTGCGACTGGCGACAAACGCCTCATCGACCAGGTTTTCTTCAACAATGACATGCATAATAGCATTGAGCATCGGCACATCACTGCCCAGTTTAAATTGCAGACGATAAGTCGCTTCACGTGCCAGTTCCGTGCCACGCGGGTCCATCAGGATCAGCTTGGTCCCTTTGCGAATGGCATTTTTCATCCAGGTGGCGCCCACCGGATGATTGACCGTCGGATTGGCACCGATCAGTATAATCACTTCCGCTTCATCAACATCGGCGACCGGATTGGAGACTGCGCCGCTGCCCAGACATTCCAGTAATGCCACCACCGATGAGGCATGACATAAACGGGTACAGTGATCAACGTTATTAGTTTTAAAGCCGGTGCGGACGAGCTTCTGGAATAAATAGGCTTCTTCATTACTGCCTTTGGCACAGCCAAAACCGGCCAGTGCATTGGGACTTAGGCTGTCACGAATACCGAGAAAGCCTTCACAGGTTTTGGCCAGCGCTTCTTCCCAGGTTGCTTCGCGGAAGACCTTATCCACATCATTGGGATCAAATTCAAAATCGGCATATTTGGGCACACCTTCGCGGCGGATCAAAGGTTTGGTCAGCCGGTGCGGATGATGCACATAGTCAAAACCATAGCGGCCTTTGACACATAAACGACCATGATTCGCCGGCCCGTCACGGCCTTCGACATAAAGAATTTTATTGTCTTTAACGTTATAGGTCAGCTGACAACCGACACCGCAATACGGGCAAACCGAATCAACTTGTTTTTCAGGCACCACCATACCCACTTCATTGGCGGGCATCAGCGCGCCAGTCGGGCAGGCTTCAACACATTCACCACAGGCGACACAGGTGCTTTCACCCATCGGATCAGCTAAATCAAAAACGATTTCGGTGTGATGACCGCGCATAGCTAGACCAATGACATCGTTATTTTGTACATCACGGCAGGCGCGAACACAACGGGTACATTGAATACAAGCATCCATATTAACGGCAATACCGGGATGCGATAGGTCGGCTTTAGGTTGCTGACGCGATTTAAAGCGTGGTGTACCGACATTGAGTTTGCCGGCCCAATAATCCAGCTCAGAATTTAAGGTATGTGGCTGCTCGGAGACATCGGCTTTCAGCAGTTCCAACACCATCTTTTGCGAGTGCAATGCCCGGTCGCTATTAGTTTGCACTTTCATATCATTGGCGGGATAACGACAGCATGAAGGCGCTAATACACGTTCACCATCAACCTCGACAACGCAGGAGCGGCAGTTACCATCCTGTCCCTGACGCTCGGAATAACACAGATGCGGGATTTCAATGCCCTCGCGCTGGGCGGCCTGCAAAATGGTTTCATCAGCGCGGGCACTGATATTCTGGCCATTGAGCGAAAATTGCACCAGTTCGACTTGTTGTTGCAGTTGCGAGGCCATTATTTCAACTCCTCAGGGAAATACTTAATAACGCAGCGCAGTGGATTCGGCGCTGCCTGACCGAGGCCACAAATGGAAGCATCGACCATTACCTGAGACAACTCTTCGAGCAGATTTGCGTCCCACTTTGGCTGTTGCATTAAATTCACCGCTTTTGATGTGCCCACCCGGCAAGGTGTGCATTGACCGCAAGATTCATCTTCAAAAAAGCGCATCGCATTAACGGCCAGATCCCGCGCTTTATCCTTGTCGGAAAATACAATGACCGCTGCACTACCGATAAAGCAATCGTATTTCTGCAAGGTGTCAAAATCCAGCGGTACATCGGCTAACGATGCTGGCAAAATGCCGCCGGAAGCGCCCCCCGGAAAATAACCGTATAAAGTGTGACCCTCCTGCATGCCACCACAATATTCATCCACCAGTTCCCGTAAGGTAATGCCGGCGGGCGCTAAATGCACACCGGGTTTATTAACACGACCACTGACCGAAAATGAACGCAGCCCTTTCCGACCATTACGCCCGTGCTGAGTCAAACATTCCGGTCCTTTTTCGACAATATCACGAACCCAGTACAACGATTCCATATTATGTTCCAGCGTTGGCCGGCCAAACAGACCCACTTGTGCCACATACGGTGGCCGCAAACGGGGCATACCGCGTTTACCTTCGATGGATTCAATCATTGCTGATTCTTCACCGCAGATATAAGCACCGGCGCCGCGACGTAAATAGATTTTGGGTAAATTGGCAACTGGCGGTTGGCTTTGCAGTTTAAACAATTCGACTTCGAGCATTTCCCGAATCGCCGCATATTCATCGCGCAGATAAACGTATATTTCGTCGATACCCACCGCCCAGGCGGCAATCAACATGCCCTCAAAGAAACAATGTGGATCGCGATCCAGAAAATACTTGTCTTTGAAAGTACCCGGTTCACCTTCATCAATATTAACGGCCATCAGTTTTGGCGCCGGCTGATCACGAACAATTCGCCACTTACGGCCAACCGGGAAGCCGGCACCGCCCAGACCACGCAAGCCGGAATCTTCCATTTTGGTTAACACATCTTCGACCTGAATCAACCCATTCATACATTGCTGATAAGTCTGATAACCGTTCTGATCAACATAGGTTTCCAAACGAATCGGTTCGATATCTTCGGGGCTAATATTGTTGGCTTTAACCTCTGCAGCGACTTTTTCGCTATTAGCAAACTCAACCGGCTGCATGCCAACCACGGCAACCGGGGCTTTATCACAGCGGCCAATACAAGGCACCCGTTGGATCCGCACCTGATCGCCCAAGCCTTGCTCCAGCGATTCAATCAACGGATTGGCACCCAGCATATCGCAGGTCATTGAATCACAAACCCGCACCGTTAATTGTGGCGGCGGCGTTTGGTTTTCTTTGATGATGTCAAAATGATGATAAAACGTGGCAACTTCATAAACTTCAGCGCGGGACAGCTTCATTTCATGGGCCAACGCCACCAAATGCGCCGCCGAAATATGTTTGTAAGCGTCCTGAATCTTATGCAAATGCTCAATTAACAAATCGTTACGGCGTGGCTCATCGCCGAGTAAACCCTGCACCTCGGCGAGGGCTTGCATATCTACCTGGCGACCCTTGCCAACTGCTCTGGATTTTTTCAGGTTTTTTCCTGATTTTTGGACGCTGATAGCCTGTCCGCTCATGTTTGCCTCTTTACAATCTGCTTGGCGACGGCATCGTTGCCATTTATTTAAATTGATGAAACTACCATGACGGCAGATGCTTGTGAAGCAGGATTCACGGTTGTCAGGCAAGCAATTTGGGCTGAATGTTTCAGATGTGTGCTGACCTTGGCTTGTGCATGGCCAACATTCTCGGATATCACGATAAAATCAGACGGCTATCAACCAACTGGCAACGGTTTCGCGCAAGCTTAATAACCGCTTTATGGATTTCATTCACATCGTTTTAGAGATAAAAAAGCCGGCTGATCGCCGGCTGCAAAAGATTATTCATAATTCGCTTGAGCGTTATTCACCCTGCTTGGAATGCTTGTCACGCACTTGCTCAAGCCACAGATCATGATGTTGCTCAGCCCAGGCGGTATCAACCTGGCCAGTAGTCATGCCTTCCAGCGCGCCTTCGGTGCCAAGGGTGCCGATATAAATATGCCCTAGTGAAAAGGCCATCAATACTAAAGCCGTCAGCAAATGCAGCAAATGGGCGACGATAACAACTTCGCGTTCCTGACCAAAATTGGGGAAATCCAGCACTAAACCGGAAAAACACAAGGCGACACCAGCGGTGGCTAAAGTCCAGAACCAGACTTTTTCACCGCCGTTCATTTTACCTGCAGAGGGGTGTTTGTCGCCAACCATACCGCCAAAATCTTTAAACCACTGAATATCGACTTTGGTAAATAAATTATCTTTAAACCACTTAATCAGAATAATAAACAAGGCCACCATAAAAACCGGTCCCAGCACATTATGAACCCACTTGGCGGCAGTGGCATAAGCCGAAAATCCCGGATAACCGAGCAGTGGGATCAATACATAACGGCCATACAATAAACTTAAACCCGTGATCGCCAACAAGATAAATAACGTCGCCGTGGTCCAATGCAGCCGGCGCTCATTTAAGGTCCAGCGCTCAACCGTTTGGCCACTGCGCGGATGATTGATTTTGACCTGGCCACGCCATAAATAAAAGGCTGCTATGGCGATAAAGGTAAAGCTCAGTAACCAGCTACCGTAAGTTGCCATCGGCCCGTTACGTAATTGCCGCCAATTCTGGCCGGCGCCCTGAATCAACTCATTAGCTTCCTGACCTTTAACGGTTGAAATCCCTTCTGAGTTATCACGCGCCTGCCGCCAGGTATCAGCACGTGGATTGGTTTGCTTAGCGGTGCTGTCAGTTTCTGTCAGGCTGACATATAAATAACCGCTGAGCGGCATCAGAACAATAGCCAGCAACACCACCAGCATGGCAATGAACGATTTACGACTACGATTGGTAACAGCAGCGTTAGCAGACATGCGGACTCCGGTTAACGATCCGTTTGAACCTGATTAAACCGCTGCTTAAGTACATCGGCACGTTTTTCAGCAGACATCGCGTGTTTATCTTCGCTACCTTTATAAACACCGGCTTCATGCAGGGTGACATCCGTATCTTCATAGCAGGCGCTCAGTAAACAGGCTGCCAGTATCAGGCTGAACAGTTTCATTATTAATCCTTGTAAGCGGTTTCCCAGCCCCAGTTATCCGGGCGGCCACCACGACGAACTACCCGGCTGCGAAACAAGTCAGCAACGATATCACCATCACCAGCTAACAAGGCTTTGGTAGAACACATTTCTGCACATAATGGCAGTTTGCCTTCCGCTAAACGGTTACGACCATATTTTTCGACCTCAAGCGCAGAATGATCTTCTTCAGGACCACCAGCACAAAAAGTACATTTGTCCATTTTACCGCGGGCGCCAAAAGCGCCTTCCTGCGGATATTGCGGTGCACCAAAAGGACAAGCATAAAAGCAATAACCACAGCCGATACAAATATCTTTATCGTGCAATACCACGCCATCATCGGTGGTATAGAAACAATCGACCGGGCATACCGCTGCGCAAGGTGCATCCGAGCAATGCATACAGGCCACCGAAATCGATTTTTCACCGGGAATACCATCATCAATAGTCACCACACGGCGGCGATTAACGCCCCACGGTACTTCATGCTCATTTTTACAGGCGGTAACACAAGCGTTACATTCGATGCAGCGATCGGCGTCACAGAGAAACTTCATTCTTGCCATTATTCAAAATCCTCTTGTGTTCAAGCAGCGCGGACGCGGCATAAAGAAACTTTGGTTTCCTGCATCATCGTTACTGAATCATAACCATAGGTAAAAACAACATTACAGGACTCACCCAGCACATGCGGGTCAGTGCCGTCAGGATATTTGTCACGCAGACTTTCGCCCTGATAATGCCCACCAAAATGGAATGGCATAAACACCACACCACGTTCAACCCGCTCGGTGACCATGGCCATCACTTTAATCGAGCCCCCCTCCGGCCCGTCAACCCAGACCTGCTCACCATCCTTAATACCGCTGTCATTGGCATCTGCCGGATTGATCTCAATAAACATATCTTGCTGTAATTCTGCCAGCCAAGGGTTGGAGCGGGTTTCATCACCACCGCCTTCATATTCCACCAGGCGGCCACTGGTCATGATCAGTGGAAAGTCTTTACTGAAATCCTGCGCCTGAATCGAACCATAACGGGTCGGCAGCCGGTAAAAACTGCGGCGATCTTCATAGGTTGGATATTTTTCCACCAAATCGCGACGGTTGGTGTATAACGGCTCACGATGTATTGGCACCGGATCCGGGAACTGCCAGACAACTGCACGAGCTTTGGCATTACCTGCTGGAGATAAACCATGTTTAATGGCAACGCGCTGAATACCACCGGAAAGATCGGTTTTCCAGTTTTTGCCATCGGCTTCAGCTTGTTCTGCTGCAGTTAAATCATTCCACCAGCCCAACTCTTTAATCATGTCAGCACTGACTTCAGGGTAACCGTCTTCAATTTCACTCCCCGCTGACCAGGAACCCTCAGCCAGTAAATCCTCACCATTGTGCTCGAGACCAAAACGCGCCCGGAATGCACCGCCCCCCTCAGCGACCGGTATTGAGGTGTCATACATAATATGGGTGCCCGGATGTTTCATTTCTGCAGTGCCCCAGCAAGGCCATGGCAATCCGTAAAATTCACCGTCACAGGCGCCGCCTTCAGCACGCAGCGTCGTTTTATTGAAGGTATGCAAATTTTCGACTTGTAATTTCAGCCGCTCAGGAGTCTGGCCGGTATAACCAACACTCCACATACCACGGTTATACTCGCGGGTAATATCTTCAATAACCGGCTCATCACCACTGGTAACATCAATGTTTTTGCACAACTCATTCGCAATGCCAAATTTCTTAGCGAATTTATACATAATGGTGTGATCCGGCAGTGATTCAAACAATGGATCAATCACTTTAAAACGCCATTGTACCGACCGATTTGAGGAGGTCAGCGAGCCGTGGGTTTCAAACTGCGTAGTCGCTGGCAGCAAATAAACACCATCGGTACGCTCATTCATCACCGCAGAAACCGTTGGATAGGGATCAACAACCACCAGCATTTCCAATTTTTCCATGGCGGTTTTCATTTCCGGGCCACGGGTCTGACTGTTTGGCGCATGTCCCCACAACACCATTGCTTTGATCGTATCGTTTTGATCGATATTGGCTTTATCTTCCAGCACCCCATCAATCCAGCGCGACACAGTGATACCGTTGGTGTACATCGGACTTATTTTTTTGCCGTCGATTTCTTCATAAGTACGCTGGTCAAAACGGTTTTTGATCCAATCCAGATCAACATCCCAAACCCGCGCCCAGTGTTGCCAGGCTTCTTCAGCCAGTCCGTAATAACCTGGCAGACTGTTGGACACCACACCAAAATCGGTGGCACCCTGCACATTGTCATGGCCACGGAAAATATTGGTACCACCGCCAGAAACGCCCATATTTCCCAACGCTAATTGCAAAATACACAAGGCGCGGGTATTGCTATTACCCACGGTGTGCTGGGTAATTCCCATACACCAAATAACCGTACCCGGCCGATGTTCAGCCATGGTTTTTGCTGCCTGATAAACATCAGCTTCTTTGGCACCGCTGACATTTTCAACTTTATCTGGCGTCCAGTTAGCGACTTCAGCACGGATCTCATCCATGCCATACACGCGTTGTTCGATAAAGCTTTTATCTTCCCAGCCATTTTGGAAAATATGCCATAGCATGCCCCAAATAAACGGAATATCGCTACCACTGCGAATACGAATAAATTGATCAGCGTGGGCAGCGGTACGGGTAAAGCGCGGATCAACCACAATCACCGGCGCGCCACGTTCTTTGCCACGGAAAATATGCTGCAACGATACCGGGTGCGCTTCAGCCGGGTTAGCACCGATAATGAAAATCGCTTTGGAATTGTGAATATCGTTGTAAGAGTTGGTCATGGCGCCGTAACCCCAGGTATTGGCTACCCCGGCAACGGTAGTGGAATGACAAATCCGCGCCTGATGATCGACATTATTACTGCCCCACAGCGCGGCAAATTTGCGGAATAAATACGCTTGTTCGTTGCTGAACTTCGCACTACCTAACCAGTAAACGGAGTCCGGACCCGCTGTTTCACGGATATCGAGCATTTTCTGGCCGATTTCTTCAATGGCGTCATCCCAGCTAATTCGCTGCCACTGACCATCAACTTTTTTCATCGGATATTTCAGACGTTTGTCACCGTGACCGTGTTCACGTAATGACGCACCTTTAGCGCAATGAGAACCTAAATTAAACGGATGTTCAAAATTCGGTTCCTGACCAATCCAAACGCCATTTTGCACTTCTGCAACCACACCACAGCCAACGCTGCAATGACTGCAAATACTATGCACTCTGCTGATTTCACCTTCATTGTAAGCAGGCTGACCACCTTCGGCCGCTTCAGCTTTTTCGATCATGGCAGTTGGCAACATGCTCATAAACGCAGCGCCACCCGCAGCAATTCCCGAGCCTTTTAAAAACGTCCGGCGATTAATGCCCGATGGGCGGCTGATAATGGCGGCAGGATCTCGTTTGATTAATTTCATGGTGGCAATCTTTTAAAAATCTGCGGTTTTATAGAAGGTGTCGACGTGCTGCGTATGCTGGTAGCCCTTGGATGGCTGTGGGGTCACGGTTGTTTGCTGTGAGGGTTTAGCAGGCCCGGCATGAACCGCACGGCTGCTCAAAGCTACTGCCGCAGAGCCTCCGGCAAGTGCGGTCAGCGTGTGCAAAAATTGTCTGCGCGATGATGAAGACTGCTTACTCATGGTGAGCTCCGGATCAAATAACAACATACGACGGCAGATGCCATGCAACTTTGTGACAACTGAATAATAAGAATTATCCAGCATATAGCCTCTTACAGCAAGCTGTATACGGCGCTTAATCCGCTAAAAAGCGCTGGCTTTCATCGGTAAAAAACTGTTGGCCAAACACGGCCACCGCCGCATAAAACTCAGCGCTGGGTGCTTTTTGCAAGTCAGCAAAAAATTTAAGCAGCCATTGCCCCATATGTTGATTAAAAAACTGCTCGGCCGTAACGACCGGCGTGCCTTTTGCGGTCAAAATCAGTCGCATCACATCACATAAGCCGGCAACATGATCTTCGGGTTCTTTTTTATCCGCTTGCCGAGTGAGACCCAACTTACCGAGATCAGCGCGCAAATCGGCCAAAGGCTTTTCATTCAAAAATCCGGTCTTGTGATAAGACGCGTAAGGAATCACTTCCCCCTGGGTCAGGCCAATAAATAATTGCTGATATTCGCGGGACTGTGCATCGGCGCTGGTATTTTGGGCAGCGGCAATTAATTGCTGCCAGACAATGCCCATCGCGGCATCAGGGGACTCGACTTTTAAGGCAGCAATATTGCCAAGCAAGTCTGCATCGGCTGGTTTAGCCAATAAAATTGCCAGTAAAGCATAAATTTGCGCGCGCCACTGAGCGGTATCTTGTTGGTCATTTTGCATGGTTATCCCCGACGAAACTGCGCTTTGACGCGGCAGTCTTCACACATTTTTAAATGGTCAAGCCGACCATCCTGAAACATCGGATGGTCTTTTAATTTAGCGGTAATAGTGTCGATCATTTTTTGCGTGGCAAATGGTTTCTGGCAACTGATGCAATGAAACACCGGCTCTTCATGCAATAGTCGTTTTTGCCGGGCCTGTTCGCGGTCATATAAATAACGTGGCGCCAGGCTAATAACGTTTTCCGGACAAGCGGTCTGACACATGCCGCATTGCACACACAGATCTTCAATAAAATTCAGTTGTGGTTTATCAACGCCATCAACCAACGCGCCCACCGGACATACCGACACGCAGGACATACACAATGTACA
>JAVVFF010000039.1:0-15970 GCA_032250995.1 Methylophaga sp. | reverse complement strand
ATTGCTGCTGAGGCTGTTAAGCGCACGCTGATAGGCTTGGTGTGCTTGTTCAGCCGAATTCTGAGCGGCATAAATATCACCCTGCAATTCAGCAAATAAAGACGTGAAGCCTTTAGTCTGAGCTTGTTCGATTAACTTTAATGCACCATCAAAATCATCAGCGTCCATTGTTAAACGTGCCAGCCGCAAACGAGCCAAATCCTGCTGCGCCGCTAAATCAGCATTATCAATAACCCATTGCAATTGCTGCATCGCCGCATCCAAATCACCGTCGTTTGCTAACTGCGTGGCCATTTCGGTGGCCGCAAAAGCGGCATAAGGGGTGCCGGAAAATTCAGTTTTTAACTCACTGACTGTCGATTCAGCCTGCTGTAAGTCACCTTCACGCATGGTCACGAGAGCCTGTTGGTAAATACCGGCCGCTTGTTCAGCTTGTGACGTCTGATAATCAAACCAGTAACGACTCCCAAAAATGGCAATAATACCCAGTGCAACACCGGTGACCACAGCCATGCCGTTTTCCCGCCACCATTGTTTTATCGCCTCACTTTTCTCTTCGTCGGATGCGTAAATATCCATTATGACTCCTGTTTTACTTAGGATCTCTAAGCAGATCATCGTTAAAAAATAATGCAGCGATTATACGTGGTTACACATCACTTGTGGCAAAGCCAACTGCCACAGCGGCTTTGCACCACCGAGGTGCGTAAGCGGCTTTAATTGCACCTTTATTGCGCAATCGCCGCACCAATTTGGTATTAGAATTTTTTAAACAATTGATTTAAATAACATTGTCTGGATTGGTGCAATACTTGCTATTTTGCTGCTTCAGCAATGACAATATAAAAGGAAACAATCGTGCAAACTTCAACTGATGTGTTATTTATTTTGCTGGGCGCCATTATGGTACTGGCAATGCATGCCGGCTTTGCATTTCTCGAAGTCGGGACTGTTCGTAAGAAGAATCAAGTCAATGCGCTGGTGAAAATTATTACTGATTTTGGCGTGTCGACGATTGCCTATTTCTTTATCGGTTACGGTATCGCATACGGGCTCAATTTCTTGCAACCGGCGCCGTTACTGCTCGAAAACAATGGTTATGCACTGGTCAAATTTTTCTTCTTACTGACTTTTGCTGCGGCGATCCCAGCTATTGTCTCTGGCGGCATTGCCGAACGAGCCAAGTTTTATCCGCAACTCATCGCCAGCTTTTTTATCGCCGGTTTAGTTTATCCGCTATTTGAAGGCATTAGCTGGAATGGCATGTTTGGTATGCAGGAATGGCTAACCAATCGTTTTGGTGCGCCATTTAATGATTTTGCCGGTTCTGTGGTTGTCCATGCCGTTGGTGGCTGGATTGCATTGGCTGCCGTTTTGCACTTGGGACCACGTCATGGTCGTTATGGTAAACAAGGTGAAGTGTATGCTCATCCGCCATCAAGTATTCCATTTCTGGCACTGGGTGCATGGATCCTGACGGTGGGCTGGTTTGGCTTTAATGTAATGTCAGCGCAGCAAATTGAAAGTATCAGCGGTATTGTCGCCGTTAATTCATTAATGGCCATGGTCGGCGGTACGTTGGCAGCTTGTTTGACGGGCCGTAATGATCCGGGCTTCGTGCACAACGGTCCATTAGCTGGTCTGGTGGCGATTTGTGCCGGCTCCAATGTAATGCACCCACTTGGTGCATTGGTCACCGGGCTGATTGCCGGTGGCTTATTTGTTTACACGTTCACACTGGCACAAAATAAATGGAAAATTGATGATGTGTTGGGTGTTTGGCCACTGCATGGTTTGTGTGGTGTCTGGGGCGGCATTGCCGCCGGCATCTTCGGCCAGTTAGCCTTAGGGGGGTTAGGCGGTGTCAGCCTGATGTCACAGGTCATCGGCACAGCAGTGGGCGTAACTATTGCTTTTATTGGTGGCTGGATCGTTTACGGTGTGCTGAAGAAATTTATGGGTTTACGCTTAACTCAGGAAGAAGAATATAACGGCGCAGATTTAAGCATCCATAAAATCAGTGCCAACCCGGCTAACGATTGATTGAGGATATTGATTCGCTACGGCATTATCCGTTGACAATCAGCGGATAATACCGCCCTTCTGACCATCAATAAATCTAGTGAAACAGTCCAGTTCATTACTTTCCTGTTCAATTAAATCCAGTTTACGGCGGGCATCTTCGAGGCGCAGACCACTACGATAAACCAGTTTGTAGGCTTGGCGAATATTGCGGATCTGACTGTCACCGAACCCACGGCGTTTTAAACCTTCTACGTTAACACCCACCGGTTCAGCCATATGCCCGGAGACCAGCACATACGGTGGTACATTTCGGGAGATCACACTACCCATGGCACTGAAAGCGTGCGCGCCTAAATAATTAAACTGGCTGACCAGCGTAAAGCCACCCAAAATAACGTAATCATCGATCACCACATGTCCCGCCAATGAGGCATTGTTGGCAAAAATATTATCACTACCGATAATACAATCATGGGCAATATGTACATAGGCCATGATCCAGTTGTTATTACCAATTCTGGTAACACCACCACCCTGCACCGTACCGCGATTGATGGTCACAGATTCACGGATCAGATTATTGTCACCGATTTCCAGCAGTGTCGCTTCACCGCCGTATTTTTTATCCTGCGGTTCTGCACCAATTGACGCGAACTGAAAGATACGATTGTTTTTGCCAATCCGGCTCGGGCCTTCAATGACTACATGGGAGGCTATGTTACAACCGGCGCCGATTTCAACATCCGGGCCAATAACACAGTATGGACCAACGCTAACGTCGTCAGCCAGTATCGCTTGCGGATCAATTATTGCGGTTGGATGAATCACGATGGCATTTCTTGGTTAACACACATAATGTCAGCGCTGACCACAATTTCACCATCAACCGTGGCCTCACCGCTGAATTTCCACAAATTACGTTTGTTTTTGATCAGTTTGACTTCTAAACGCAGCTGATCGCCTGGCTCAACTGGCTTTTTAAAACGGGCATTATCAATACCAGCCAGATAATATAATGCTTCATCAGAACGAATGTGCTCAGCGGTTTTAAAAGCCAGCAAACCGGTCGCTTGTGCCAGCGCTTCGAGAATCAATACACCGGGCATGATCACCCGCTGGGGAAAATGACCGGTAAATTGCGGCTCATTAAACGTGATATTTTTGATGCCAACCAGATACTCACCAGGGATAAATTCAACCACCCGGTCAATCAGCAAAAAGGGATAACGATGCGGCAGCAGGCGCTGAATTTCATGTATATCAATGGTGTTCAAACTGATTTCCTTGCATCTTTAGCGGTGTAACACCTGCGTAATATTACTGGCACAGAGCCAAGCGGTAAAGCCTGAATACTCAGGTTTTGTTGTCAGCCAAAGCAACTTCCAGTTGTTTCAGACGCGTTTGTACATTATTCATTTGCCGATAGCGAATCACATTTTTATGCCATTCACGGGTCGGTTCAACCGGGATCCCTGATGAATAACTACCCGGTTCAGTGATAGCTTTGGTCACCATACTCATACCGGTAAGCTGCACACCATCACAAATTTCAATATGTCCGGTGATACCGCTGCCACCACCGATTGCACAGTGACTGCCAATATGAGTACTACCGGCAATACCAACACAGCCGGCAATTACCGTATGTTCACCTATCGTAACGTTATGGCCAATCTGGATCTGATTATCAAGTTTGACACCATTACCAATAACAGTGTCGTCTATAGCACCGCGATCAATGGTGGTATTGGCACCAATATCAACATTGTTGCCGATTTGAACACTACCAAGTTGCGGTACGTTGATCCACCGGCCTTGGTCTAAAGCAATACCAAAGCCATCAGCACCAATCACAACACCCGGATGGATTTTGACCCGTTCACCGACGCTGACACCGCGACACAAGGTCACCTTAGCAACCAGGATACTATCCTTACCAACACTGACGTCATGTTCGAGAACACAACCGGGGCCTATTTGCACATGATCAGCAACCACAACACCGGCGCCGATATAACATTGCGGGCCAATAGCTGCTGTTGGCGCTATTGTGGCACTAACATCAACCACCGCCGACGCATGAATACCAGCCTCAGCAACTTTGTTTGGCGGATACAATAATGCTGCAATTCGGGCATAAGCAACATAAGGATCGTCGACGACGATAGCATTACCATGAATCGCATTGGCATCGGCAGCCTTAATAATGACAGCACCGGCTTGTGTGTTTTTCAGAAATTTACGGTATTTGCTATTAGCCAGAAAGCTAATGGCATCGGCATTTGCATGCTGCAAAGTGCCGACAGTTTTTATCGGAAAATCCGCGGCACCAATCAACCGGCCATTAACCTGTGATGCCAGTGCCGATAATGTCCAGACCACGCAGCTTATCTGGCTTTCAGTTTTTCCAGCACTTTGCTGGTTAAATCAGCTTTATCGCTGGCAAAAATAACCCCCTGATACAGGACCAGATCATACTTTTCCGCTTTGGCAATCGACACAATCGTTTCAGCGATTTCTTCTTCCAGTTTGCGTAACTCTTCATTACGGCGAATTGACAAATCTTCGCTGTATTCTTCTTGCAGGCGTTTTAATTCACGCTGATCACCGATGATTTTACGTTCCTGGGCTTCACGCTCATCAGCACTCAAAATGGCTGCATCTTTTTGCAGTTTTTCCTGAGCCGAACGTAACTGACGATTTTTGGCTTCAAGTGATTTGCTGCGTGAAGAAAACTCGGTTTCCAACCGCTTCAAAGCCGCATCTTTTTGTGGTGACTGATCCAAAATACGGCTGGCATTAACCACACCGATTTTTAAATCGTTAGCAAAACTGGCTGGACTGGCTGCTAATAAAGCCAGTGATACCAACATTACTTTTACTGTATTCACTATCAACTCCAAATAAATTAACTAAAATGTCGACCCCAGCGAGAACTGGAATGCTTCTTTCTCATCATCACTTTGCGCATTAAGTGGTGCCGCAA
The DNA here is from genome assembly GCA_032250995.1 of Methylophaga sp. GTDB lineage: Bacteria > Pseudomonadota > Gammaproteobacteria > Nitrosococcales > Methylophagaceae > Methylophaga. The sequence goes on along the minus strand of JAVVFF010000039.1, from coordinate 10,959 downwards.
TACTGAATGACATCGCACCAAACGGTGAAATCCAGATAGCCGATAAACCGGTTGAATAACGCAATAAACTGGCATCAAAACTTTGATCAACATCATATACGTTACCGACATCAAGAAAGGTACTGAGACGGAATGAACGTAAGGTTTTTTTCATAAAAGGTACCGGGAATATGACCTCCGCACCGCCGGTAACCAATAGATTACCCCCAATAGGCTGGTCATCTCCGCTCGGCGTAATTTCACGTACGCCTAGCGTATTGGCCTTGTAACCCCGAACGCTGCGAATACCACCAGCAAAGAAATTCTCAAAAAACGGCAGTTCAGAGGTTGATCCATAAGCATCGCCATAACCGAGATCGGTACGTAACGAGAATGTTAAGTCGTCGGCAATCGGAGTAAACCATGAATTACGATAGCGGAGCTTATAAAACTGCAGTTCACCGGCCGGCAAAGCAACTTCAGCAGTGAAGCTTTGATCCATACCCCGCGTCGGCAGTAGTGCATTATCACGTGAATCGCGGCTCCAACCAAACGTGACTGGAAGAGAAGTGAAAGAGTCTCCTTCACGCGCGAGGAATTCTTTAAAACGGGGCACAATAAAGCTTTCATCATCAGGCAGTTCAATACTGATACGCTCAAAGCCCAATGCCAAGCTTATACGGTCTTCCTCAGCAATGGGAATACCAAAATTGATGTCGCCGCCCAACGTATCAGAAGTGTAGTTAGCAAGGTTGGCCTCACGAGCATCAGTTTCCCGAAAAAAGGCATTAAAACCCTGACTGATACCGTCAACAGTCGCAAACGGATTGGTATAACCAAAACTGTAAACCGTGTTGACATCACTATTATTAAAACCAAGTCGAATATGCTTACCACTACCCAGGAAGTTACGTTGCGTCAGATTAGCGTTAAAAATAATGCCGTCTGATTGTGAGAAACCAATACCGGCAGAGACACTACCTGATGCAGTTTCCGTGACATCAAAATCTAAATCTACCTGATCGCTGGTGCCCGTCACCGGGATGGTTTCGACATTAACATTTTCAAAATAACCCAGTCGGGCAATTCGACTACGCGATTGTTCGACTTTACCGGTATCTATCCACGCTGATTCCTGCTGACGCATTTCCTGACGCAGTACTTCATCGCGGGTTTTGCTGTTACCGGAAATATTAATTCGACGCACATAAGCGCGACGGCCGGGATCGATAAAGAAAGTCAAATCCACTTCCCGGGCTTCGCTATCAATATCCGGTACCGCATTAACATTGGCAAACGCATAACCATCATTGCCTAAACGATCGGTTAAGTTTTTGGAGCTATCATTAATGGCTTTACGGGAAAACACCGAATTATTGCGAATGGTCACCAAGTCAAATAGCTCTTGTTCCGGCACAATCAGATTACCGGCAAGACGAACTTCATCAATTTTATAGCGCTCACCTTCAGAAACATTGACTGTAATAAAAATCTGTTTTTTGTCTTCACTAATCGTCACTTGTGTCGATTCAACAGTGAAATCGACATAACCACGATCCAGATAAAACGACCGAATGGTTTCCAAATCAGCTGATAATCTTTGCCTTGAATACTGATTATCTTTGGTCCAAAATGATAACCAGCCACCGGTGCTGGACTCAATCTCGCCAATCAACTCATCATCGTCGAAGTTTTGATTACCGACAATATTAATTTCACCGATAGTAGCCACCGCGCCTTCGGCCATGGTGATACGAATACCGACCCGATTTCGTGATATTGGAGTGACTTCAGATTGAATATCAACCCCATACTTACCGCGACTGAAGTATTGGCGTTGTAACTCAAGCTCAACCCGCTCCAGCATCGCTTGCTCAAACACCTGACCTTCGCCAAAACCGATTTGACTCAGCGATTTGGTTAATTCGTCGCCATCAATATCTTTGTTACCGATAAATTCGATACTGGAAATCGCTGGCCGTTCACTTACCTTAATGACCAATACACCGTCATCACTGGCCACTTGCACATCATTAAAATACTTGGATTTAAACAGTGAGCGAATAATACCCTGCACATCGTTGTCAGTCAGTTCATCACCGACTTTAACCGGCAAAAAGTTAAATACAGTCCCCGCAGAGATACGTTGCAAACCCTCTACACGGATATCTTTGATGATAAATTCTTCAGCCCAGACTGCCGAAGTAACGCAAAATAATGCCAGTGCAGTGAGTAATTGTTTCATTGTTATTTTCAGACAGTCCGCCGACGAAAATGTAAGTGTACCTGCAATGCCATAATTAGCCAAACAGTCTTGTTAAATCATTGGCAAAGGCCAGAAACATGAGCATTAGCAACAAGATCAGACCAATTTTCTGGCCCTGCATTTGTACCGTTTCCGACACCGGACTGCCCTTGACCCACTCGATAAAATACATCAGCAAATGACCGCCATCGAGGATCGGTACCGGTAATAAATTCAAGATGCCCAGACTAATACTAATCATGGCCAGAAAGCCAATAAAACTAATTAACCCTTGCTGGGCACTACTGCCGGCAAACTGCGCAATGCTAATCGGTCCGCCCAGATTTTTTGTAGATACGCTGCCTTGCAGCATCCCCCACAAACTGACCACGGTATTCGCACTAAAAGACCATGTTTGCATCACCGCTTCCGGCATCGCTGCCAGCGGGTTATAACGTAGTTCGGATTGTAATGCTTTTGGTAAGGCCTGACCGCTCAGATCCACGCCGGCGCCAATCCGGCCTTTACCCTGCTCATCTGGTTTAGGCGTTAATCCAAGGGTAAGTTGCTGGCCATCCCGCAAAAAACTGACTTGTAAGGTTTTATCAGGTGATGCCTGAATCAACGCCACCCACGACTGCCAGTCATCGAGTTTTTGATCATCGGCACTGACGAGTTTATCACCCACTTTTAAACCCGCTTGTGCGGCGGCGCCGTCAGCGATTACCTGTCCCAAGATAGCGGGCATCGGTGGCCGGTAGGGTGCAATACCGACTTCAGTAAATAATTCAGCGGCGGCATCCAGACTCACCAACGGCAACTGCAGCGTTTTTTCTTGATTAACACCGTCACTTAACACAGTAATAGTGACCTCATCCCCGTTTCGGGCATAGTTCAACCAGCGTTGAAAAACACTGTTCCAGGTCGGTGTTTTTTTACCATTAATGGCAATCAGTTCATCACCGGACTGTAATTGCGCCAGCGCCGCCGGTGAGTCGGCAACCACCTGATCAATGATCGGCTTACTGCCCGGTACGCCCATCACTAGGATTATCCAGTAAGCAAGGATCGCAAATAATAAATTCGCAGCCGGTCCGGCTGAAACAATGGCAACGCGCTTGCCTAAAGACTGCTGGTCAAAACTCAGCAGCTTTTCGGCCTCAGTCAAGTCGGTTTCGCGGCTATCAAGCATCTTTACATAACCGCCCAGCGGCAAGGCAGCAATAACAAATTCAGTGCCGTTTTTACCGGTACGCGACCATAAAGCCTTGCCAAAACCCACCGAAAACTTCAGTACTTTTACGCCACAGCGCCGGGCTACCCAGTAATGACCATACTCATGGATCACCACCAGCAAACTCAGGGCAATAATGAAATAAAACAGTGATTGCATCAGGTAATCAGCCCGGCAGCAGCCTGACGCGCCGCTTTATCGGCATTTAGCACCGTGGTTAAATCATTAACAGGCTGCGATTCAATAGTGTTGAGAACTTGTTCGATAATTTCAGCAATCTCGGTAAAACGAATTTGGCTTTGCAGAAATGCTGCAACGGCAACTTCATTGGCAGCATTTAAAATCGCCGTGCTGGTACCACCGGCATTTAACGCCTGATAAGCAAGTTTCAGGCAGGGAAACCTGTCAAAATCAGCTTCGGCAAAATTCAGCCGGCCAGCTTTGACTAAATCGAGCGGCGCCACGCCGGAATCAATGCGTTTAGGCCAGGCCAGACAATTGGCAATCGGCGTGCGCATATCCGGATTACCCATCTGCGCCAGCACCGAGCCATCGGCATAATCGACCATTGAATGGACTATACTTTGCCGGTGCAAAACCACATCAATCTGACTGCTTGACAAACCAAACAACCAATGCGCCTCAATGACTTCCAGCCCTTTATTCATCATGGTGGCGGAATCAACTGAAATCTTTTGTCCCATTGACCAATTCGGATGGTCAACCGCCTGCGCCGGTGTCACATCACCTAAATCGGCTACATCCCAATCGCGAAATGGGCCGCCTGAAGCCGTTAAAATTATCCGCCGGATACCTTTATCGGCAAACTGATATTGCTGGGTATGACCCACCGGCAAGCATTGCCAAATGGCATTGTGTTCACTATCCACCGGTAATAATTCAGCGCCGCTTTGCGTTACCGCCTGCATCAATAATGCACCGCTCATTACCAGCGCTTCTTTATTAGCCAGCAAAATACGTTTACCGGCTTTGGCGGCTGCTAAGGTGGGCATTAAACCCGCTGCGCCAACAATGGCCGCAACCACAATATCGGTTTGTTCACTCGCGGCTATCTCGGTTAAGGCTTGTTGCCCTGACCGTACTTCAATAGTTAATTGTCGTGTCGATAATTTCGCTTTGAGTTGGCTGGCACTGTCTTTATCCAGCATCACCGCAACTTTTGGTACGAACTGACAACATTGGTCAAACAAAACATCTACCGAGCGATTGGCAGCCAGTGCGTATACTTGATAATCGTTTGGGTGACGTGACAACACATCCAATGTGCTGACACCAATCGATCCGGTTGAGCCTAAAATAGTGACCTGCTTCACTAACGCACACCTGCCAGATACAAAACAACCGCAAATACCGGACTGGCGGCCAGCAAACTGTCAATCCGATCCAGCATGCCACCATGACCGGGTAATAACTGACCACTGTCTTTAATGTGATAACTGCGTTTGATCTGGCTTTCGAATAAATCACCGATAACCGAGGCCAATGCTGCCAGAATGGTGACTGCTAACCAGTTCAGTGTGGCAAGTTCTGCCGGCAAACCCATTGCGATACTGATAACAAAGGCGCCACTTACCAGCAGCAAACCACCGGCCAAACCTTCCCAGGTTTTGTTGGGGCTGATTGCGGTGGCCAGTTTGTATTTGCCAAAGCGTTTACCAAAAAAGTAACCACCAATATCCATCAGCCAAACCACCACCAATAAATACAGCACCATCTGCGGGCCAATATCCGCCAGCCCATGTAGCCACAGTGCGCTATAGATAAAGCCAGTTATCGTTATCACCGCCAGCAAAAAACTAATAAACCGGTTTTGCAAAATATGATGCAAATAAACCGGTAGCGATCGATGGGCAAAAACCATCACCAATAAACTAATCATCAGCCAATACGCCAGTAAAAACAGCAACATGTTTTGACTGCTAACCAGCGGCAAACTCAGCAAAGCCAGCAACAGCACTGAAACAATACCGGCGGTGCACAGTATTCTGCTGACGATACCAGTCATACTCAGCCATTCCCAGCCCGCCAAAGCGGCGGCAATTAGCAGCAAAACTAAAAATCCCATACTGGGTAATAACAAGATCGCCAGGATAATCAGCGGCATCAAAATCGCTGCCGTCAGCAGCCGTTGTTTAAGCATCTCCGCGCCCTTGCAACTGCTCCGAAGTCCGTCCAAACCGGCGCTCGCGTTTGCCATACCAGTCTATCGCCTGATCCAGCGCCTGAGCGTTAAATTCCGGCCACAGCGTATCGGTAAAATAGAGTTCGGTGTAGGCCTGCTGCCAAATCAGAAAGTTACTGATCCGCTGTTCACCGCCGGTGCGAATAAATAAATCCGGCTCCGGTAAATCGGCAGTAATCAGTTGCCGGGCAATATCATCTTCAGTCAATGAATCGGCAGTCCGCTCACCATCAGCAACCTGCTGTGCCAGCTTTTGCATAGCCTGAGTGATATCCCAGCGGCCACCATAATTGGCGGCAATATTGATGATTAAACTATTATTGTTTTCAGTGAGGATTTCAGCGGCATGGATTTTTTGTTGCAGACTGTCAGAAAAACCAGCGATATCCCCGATCACTTTTAAGCGAATATTGTTTTGATGTAAACGTTTGACCTGATTATCCAGTGCGTGACTGAACAACTCCATTAACAGCTCAACTTCTTTACCCGGCCGCCGCCAGTTTTCGCTACTAAAAGCAAATAAACTGAGCACTTCAACACCGCTGGCAATGCAATGTTTGACGATACCTTCAACCGCCCGCACACCGGCGCGGTGGCCCATAAACCGGGGTTGCAAACGCTGTTTTGCCCAGCGGCCGTTGCCATCCATAATAATGGCGATATGACGGGGAATGATTCGGGTTGACGCCTGCATAATGGTCGTGAACCTTGCGGTTACACTTCCATCAGATCAGTTTCTTTTTCTGACAGAACGTCGTCAATTTTTTTAATGGTGTCATCGGTCAGCTGTTGAATATTTTCTTCAGCAACCCGTGCTTCATCTTCTGAAATTTCTTTTTCTTTAAGCAGATCTTTGACGGTGCCATTAGCATCACGGCGAATATTACGTACCGCAATACGGGCATTTTCAGCTTCAGATTTGGCAACTTTCACCAAATCGCGGCGACGCTCTTCAGTCAAAGCCGGGATTGGAATACGAATGGTCATCCCGGCACTGTTGGGATTGACACCCAAATCTGAGGTCATAATGGCTTTTTCGATAACTGGCACCATGTTTTTTTCCCAGGGTGTCACGCTGATGGTACGTGAATCCTCGATACCGACATTGGCGACTTGGCTGAGCGGCACATCTGAGCCGTAATAAGGCACCATGACGTGATCCAATAAACTGGTATGGGCACGGCCGGCACGGATTTTAGCCATGGCAATCGACAATGCTGCGATACTTTTTTGCATTCGCTCGGCGGCGTCTTTTTCAATTTCATCAATCATCTTCGAATCCTATTTCACCAGCGTACCGATATCTTTGCCATGAATAATATCGGTCAAGTTTCCGTATGTGTGCCCATCGAATACCCGCAACGGCATTTTTTGCTCCTGGCACATCACCACCGCAGTGGTGTCCATAACGGCCAGACGATTATTAATCACTTCATCATAGCTTAGCGTTGTATATTTAACGGCATTAGGATTTTTACGCGGATCATCATCGTAAACGCCATCAACCTGCGTGGCCTTAAGCATTAAATCAGCACCGATTTCCACCGCCCGCAAACTGGCAGCAGAGTCAGTGGTAAAAAACGGATTACCAGTACCGGCAGCAAAAATCACCACCCGGCCTTTTTCCAGATGGCGGATTGCCCGGCGCCGCAGATAGTCTTCGCAGACTTCATGAATACGAATCGCTGACATCACCCGGCAAAAAGTACCATTACGTTCTAAAGCATCTTGTAAAGCAAGGGCATTTAAAACCGTGGCCAACATGCCCATATGATCGGCACTGACCCGATCCATACCTTTCGCTGCCAGACCGGCACCACGGAAAATATTACCGCCGCCAATAACAATGCCAAGTTCAACGCCCAGTTTGTTGAGAGCGGTAATTTCTTTCGCAAAACGGGCTATCACTTCCGGTTGAATACCATATTCGGCATCCCCCATCAGGGCTTCGCCACTTAACTTCAGCAGAACCCGTTTGTATACCGGCTGATTGCCCGTTTCAGTCATCAATTAATTACCCCGTGCCTGCGCCATGACTTCTTCAGCAAAGTTATCGGCTTTTTTCTCGATACCTTCACCCACTTCAAAACAGGCAAAGCCTTCAATGGTCGCACCGGCTTTATTAATCAGTTTTTCTACGGTGATGTCGGGATCTTTAACAAATGGCTGCCCCAGCAAAGTCACTTCGTTAACAAACTTGCTCATCCGGCCCTCGATCATTTTTTCAACAATCGCTTCCGGCTTACCGCTTTCTCGGGCTTGGGTAGCCACAATATCACGCTCTTTCTCAATCAGCTCTTGTGACAATTCGTCCGGTGATACCGCTTGTGGACGGCTGGCGGCAACATGCATTGCCAAATCACGGGCCAATTCTTCATCACCACCCGCTAATTTAACCATGGTACCAATACGGTCACCGTGACGATAAGCGCCAATCACACCGTTTTCAGCATGCATCAACGTAAAACGACGTAACTGGATATTTTCACCGATTTTAGCGATCAGTTCTTGACGTGTACCGTCGATAGTGTTGCCACCATCCAATGTTAGTTGCAGCAGACTATCCATATCAGCCGGTTGCTCAGCCAATGTTTTTTTAGCAACGGCGCTGACAAAATTGATGAAGTCATCAGCCTTAGCCACAAAGTCGGTTTCTGAGTTGACTTCCAGCATCACCGCTTGTTTGCCATCAGCGGTGGTTTCGATTGCAATAACCCCTTCAGCAGCAACGCGATCAGCTTTTTTATCGGCTTTTGCTAAACCGGCTTTACGCATGGCTTCAATAGCCGCTTCAATATCGCCGTTAGATTCAACCAGTGCTTTTTTGCATTCCATCATGCCTGAGCCGGTACGCTCACGCAGTTCTTTAACCAGTGCAGCAGTAATTGCCATGTTTTTAAAACCCTTAATCTGTTTGTTTATGGTCGGCCATAAGGCCACACATACAACACAGGCCCGCCTTTGCGGGCGAGCCTGTTTATAAAAGCGTCAGCAATTATTTAGCTGCCGCGTCTGCATTGCTTTCTGCAACTTCAACGAATTCTTCGTTGTTATCGCCGGTGGTCACAGATGCACGGCCTTCCAGAATCGCATCAGCGATATTGGCGGTGTACAAACGGATCGCCCGCATTGAGTCATCATTACCGGGGATCACATAATCAACGCCATCGGGATTGCTGTTGGTATCGACGACGGCAATCACCGGGATGCCCAGTTTATTGGCTTCTTGGATTGCAATACGCTCGTGATCAACGTCGATAACAAATAAAGCATCTGGCAAGCCGCCCATTTTGCGGATACCGCCAATGCTTTTTTCCAGTTTTTCTTGTTCGCGTGCCATATTCAGCACTTCTTTCTTTTTCAGACCTTCCGTTTTGCCACTTTCGATCATTTCCTGGATAGCATCTAAACGTTTGATCGACTGACGTACGGTTTGGTAGTTAGTCAGCATACCGCCTAACCAGCGACGGTTAACGTACGGCATGTTGCAGCGTTCTGCGTCTTCACGGAGCGCATCTTGTGCGGCGCGCTTGGTGCCGACAAACAAAATACGGCCTTTTTTGGAAGCCAGTTTGCTGACGAAATTCAGCGCATCATTAAACATCGGCAAGCTGTTTTCCAGATTGACGATATGAATGTTATTGCGTTTGCCAAAAATGAACGGTGACATTTTCGGATTCCAGTAACGAGTCTGGTGACCGAAATGCACGCCTGCTTCAAGCATTTGGCGCATTGTAATTTTAGCCATGGTAATACCTTTATAATTGGGGTTAATCCTCCATATACCCCAGCTATCGACTACACTGAACGCGTTCAGGCAGCACCCCGATAACTGTGCCGGCACATGTGTGATTTAGCCCTGCAGCCCATGCCGCAAGGCGCGCATATTATTCCATACTTACCCGACAAAACAAAGCCAAATAGATAATAGCCAATCACTTACAGGATACGGCTGGTGATTCAAAGGCTTTTGCGGCAGACTAATGGTGTTTTGTCAATCTGTTTCAGGAATATCCCCATTATCATGGCTGTGACTATTAAAAACGCTGCAGAAATCGAAAAAATGCGCATCGCCGGCAAGCTCGCCAGTGACGTACTGACCATGATTGGTGAGCATGTGCAGGCCGGTATCACCACCGATGAACTGAATCAGATCTGCCATGATTATATTGTTAATGTGCAGGGCGCTATCCCGGCACCGTTAAATTACCACGGCTTCCCCAAATCGGTTTGTACCTCGGTCAATCACGTTATCTGTCACGGTATTCCCGGTGATAAAAAACTCAAAGACGGCGACATTATCAATATTGACGTGACCGTTATTAAAGATGGTTATCACGGCGATACCAGCAAAATGTTTCATGTCGGCACAACCTCAATTCTGGCGCAGCGACTGGTTAAAGTTGCCAGAGAATCCATGATGCTGGGGATTGAGATGGTTAAACCCGGCATCCGTCTGGGCGATATTGGTCACGTGATTCAACAACATGCCGAAAAAGAACATTTTTCGGTAGTTCGGGAATATTGCGGTCATGGTATCGGCCTGGTTTTTCATGAAGAACCACAAGTCTTACATTACGGCACGCCGGGCACCGGTATGGCGCTGCAAACCGGCATGACTTTTACTATTGAACCGATGATCAATGCCGGTAAACGCCATGTCCGGCAATTACCTGATGGCTGGACGGTGGTCACCAAAGATCGCTCGCTGTCAGCCCAATGGGAACACACTATTCTGGTCACTGATGATGGTTTTGAAATTTTAACACTGCGTGATGAAGAACGCTGATTGTCTGTCGATCTGGGATCTCGGTCAGGCTGACAGCAGCATTGCCTGTCGTGCCTTATTGAAAACAGCCCAGCAACATCTGCAATCACTGTTTGTTGACCAGCAGGCTGATATTGACTGGCTGGTGCATCAACAGGCGCATTTTGTTGACGAAATCCTGCAATTTCTCTGGCAACAACATTTACCGGCCGACACACCGATTAGCTTAATTGCCGTCGGGGGTTATGGCCGCGGTGAATTGCATCCATTTTCAGATGTCGATTTACTGGTATTACTGGATGAGCCGGCATCAGCCCAGCCGCCAGAAGCCCTGACGGCGTTTTTAACTGAGCTTTGGGATATGGGTCTCGAAATTGGTCACAGTGTTCGCACCTTGCAGCAATGCCGCGCTCAGGCGGAAGATGACATCACTATCGCCACTAATTTAATGGAAGCGCGGTTTCTGTGCGGCCGCCAGGATTTATTCAAAGACCTCCAACAACTGACTGTCTCCAATAAAACCTGGGATA
>JAVVFF010000186.1:0-2727 GCA_032250995.1 Methylophaga sp. | reverse complement strand
CGTATAGGAATGATGGCGATTATAAACTAATAAGCAACTATTTTACTGGAACGATATGCCGGAATATTTCATTGCCCAGCAAGGTCAGCACTACTCGGCTGGCACTCCTGCCGACTAATGCTGACGAAGCTAATATCGGTTTCTCCGCGCGACAAACCGAGTTATTTCCTTAAGTTCAAGCAGCCGCCTTGCGGAAACGTACCGCCATCAGCGCCAATGGCGCCATCAGCCATAGCGTACCGGGAACCGGCACCGTGCCGATAGCAGGCGTCAGACCAAACACATCCGTCTCAGCGGTGAACACCAGCGAATCGGTATCGCCAGCCAGCACATCCAGAACCACACTCAAAGTTCCGTTTGTGCTAAAAATACCATTGGTTTCATTGAAAAAATCAACATTGTCGGCAGTCGTGGAGCCGACATCGAACAATTCGACAAAACCAAACGCGGAACCATCACCCGGCAATGCTGAAGCCGGACGGTCGGCAATGAATTGATCGAAGAAAAAATCAACATCGATCCGTACCTGGCCATTACCGGAAACCACATATTCCAGTTCACTATCAGCAAATGCGATAGCAAAGCCTTGATCCTGTGCCGTGGTCGCGCTGGCACTGGCGATAAACTCATCGGCCGAGGCATCGGCGGTAATGAATGCACCGTTGTCCAATATGGAATTCACTGAACCGCCCGCAAAATCGAACTGAACATCAGAGAACAAACCTTCCGGGCTATCGATGTCAGTTTGCACAAAGCTGGAGAATGGCGAAAATGTCAAAGATGCCGTGCCGGACAAAGTAGTCACCCTGATATTTGCAATATCCAAAAAAGCATTGCTGGTGACGGTTAACGCCTGCGCGTAACCTGAGAACATCAAGCCCAGCAGCAGCGTTTTCAGAACGAGTTTTAAGCTAAAAAATTTCATTTTCATTACCTCACTTCTCAACTGCCGGTGACGGCAACATGCTGTCCAGGATGCGGAAGCCTTCAATCAGAACCAGATCGTCAGTTGCGAAACCATCGACCGGGCCGCAATCACTACCCACGGTGCAATTAGCGTCGTTGCTGTGCTGGATGGACAAAATCGCTGACCGGCCATCACCCAGGAAAGTAAAACCAGTAGGTTCGGCACTTTGATCTTTAACCGACAATACCCGGATACAACCATCGGTTTTGATGTCGCGGTCTTCGCCATCACGCAAGCAGGCAAAAATATCGCCGTTGGGATGATCCTCGATCACATATAAAATGCCCGATTCCGGCTGGAAGGCCAGATTGTCAAATGAGTTGAAATCGGTATTGCCCTCAACAAAACGGTTGACCTCGACAGTCGCCTGGGTCTCGTCTGCGACCAGAGGATTACTGTCGATGCCGCAAATCACTTCACCAAAGTTTTTCGCACCTTCGTTACCGGTGTTGGCCCAGCAGAAACGCACGCCTTCTCCCGCATAAACCGGATCGCGGTGCAGGTCTTCGGGCCGGTAATAACCGGTGGCGCCATTCAGCGCGGCATCACGACGGGCTGTCGCCGCAGTCACTTCTACCCATGAACCGTTGCCGATTTCGCAGCCCTGGCCGTAGTTAATGTTGAATTGACTGCTGCCGCCATTCCGGCAGGAAGCGCGGAACGCATATACAGAACCTGATACCAGAGGTGACTGGGTCAGAGCACTGATATTACCAGTTTCAACTCTTGGAACGGTTGGCACAAATTTGAAAATAGCGCCGCCATCGCTGTCCGGGTCAGCCTGGCCGTCCCCACCCAGATCCTGACTGCCGGGGCGCAGCTCGTCGCCAGCGATAACCACGCCGTTTTCAAGCACTGCCAGTCCTTCCCAGGCGATGATCGGCAATGCCGGACGTTTAACGACGTTTTGCGATCGGTTACCCAAGGCATCGATCACTTCCCCGGAGGCACGATCGATAATGGTGTGGTCGAAGGTATTCAGCGGATCGATGATTTCATAAGCCGCGCCGTCACCGGTTTCTTCAGTGGCCAGGATGGTGCCCCAGGCTGTGCTACGAATACCATCGCATCTTTCCATACCGCGCAGCAAGGTGGTGATTTCGCCGGTACGCATGTCAACCGCCTGTACAGCGGGATTGTATTTGACGATACCGTCAGTTCCGTCCAACGTCACGCCCAGGTCTTGGCGACCCACTTCAATACACCAGATACTGTGCGTTGGATTTTCATCGGAAGGCCAGAACGCGACCATATCTGCGTTAGAGCCAATACTGCGGGTCAGAATGCTTGCCCGAAGGCCCGGAGCCAGATCAATCAGATCACGGGCGTTTTGGCCGGGTTGACGTGGGGTATTGCCGAGGGCGGCATTGTCCAAAGGACGCACGATACCGAAATGACGCAATGATTGTGCTTTCAGCAATTGCTCAGTCGTTTTACCGAAATCGGCCGACCAAGCGGGAGCGGCGATGGCGCTAGCCACCAGTGCGCTTAGGTATTTGAATTTCATTGAAAGAATCTCCTGACAGTGGTAATGATAAATAAGAACCGGGTCATTTTTGAGAACCCACACCCATTATCTTGAGTTATTATGTCAGGGTTGTTAAATCGTCAATATTGATTTACGGTCAAAGGTCGTCCTGTTGTTTCCGACTGACGAAGCCTTTTGAATGCTTCGGTAACCTCTTCCTGAGCAAGAAAGGTGGCAAAGTCACCATAACGATCCAGCACAGGTGCAACCTTGACCAACTCGTTGTCCTGCG
>JAVVFF010000185.1:0-2749 GCA_032250995.1 Methylophaga sp. | reverse complement strand
AAGTTGGTATTAAATCAACGGCCATTTTATTTGCTGATGATGACCGGTTGATTCAAGGAGTTTTGCAGGGCTTGCTGTTGCTGGTGTGGTTGCTGATAGGTCGGCAACTAGCACTGGGCAGCGTGTTTCATATTGGCCTGCTGGCGGTGGCAGGATTATTTATTTATCAGCAATTTCTGGTGCGACATCGTGCACCACGCGCTTGTTTAAAAGCGTTTTTAAATAATAATTATGTCGGCGGTCTGTTGTTTATAGCGGTGGTACTGCATTACGCAGCAGTGGCTAGTCAATGATGCTGCGGTTATTACTTGTAGCGTTATGCCTGCTTGGTAACACATCTCTGATCGCGGCTGAGGTTTATCGCAGTGTTGATGCAGATGGCAATATCAGCTTTACCGACCAACCGGCCAATAATGCCGAAATTGTTGATATTGACCCGCTTTCCAATCGTTACCGGCATCAGGTGGATTATGTTTATGACGGCGATACGCTGGTGCTGGAAAATGGTGAGCGGGTCAGATTATTAAATATTAATGCCCCGGAAATCAGCAGCCGGCATCGTGATAGCGAGCAGGGCGGTGAAGCCGCCAAAACCTGGCTAAAACAACAAATAGGTAATCAAGCTATCTATCTGCGTTTTGATAAAGAAAAACGTGATCGGTACGACCGCATGCTGGCGCATATTTTTCTCGATAATGAGCGGCATTTAAACGCCGAAATGCTGCGTCAGGGATTGGCGGCGTTAACCGTGCATCCGCCCAACTTATTGTATGTTGATGAGATGCAGGCCGCTCAGCAGCAGGCGATTGATAAACAAGTTGGTATTTGGGATGGTCAAGCCTATCCCTTGCAAGCTGCCCAGGCCGGACTCGACACTTCAGCGCGGCGTGGCTGGCGACGCTGGCAAATTACGCCCACCGAAATCAAAGCAACCCGCAGTCAAATCTGGTTAATGGCCGGCGAGCGTTTGAGTTTGCGGATCAGAAAACAGCAATTGCCTTTATTTGCTGATCCACAACGCTATTTAAATAAACCACTGGAAGTCCGCGGCTGGTTATCACGACGCGGCAATGATTATTTTTTGCAGGTTTTGCACCCCAGCGCGATTAGCGTACGCTGATAGAAAGTACCGAATAAGGCTTTGATATGGCGTTGATTGAAGGTTCGGCTTTTTTTGAACTGACGGCCTTACTGGCTTTGGCAGCGATCGCCGGCCTTATTGGTTTACTGTTGCGTCAGCCGATGATTGTCAGCTTTATTGCGGTCGGTGTACTGGCCGGCCCGTCGGCACTGAATATTGTCCAGTCGCATGACAATATCGAGTTGCTGGCCGAACTGGGTATTGCTTTGTTGTTGTTTTTGGTTGGGCTGAAACTGATTCGATCAGTCGGGCCGGTTGCTTTAGCGACAGGGTTTGGCTAGGTAGCGTTCACGGCTTTATTAGGGTTTTTTATCGGCCTGTTGCTGGGGTTGAATTGGCTAACTGCGCTTTATGTGGCCATCGCGCTAACATTCTCCAGCACCATTATCATCGTCAAACTGCTCTCCGATAAACGTGAGGTTGATGCACTGCATGGCCGCATTGCTATTGGCTTTTTGATTGTTCAGGATTTGTTTGTGATCCTGGCGATGATGGTGTTATCGGCTTATGGCATTGGTGGTGATAGTGGCAACTCGCCATTACTGCAAATTCTAACCGTATTGTTTTACGGGCTGATCATGCTGACGCTGGTTGGTGTGTTTACCCGCTATATCGCAACACCACTGGTTAATCATATTGCCCACTCCCCGGAATTATTAGTGATTTTTGCCATTGGCTGGGCGACGTTGCTGGCTTCGCTGGGTGAATATTTCGGTTTTGGCAAAGAATTGGGCGGTTTGCTGGCCGGTATTTCTCTGGCATCAACACCATACCGGGAAGCGATTGTCGCCCGCTTATCCTCGTTGCGCGACTTTTTACTGTTGTTTTTCTTTATTGCCTTGGGCACCCAACTGGATCTCAGTATGCTCGGTGATCAAGTGGCGGCGGCACTGGTATTTTCGGTATTCGTGTTGATTGGTAATCCGCTGATTGTGCTGGCCATTATGGGCTATATGGGCTATCGCAAACGCACTGGTTTTCTGGCCGGCTTAACGGTGGCACAAATCAGTGAGTTTTCGCTGATTTTTATGGCGATGGGCGTTAGTCTCGGCCATGTGACCAATTCGGCTTTGGGACTGGTGACGTTAGTTGGATTAGTGACAATTGCCCTGTCTGTCTACATGATTACTTATTCGCATACACTGTTTCGCTGGTGTGAGCCGCTGTTGGGAATGTTTGAACGGCGCCAGGCATTTCGTGAACAAGCCGATGATCAGCATCTGTCCTCACAGCAACAATATGATGTGATCATTTTTGGCTTAGGCCGTTATGGTGCAGTAATTACCGAGCGTTTTCAGGCGGAAGGCAAACGGGTGCTGGCGGTGGATTTTAATCCGGATGTGGTCAAGCGCTGGCGGCAACGTGATTTTGACATGATGTATGGCGATGCGTCTGATATGGACTTTATCGAAATGTTGCCGTTGAAGGCGGTGCAATGGGTGATCTGTGCAATGCCGCAGCATGATTTGGGCGTTACCCATGAAGACCCGCGGATTGTTTTGTTGGATGCCCTGAAACAACAGCATTATCAGGGCAAAGTAGCGGTTTCAACGCATTTCACCCACGATATTCCAAGTTTGCAGCAGCACGGTGCCGATTTGGTATTAC
>JAVVFF010000038.1:0-16316 GCA_032250995.1 Methylophaga sp. | reverse complement strand
GCTGGATGACCAACAACTGGAAAGCCGCGTTGATGGCCTGTTGAAACGCTGTGGCTTTAAGAGTCAGGGCATTTTTGTGATGGATGGTTCGCGGCGCAGTGGTCATGGTAATGCTTATTTCACAGGGTTGGGCAATAACAAACGGATTGTGTTTTTTGACACGCTGTTGAGTACGCTTAATGAAGATCAGATTGAAGCGGTCTTAGCGCATGAGCTGGGACATTTCCGTCGTAAACACGTTATTAAAAATATGCTGGTGTTGGCGATAATTAGCCTGATTGGCCTGGCATTACTGGGTTGGGCATCGGCGCAAAGCTGGTTTTATACCGGTCTCGGTGTCGATACCATGAATGCAGCGATGGCGCTGGTGTTGTTTATGGTGGTGATTCCGGTATTTAGTTTCTTTTTGCATCCATTAATGACGCATTTGTCGCGTAAGTATGAATATGAGGCGGATGAGTATGCGGCGTCAGTGTCGAGCGCAGATGATTTGGTTACCGCATTGGTCGCGTTATACAAAGAAAATGCCAGCACCTTAACGCCCGATCCATTGGTCTCAGCGGTCTATGATTCACATCCGCCGGCATCTTTACGTATCGCCGCGCTGCAAGCCAGATAATGCGTTTCTGGCTAATCATGTTGGTTTCACTGTCTGTCAGCCCAATGCTGCTGGCAGATGGCAGGGCCTTACATGATGCTAATTGTATGCAATGTCATGCGTCGTTGACTGGTGGTGATGGTAATACTTTATATAGTCGTAGTGATCGTAAAGTGAAAACGCTGGCTGGACTGGAAAAACGGGTTGCCAATTGTGCTATTGCTGCAGATGCCAATTGGACGCCGGTACAACAGCAACAAGTTATCGATTATTTAAACAGCCGTTTTTACCGGTTCTGATCCGGCAACACCACCCGATTGCGGCCTGCGGCTTTCGCCTGGTAAAGCGCCTGGTCACTGCGTTCCAAAATGCGCATCGGTGAATCACCCAACTGAAATAAGCCCACACCTATCGACACGGTGACCTCACCGATCGATTCGTGGCCGCCTTTCTTTTTCAGCCGGCTGTCGGCAAAACTGGTGCGAATCGCTTCGGCAATGGCGTGGGCTTCATGGGCATTGCTATGTAGTAATAACATCGCCATTTCGTCGCCGCCAAAGCGGGCGGCCAGATGCAAGTCATCACAATGTTTTTTCAATATAGTGGCAAAAAACTGCAGTAATTTATCGCCCAGCGCATGACCAAAGCGGTCATTAACCGATTTAAAATCATCAATATCAAATAACAGCAGCGCGAATTTTACCTGGCCGCTGCGGCATAATTGCGACAGTTCTTTATTGAAACTACCGCGATTAAGCAGGCCGGTTAAGCCGTCGATGCGCGCTTCCTGTTTGACCACCTCCAGCTCACTGCGCAGCTTTAGAATCTCTTGTGTCGATTCGGCCAGTGCTTGTTTTAAACCACTGCTGGATTGGCTCAGTTTGCGGGTGTTTTCCAAAATGCCGGCCAGCACATTTTTGATATCGGCAATATCGTGGCAGTTTTCCAGCAAGTCCTGACTCTGATTAAGATCGGTCGCAAAGTCGCCAGCTGCAATTTCGGCGCGGTTAATATTATTGATGGTGTTATCGACCACCAGCCGCAGCCCATTATTGGTTTGCTCCAGCCGCTCTGGCATGCCCAGCAATACATATTTTTCGTATAAATACTGCGTCAGATCCGACGTAATCTCTTCACCCTTACTGAGCCGGGTATCGATAGCATTGAGCAGTGCTTGGTTATTGCCCGAGACATATTCATACCAGACAGCGTAATTGACCGGGTTAATGGGCGTTTGATAACGGTTGATAAGTGGCAAGGCCCGGCGCAGATATTCAGATGCTTGTTGAAAAGCATCGGTGTAAACAGGAGGAAATGACGACTGTTTTACCACAAATTTATCCCTAAAGAATGACTTACAATGATTATTTACAAAAACACATTAAAGAATCAACTGATTTTTCGGCGCAACTGCAACAGCACGGGTATTAACAGTATTAGCGTCAACCACGGCAAAAACCTTAAAAATTGTATGCTGCTGAACTGGCTACTGGCAGCGAGCCAGGTCAAAAGCAGGAAACTGACCATAGTTAAATTCTGGATCCAATTATTGCCGGCTAGCACCGTGCCCAGCATTGCAGCAGGGGCTTCACGCTGAAGTAATGCATTTAGCGGAATAATAAATAAGCCGCCAAATAGCCCAAAACCGATGATGGTCAGGGCAAAGCCAATCACGCTGCTCAGCTGCGAGATCAACGCCAGCATGGCAAACATCCCCAGACCACCAATAAATAGTAATGGATAACGGATCTTCTGCCGGCATAGATGGCCGGCGACTAAGGAGCCGGTAATAATGCCCAGCCCTGAGCAGGCCAGTAGTCCCTGAATGACGATGGTGTTGGTTTCATTGAGAACGATTTTGGCAAAAGCCGGAAACACCGCCAGCATAGTTTGCGAAATGCCCCAGAAAATAGACAATCCCAGAATGCACCACCAAATAAGCTGATTGGCGGTTAATACTTGCAAATTTTTTCGTAAAATATGCCCATGACGGTAAGCCGGCCAGTTAAAAGCCTTATCGGGGCTTGCCGCAGTTGACTTTGGCAATCGCCGGGCCAGAAAATATTCAACACAAGATAAGGCCACCAATAACCAGCCAAGTGGCGCAATGTGCTGAATGAGATCCGCCTCATTGGCATAGCTGACATTCGCGAGTAACATTTCAAACAGTACGGTAAATAAAAAAATGCCGGTAAGGATGGCGAGAATGGTAGTGGCCTGTAAAAAACCATTTGCCGGTGCCAGATGTTGTTCGCCCGCCGTTTCGCGGATATAGCCGTATTTGGCGGGCGAATAAACAGCACTTTGCGCAGCCAACACAAAAGTTAACGCAAACGCCACCTGAAACCAGCCCTGATAATAACTAACAGTAATCAGCAGTGTGATGACTATGGCCGAGAGCGCCGCCCAGCGCATGATTTGCGGTTTGGCAAAGCGATCTGATAAGAAACCAGCCGGGGTAAACAGCAAAATAAACGGTAACAGGATAAGTGCATTAACAATGGCGGTCAGTGCAACTTGTGTGGCGTCATCATAAATTTTGAATAAGGTATTTTGAATGGTGATCTTATGACCCAGATCGACCATGGCATTGATAAATGCCACCAGTAAAAACGGGCCGAGCCCAGCGGTTCGCCCCGTCATCAGTTGAATTAATTTTTATCTTGCAGACGGACAGCTAAAACATCGCAGTGTGCATGGTGTAAAATGGCATTGGCTGTGGCGCCGAGCAATACTTTGATGCCATGGCGGCCATGCGAGCCGACCGCTATTAAATCGACATCGTGTTCATCGGCGATACGGACGATATCGCGACCCGGACTGCCAAATTCCACCCATTGATTACCGGCATCAATACCATAACGTTTACCGACTTCAGCCAGTTGCTGCTGGCCAGCCACCAATAAGGATTCACGCATATCGCTGTCGACACTAATCATCGGCTCATAAGCAAAATCAGTCAGCGGAAAATCTTCGACGATATGACATAAACACAGCTGTGTTTCGGGCCCCGCCAGCGATTGTGCGCGCTGAATGACCTCATCGGTATGCGCTGAAAAATCGGCTGCGATCAAAATATGTTGGTATAAAGCCATAAGATCCCTCCACAGACAAAAAAGGCAGAGTTAACCCTGCCATATTGGTTATTTCTGGCTTTCCAGAAAACGTTCGGCATCAAGCGCCGCCATACAACCTGCCCCGGCAGACGTAATCGCTTGCCGATAGATCGGATCTGATACATCACCCGCCGCAAATACACCAGGAATACTTGTTTGCTGGCCTTTATTAAGAATGATGTAATCGTGCTGCATAGCCAACTGCTCTTTAAACATCGAAGTGTTGGGCTGATGGCCGATAGCGATAAATACACCTTGCACGGCAATATCCTGGCTGCTGCCATCGTTACTTTTGACACGCATACCGGTTACACCGGCATCATCACCCAGCACTTCATCAAGGGTGCTGTTCCAGATAATTTCAACATTACCGGTCTCGGCTTTTTTCATCAGCTGATTAATCAGGATTTTCTCAGCGCGAAAGCTATCACGGCGGTGAATGACGGTAACTTTTGAGGCGATATTCGATAAATACAGTGCTTCTTCAACAGCGGTGTTACCACCACCAATCACGGCGACGGGTTGATTTTTATAGAAAAAACCATCACAGGTGGCGCAGGCAGAAACGCCACGGCCTTTAAAGGCTTCCTCTGATTCCAGGCCTAGGTATTTGGCAGACGCACCGGTGGCAATAATCAGCGCATCGGCAGTATAAGTACCCGCATCTCCGGTTAACGTAAACGGTCGTTTGCTTAAATCAGCGGTATGGATATGATCAAAAACGATTTCGGTGCCAAAGCGCTCGGCATGTTTTTGCATGCGCTGCATCAATTCCGGACCTTGCACGCCTTCAGCATCGCCGGGCCAGTTATCAACATCGGTGGTGGTAGTTAACTGACCGCCTTGTTCAATGCCGGTAATCAACACTGGATCCAAAGCTGCACGCGCCGCATAGACCGCAGCAGTATAGCCTGCCGGACCGCTGCCCAAAATCAATAAACGACTGTGTTTACTGTCAGTCATAAAACCATTCTCCGCAATTGGTAAAAGATGATGATTAGAGTAACCATTGCTATGGATTTGGACAAGCATCGCAGTTGAAAAGCTGTGTTAGAATCTGCCGATAATCTATTGGCTTCACTGGAATTATTACATTGGCACAAGCGACGCGGGTAAACGACAAAGGCAAACAAGACGCCTCCGCTGGCGCAGTCAGCTTCCGGCTGCGTGAAGCGGCGTTGATTTTGGCGCTGGCATTAGCTGCTTATTTATTGTTATCGCTGGCAACTTACGAACCAACAGATCCCGGTTGGTCAACCACCGGCACCGATGATGTGGTGGCTAATAGCGGCGGTATTGTCGGTGCATGGCTGGCTGATGCGCTGCTTTATGGTTTTGGCTTGCCGGCGTATTTAGCACCTTTAATGCTGGGTTTTTCCGGTTGGTTGTTATTTAGCTGGGGCAAGCGCGCCGATAGTGCCGATGCCGTGCATTTCTGGGTTTTAAAAGGTGTTGGTTTGCTGATGGCGCTGGCGGCGGCCAGTGGCTTATCTGCGCTGAGCCTGATGGAATATGCCGAATTATTACCATTAGGCGCGGGCGGTGTATTGGGTGAAGTGGTGGGGCATGGTTTCGAGGCGGTATTTGGTGCGTCGGGAACCAGTTTACTGTTGTTGGCATTGTTGTTGACTGGCGTCACTTTATTTACCGGTTTATCCTGGCTGATGGTGATTGATCGACTTGGTGCTGCGGCCATGGTGGTGATGACCTGGCTCGCACGTCGCAGCCGTGATATGCAAGCAGAAATTCAGGCCAAACGTAATCGCCAGCAACGTGAAGAAAGCTTTTTAGAGCAAAAAGAAAAATTACAGCATAAAGCCAAAGTGCGCATTGAGCCAGTGATGCCGCCAGGTGTTGTGCCCAGTAAACGTGAAGAAAAAGAACGTCAAAAGCCGTTGTTTGAAACACCCGATTCCCCCGGCATGCCGACGTTATCTTTGCTGGATATGCCCAAAATTTCACAGCAGGGCTATAGCGAAGAAGTTCTGCAGGCCTTATCACGGCAAGTTGAGCTGAAACTGAAAGATTTTGGTGTTGAAGTTCAGGTGGTTGAAGTACAGCCCGGCCCGGTTGTTACCCGTTTTGAATTACAGCCGGCTGCCGGCATTAAAGTCAGCCGTATCAGTGGTTTGGCTAAAGATCTGGCGCGGGCCTTGTCTGTCAGCAGCGTGCGCATCGTAGAGGTTATCCCTGGCAAACCGGTGGTTGGTCTTGAAATCCCCAACGAACATCGTGAAATTGTCCGGCTACGCGAGATCCTTGCCTGCAGCGACTATGAAAATAGCAAGTCCCCGTTAGTGATAGCGCTGGGTAAAGATATTGCTGGTCGGCCAGTGGTCGCTAATTTGGAAAAAATGCCGCATTTACTGGTGGCGGGGACCACCGGGTCTGGTAAATCGGTGGCCGTCAATGCCATGATCCTGAGTCTGCTCTACAAAGCCACAGCCAAAGAAGTACGGCTAATCATGGTCGATCCCAAAATGCTGGAGTTATCGGTTTATGAAGATATTCCGCATTTATTAACGCCAGTGGTCACCGATATGAAAGAGGCTGCCAATGCGCTACGTTGGTGTGTTGCAGAAATGGAGCGGCGTTATCCACTAATGGCGGCGCTGGGTGTGCGTAATATCGCCGGTTATAACAAACGTGTGCAGGATGCCATCGACAAGGGTGAGCCAATCACCGATCCACTGGCAGAAGTTCTGCCTGGAGAGCCGATTCCAACGCTGGAGACACTGCCATTTATCGTGGTCATTATCGACGAATTGGCCGATATGATGATGGTGGTGGGCAAACAAGTTGAAGAATTGATCGCCCGTCTGGCGCAAAAAGCCCGCGCCTCGGGTATTCATTTGATTCTGGCGACGCAGCGGCCGTCGGTAGATGTTATTACTGGTTTGATTAAGGCCAATATCCCGACCCGGATGGCGTTTCAGGTATCATCACGTATCGACTCACGAACCATTTTAGATCAAATGGGCGCGGAACAATTATTGGGCCAGGGCGATATGTTATTTTTACCGCCGGGTAGCGGCTTGCCAGAGCGGGTGCATGGTGCATTTGTTGATGATCATGAGGTACACGCAGTCGTTAACTTCCTGAAATCGCAGGGCGGACCGGATTATCTGGAAGAAATCACCAAAGCACTGAGTGCTGAGGATGATGGCGGTGTATTTGGTGATACTTCTGATGGCGAGCAGGATGAGCTTTACGATCAGGCCGTGCAGATTATTACTGAATCCCGCCGGGCATCAGTTTCGGGCATTCAGCGGCGTTTAAAAATTGGCTATAACCGGGCGGCGCGTATTGTTGAGGCCATGGAAGCGGCCGGTGTCGTCTCAGCCATGCAAAGTAATGGTGGTCGTGAAGTTTTAGCGCCACCACCGCGCGATTGATGCACCTATTCCCATCCGCTGTAGTCTAATCAGCGTGGTTAACTATCAGGAGTTTACATGTCAAAGCGATTTTTGCTGATGATGGCTGGAGTGCTGAGTTTGAGCATGGGGTCTGTGCAGGCACAAGAAGATGCAGTTAGCCGTTTGAATCAGTTCGTTGCCGAGGTCAATAAGTTTCAGGCAATGTTTACGCAAACTGTGATGGATCCCGAAGGCAATATTGTTGAACAGGCTGATGGCGAATTTTTACTGTCGCGCCCCGGTAAATTTCGCTGGGATTATGTCTCGCCTTATCCACAACAAATCGTTGCCGATGGACAGCGTATTTGGTTTTATGATGAAGATTTAGAACAGATCACTGTTAAGAATCAGGATGAAACGCTGGCCGATACACCAGCAGGTTTGTTATCTGGCAAAAGCATGCCGGAAGATGCCTATAGCATTACGGCGGTTGAAAAAGACGATGATTTGCAGTGGGTGGAGTTGACACCCAAAGATACTGAATCTAATTTTCAGCGGGTACAACTGGGCTTTGATGAAGTTGGTTTACAGCAAATGCTGATGACTGATGCTTTTGATCAGCAAACCAACCTGCAATTTACCGAAGTGAAAATCAATCCGCGACTGGCGGCCGATCGTTTTAACTTTATTCCGCCAGCCGGTGTTGATGTTGTGGGAGACGCGCCGTAAGTGAGTCTGTTTGATAATCTGCAGCCCAGCACCGGTCGCCCGTTAGCGGATCGGATGCGGCCGCAGACGCTGGATGACTACATCGGTCAACAGCATTTGATAGGTGAAGGCAAGCCACTGCGTCAGGCCATTGCCAGTGGTCAGCCACATTCAATGATTTTCTGGGGACCGCCCGGTACCGGCAAAACAACGCTGGCCCGATTAATCGCCGGTTATTGTGATGCCGAATTTATTACTATTTCAGCCGTTTTGGCGGGTGTTAAAGAGGTTCGCGAAGCCGTCGCCAGAGCTAAATTAATTGCCCAGGAACGCGGCCGGCGTACCATGTTGTTTGTCGATGAAGTGCATCGGTTTAACAAATCCCAGCAAGATGCGTTTTTACCCTATGTTGAAGATGGCACTTTTACGTTTATCGGCGCCACTACTGAAAATCCCTCCTTTGAATTAAATAATGCGCTGCTATCACGGGCCCGGGTCTATGTGCTCAAATCATTGGAAGCTGCCGATTTACGGTTGATCATTGATCGGGCGATGGACGATGGTATCCGCGGTCTAGCCGCTCGCGGTATCAGCCTCGATGATGCGCTGCGGGACCAGCTTGCTGAAAGCGCTGATGGTGACGGCCGGCGGGTATTGAATCTGTTGGAAATAGCTATCGATTTGGCTGATAGCAAATCACAAACTGCCGTTTCCGCAGAAGATTTAATGGCGGTATTATCCGGCAGTTTTCGGCGTTTTGATAAAGGCGGCGAGGCTTTTTACGATCAGATCTCTGCGTTGCATAAGTCGGTACGAGGCAGCGCCCCGGATGCAGCTTTGTATTGGCTATGCCGGATGTTGGATGGTGGTTGTGATCCGATATATCTCATGCGGCGAATCGTGCGCATGGCTGTGGAAGATATTGGTAATGCTGATCCGCGTGGCCTGGAACTGGCATTAAATGCTTGGGACAGTCTGGAAAAGCTGGGCCGGCCGGAAGGCGAATTAGCGATTGCCCAGGCGGTTGTGTATTTGGCCTGTGCACCAAAAAGTAATGCTGTTTATACCGCCTTTAAGGCAGCGATGCATGATGTACAAAGCCATGGCTCGGCCGAAGTACCGCTGCATTTACGTAATGCGCCGACCAAATTGATGAAAGACTTAGATTACGGCAAAACCTATCGTTATGCCCATGATGAACCGGATGCTTATGCGGCGGGGGAAACTTACTTTCCGGAAACCATGGGTGAGCGGCGATATTATCAGCCGGTTAATCGGGGGCTGGAAATCAAGATTGGCGAAAAATTAAGCCGGTTACACGATCTCGACAAACAAGCCAAAAAACGCAGTTAAGTCTTTACCGGCGCATAAATATCATAGCGGGTATTTTTGCTGGCCACTTGAGCAACCGGCTTAACAGCATTTAATAATGGCGCACCCTTAGGACGTTTGACGACAATGCGTTTTTTTGCGCGTTGCAGCGCCATATTCAGTAAAGCTTCACCGGACTGATCATGACCCACTAATTGATGCAGGATTTGCATATCTTTTTTAACCAGTGCGCTTTTATCACGGCTGGGATACATCGGATCCAGATAAATAACATCCGGCCAATTCTCCATAGGCAAAGCTGTTAAATAATCGACCGCATTAACATTCAATAACGACATCCGGGCTGCGATTTCGGCAATATCGTTATCATTTGCCGCACGCTTTAAGCCATCTTCAATTAATATCGCCAACAACGGCTGCTGTTCCAGCAAGGTTAACTGACAGCCGAGACTTGCGATGACAAATGCATCTCTGGCCCAACCGGCAGTGGCATCAATAACAGTCGGATTAAGGCCAGATTTTAACCCGATGGCTTTGGCTAGCGGTTGGCCGCGTCCGCCACCAAATTGCCGGCGATGAGCATTTTTGCCACCGGTAAAGTCGACCTGTACTGGCCCACCCAAAGCCGGTGCCGATAAACTCAGACCCTGTTCATTTACGATTAATTGCAGCGCAGCATTTGATGCGCGGCTAACCGGCAAGTTTAAATTTGTAGCCAGTTGTTGCGCCTGATCGGCAAACACTTCATTATCGAAGCTGACCACGCAAACGGTCATTGGCAATCAGCGACCCGCAATAAAATCACCAAAAGCGCGACTACCCTCAGCGGTGGCAATATTTTCAATCAGTTTATCGGTGCGGGTATCAATCACCGATAATTGACCGCTGCCCCAATTGGCGACATACAGATAACGGCCGTTGTCGCCCATATCAATGCCTTCGGGGGTATCGTCAACAGCGATTACCGCAGTGACCTTATTGTTGCTTAAATCAATTTTGGAGACGCTGTTTTCATCTTGATTGGTGACGTAAAGTGTGCTGTCATCAGGGCTTAATGTGGCACAATAAGGCCATTCACCAACTTCAATGGTATCGATGGTTTTTTGCGCGGCGGTATCGACAACACTGACACTATTATCTTGTACGTTAACTGTGTAAAGCCGGCTACCATCCTGGCTTAAAGCTACACCAAACGGCGCTTTGCCGACTGCAATTTCCGTGATGCTTTGTTGCGTGACCAAATCAATCACCGATACCGAATTATCGTCACGATTGGCGACATATAGTTTTTGATTAACATCATCAACAATCAACCCTGCGGGTGACTGACCGACCGGGATCTGGTTAATGACAGTTTTCTGCACGGTATCGACAACACTGATTTTATCCTGATACCAGTCGGCGACAAATAACAGACTGCCCTCATTATTACTGGCAATACCCACTGGGCCATCCCCAACTTTCAGCCGATCGGTTTCCTGCATCAGTGTGGTATCAATAAACGAGATATCTTGTGAGTCGGCATTACTGACAAATACTTTTAGACCATCATGGCTTTGGGCCACACCAGCGGGTGCGTCACCGACATCAATGGTGTGTTTGACCTGGCGGCTTTGCAAATCAATAACGCTGACATTATTGCTGAGCTGGTTGGTGATATAAGCATATTGCGGCCCATCACTGCAGCCTGTTAATGGCAATATTAGCAACAGAAAAAAAACGGCCCACAGAGGGGCCGCTTTGGTGGTGCAATAAGTCTCGTTAGCGCGCATTATTTTTCCAGAATATTTTTCAAACCTTCCAAACCGCTGGTGTAGACAGCTGTAATTACTTCAACGGCTTCAGAATCTGACTGGCCTTCAGGTACAGGCGGGTTATCCATAAATGAACGGTAAAATTTACCGCGCCATTTCACTTCGGTACCACCATCAACCTCTTTAACATACATCCATGATTTATAAGTAGAAACTGGCAATGTGTAATAAGGCGTGTCTTTACTGTTGAAAGTAATGGTTTTAACAACACTCATATCTTCAATGGTGTAAGTCAGTGTTTTACGTGCGTCATCAACTTTATCCAACTGTTCGGTAATCGTTGGATTGCCTTCGGCATTCAGTGTCAATACGCGGGTTTTATCGTTTTTCATTTCGACACTTTTAACGGCCGGATGCCATTGCTCAATGGATGTGAAGTCTTTGACCATGGCCCAAACTTTATCAACAGGCGCATTAATGATAATTTTTTCTTCGACCATTTGTCGGGTTGGACCATGGGCATTAGCCATGACTGGTACCACTGTCAGTGTGATGGCAAAAAACTTTAACAACTTCTTCATTTCATTCTCCGTTTTATTATGATGTGGCATAAACATTAGCACGTGGATTCTGAACGCACTCTGAACAGATGCCAAGTGTGCGTTTTTCTTGATTTGTCTGAAACACGGCCAATCACTTTAGCCGATAAGGCGGGCTTTTTCTACAGTATGATTTGACTTACCCCTGCGGATTACCGAAAATTGAATACTTTATTTTAAGCTATCGGTAAAACAATGACGCCACTGATCAAAATCAGAGATCTGCACTTTTATCGCGGTGAAAATGTGATTTTTAATGGCGTTGATGTCGATATTTATCGCGGCAAAGTCACAGCCATCATGGGCCCCAGCGGCACCGGCAAAACCACCTTGTTGAAACTGATTGGCGGCCAGTTAAAGCCGCAGCGCGGCAGCATTGTTGTCGATGGTGAAGATGTCCATAAATTATCCCGCAAAGCGTTATATGCACTGCGTAAACGTATGGGCATGTTGTTTCAGAGTGGCGCCTTGCTAACCGATATCAATGTTTTTGAAAATGTAGCTTTTCCATTGTACGAACATACCGATTTGCCGGAATCAATGATTCGTGATTTGGTGTTGATGAAATTACAGGCTGTGGGATTACGTAATGCCCGCAATATGATGCCGGCAGAA
Organism: Methylophaga sp.; assembly: GCA_032250995.1. GTDB lineage: Bacteria > Pseudomonadota > Gammaproteobacteria > Nitrosococcales > Methylophagaceae > Methylophaga. Next base: position 4,238 of record JAVVFF010000038.1, on the reverse strand, counting down.
TTGTCTGGCGGTATGGCTCGGCGGGTGGCACTGGCACGGGCAATGGCCTTGGATCCGATGATGATCATGTATGATGAGCCGTTTACTGGTCAGGATCCGATTTCTATGGGTACGCTGGTGAATCTGATCCGCAGGGTCAATGATGCCATGGGACTGACCAGTATTGTGGTGTCGCATGATGTTGCTGAAACTGCGCAAATTGCCGACGATATCTATTTGTTATCCGGCGGTAAGGTGATTGATCAGGGCACGCCTGAGCAATTACAAAAATCTGGCTCTGATTGGGTCGAACAATTTATGCAGGGCCTGCCAGATGGGCCGGTACCATTTCATTATCCGGGGACAGAATTTGCTGATGATTTACTGGCGGGCGAGGAATACCGATGATTGATTTTATTCGGATGCTGGGCCGCTGGGGATTGGGCACACTGGAACGCTTGGGGCGTGCAACTTTATTACTAGTACAAATCATCACCGGGATTCCGGAATTGATGATGCGGTTTTCACTGGTCGTGCAGCAATTGTTCTACGTAGGCGTGTTGTCCGTGCTGATAATTCTGGTGTCGGGTTTATTTGTCGGCATGGTGCTCGGCTTGCAGGGGTACAATACGCTGGTAGATTTCGGTGCCGAAGAATCATTGGGTGTGTTGGTGTCTCTATCATTAGTCCGTGAATTAGGGCCGGTGGTCAGTGCTTTATTATTTGCGGGTCGCGCCGGTTCGGCGCTGACCGCAGAAGTTGGCTTGATGAAAAGTACCGAGCAATTGTCTGGCATGGAAATGATGGCCGTGGATCCGGTTCGTCGCATTATTGCACCGCGTTTTCTGGCGGGTGTTATTTCGATGCCGCTGCTGGCTGCCATGTTCAGTGCCGTCGGGATATTGGGCGCATTTTTGGTCGGTCATGGTTTGCTGGGTGTTGATGATGGCGCTTTCTGGTCACAAATGCAGGCCAAAACTGACTGGTATGAAGATATTTTAAATGGTGTTATTAAAAGTATTGTATTTGGTTTTGTCGTGACCTGGATTGCTTTGTTTGAAGGGTATGATGCGGTGCCGACATCTGAAGGGGTTGGCCGGTCGACAACCCGCACGGTGGTGCACTCTGCATTTGCTATTCTGGGACTGGATTTTGTACTGACAGCGTTGATGTTTGGAGAATAAGAAAATGATGCAAAGTAAGCAAACCGAAATTCTGGTTGGCCTGTTTGTTGCGGCAGGTTTAGCTGCGCTGTTTATGCTGGCAATGAAAGTCAGCAATTTAGGTGATTTTACTGATGAAAAAGGCTATCAGGTCACCGCCAGTTTTCAGAATATTGGCGGTTTAAAACCCCGCTCGCAGGTGTCGATGGCTGGCGTTCGGGTTGGCCGGGTTGCCGATATTAAATTAGATCCGGAAACTTATGATGCGGTAGTGACACTCAATATATATCCAGAGTACGACAATATCCCGCTGGACACATCAGCGAGTATTTTCACTGCGGGCTTGCTGGGTGAACAATATATTGGTTTGCAAGCGGGTGCTGATGATTTTTATCTTGGCGACGGTGATGAAATCACATTAACTCAGCCAGCGGTGGTACTGGAACAGATCATTGGACAATTCTTATACAGCAAGGCAGAAGGCGAATAATAATGCGACTGATACATAATTTTAAGATCAGTATATTACTGTTTTCAGCAATGCTGATGACGGTTGTTACAGTGAATGCTCAAGCTGACAATATGCCTGAACCACAAGCGGTGGTTAAAAAAGCCTCTGATGATATGTTGGTTGCTTTAGCCGAAAATGAAGCTGAATTAGCCGCTAATCCCAGCAAAATTTATAGTTTGGTAGAAGAAATTCTGATCCCGAATTTTGATTTTGCCCGTATGGCGAAACTGGCTTTAGGTAAAAACTGGAACAACATCAATGAATGCCAACAGAGCAAATTTGTTGAAGAGTTCCGCGTGCTGTTGGTGCGCACCTACTCAACTGCCATGCTGGAATACACCGATGAAGAAATCCGGTTTCTGCCATTTCGTGATGATCTAAGCAAAAAACGCGTAAATGTGCCAATGGAGGTGGTACAAAGTGGCGGTCCCGGTATCCCGATGACCTTGTCTTTGTATTTAAATGCAGCTGAAGAATGGAAAGTTTACGATGTTAAAATCGAAGGCATCAGTCTGGTGACCAATTATCGATCAACGTTTAGTCGCGATATCAATAATGGTGGTATCGATAAATTGATTGAAGATTTGGCACAACGTAACCAAAAAGCGAAATCATGAGTATCGGTTTGGACAATGCGGTGCAGTGCTTACGTGTTAGTGGCGATTTAACGATTGACGAGGTGCCTGATTATCTCAAACAAAGTGAAGTCTTGTTCAGTCAATTGACAGTGCTACGGATTGATTTATCGGCGGTTAGCCGCAGTGATAGTGCCGGGCTTGCCTTGCTGATTCGCTGGATGCGTGAAGCAAGTGCCAGTGGTAAAGACATCATATTTGAACAGATGCCGGCACAAATGCTGGCGATGGCAGCGGCCAGTGGTCTGGATACCATCCTTCCTTTGCAAGCGAAACATGCTTTATGAAAGCTAATGATATTAAACAACTGATTGAACAGGGTCTGTCAGATGCCAGCGTCGAAGTTTTGGGTGATGATGGTCAGCATTTTGATGCCATTGTTATCAGCCCGACCTTCGCCGGTAAAAGCCTTATTGAGCAGCACCGAATGGTCAAAGCAACACTCGGCGATAAATTCAGCAGTGGTGAATTACACGCTTTATCGCTGAAAACCCGCGCCAGTTGAAAGCCGCGGTTAACCAAACAGAGACATTATGGATAAATTGATAATCAGGGGCGGCGTGCCGCTGGACGGCGAGATCCGTATTTCCGGAGCTAAAAACGCCGCTTTGCCGATTCTGATGGGTGCGTTAATGGCTGACTCGCCGGTACGTATCGGTAATGTGCCACACCTGCATGATATTACCACCACCTTGGAGCTGCTTGGCCGAATGGGCGTGTCTTTGACCGTTGACGAACGCTCTGGTGTAGAAATTGATCCAACGACCTTAACCATCACCGAAGCGGCTTATGATCTGGTGAAAACCATGCGGGCATCGATTTTGGTATTGGGCCCGCTACTGGCCAAATATGGCAAAGCTGATGTGTCGTTGCCGGGTGGTTGTGCGATCGGTTCGCGGCCAGTGGACCTGCATTTGCGGGGGCTGGAAGCAATGGGCGCCCATATTAAAGTTGAAAATGGCTACATTCGTGCTACCAGCGGCGATGGCCTGAAAGGCGCGCATATTTTCTTGGATCAGGTTACCGTCACCGGTACCGAAAACCTGATGATGGCAGCCACGCTGGCCAAGGGTAAAACCATTATTGAGAATGCGGCGCGTGAGCCGGAAGTAGTCGACCTAGCGAATTACCTCATTAAAATGGGCGCTGATATCAAAGGTGCCGGTACCGCGACGCTGGAGATTAATGGTGTCAAAAAACTATATGGCACCGATTACGCTATTTTGCCAGACCGTATTGAAACCGGTACTTATCTGGTGGCTGCAGCGATTACCCGGGGTCGGGTTAAATTAAAAGACACGGATGCCAACCAGCTGGAAGCAGTGCTTTTAAAGTTGGAAGAAGCCGGTGCCAAAATTGAAGTCGGTACGGGCTGGATCAGTTTGGATATGCGCGGCAAGCGGCCTAAAGCGGTCAACATCCGCACCGCGCCGTATCCGGCGTTTCCGACCGATATGCAGGCACAATTTACGGCATTGAACAGCGTTGCCGAAGGCCAATCGACTATTGTTGAAACGGTGTTTGAAAACCGTTTTATGCATGTACAGGAAATGCAACGTATGGGTGCCAATCTGCAAATCGAAGGCAATACTGTGCTTTGTATCGGCCGGGAAACGCTGACCGCGGCGCCGGTAATGGCCACCGATTTACGGGCCTCAGCCTGTTTGGTGTTGGCGGCTTTGGTCGCGGATGGTGAAACGGTGGTCGAGCGGATTTATCATATCGATCGCGGTTACGAATGTATTGAAGAAAAACTACAACAATTGGGTGCGCGGATCCGCCGTATTCCTACCGGACTGCGGAGTGCCGCGCATGGCTGAGATGTTAACGCTGGCGCTATCTAAAGGCCGGATCTTTGACGAGACCTTACCGCTGCTAAAAGCCGCCGGTATTGAGCCGCTCGATGATCCGGAAACCTGCCTGTATTCTGAAAACGTGATCAGCTTTGCC
>JAVVFF010000184.1:0-2751 GCA_032250995.1 Methylophaga sp. | reverse complement strand
GCGTCTTCATCATGTTCAACGACAATCACGGTATTGCCCAAATCACGCAGCCGGGTCAACGTCCCTAACAGCCGGTCATTATCTCGCTGATGTAAACCAATTGACGGTTCATCAAGGATATACATCACCCCGACCAGACCAGCACCGATTTGGCTGGCTAAACGAATCCGCTGCGCTTCACCACCGGATAAGGTTTCCGCGCTGCGCGCCAGATTCAGATAATCCAGGCCGACATTGACCAGAAAGCTCAGCCGTTCACCAATTTCGCTGACGATTTTGTCAGCAATTTCACCTTGTTTGCCCGGTAGCTTTAATTCTTCAAAAAACCGTTTGGCTTCGCCAATCGGCAGGCTGGTTATCTCCGGCAGATTTGTTTGCTGAATAAACACATTGCGGGCAGCTTCCGTCAGCCGGGCGCCATGACATTCCGGACAAGCACGAACTGAATGAAATTTAGCTAATTCATCGCGGACACTGCCCGATTCGGTTTCGTGATAACGGCGCTGCAAATTAGGCACGATGCCTTCAAAAACATGCTTGCGGCTGACCCGCTTACCGCGGTCGCTGAAATAACTGAAATCAATCTCGTTGCGGCCACTGCCATAGAGAATCACTTCCCGGACATTTTCCGGCAGATCCTCAAACGGCGTATCCAAATCAAACTCAAAATGCGCTGCCAAAGACAGCAGCATCTGATAGTAGTAGGCATTGCGCCGGTCCCAGCCGCGAATTGCTCCGGCCGCCATACTCAATTCCGGATGCGCCACCACCCGCGCCGGATCGACAAATTGCTTGATGCCCAGACCATCACAAGTCGGGCAGGCACCGGCTGGATTATTAAAGGAAAACATTCGTGGCTCGAGTTCAGCGATTGAATAACCACATTGGCTACAGGCAAACCGCGCTGAAAACAGCGTGATATCGGCATCATCATCCATCGCCACCACTTTGGCGACACCATCAGCAAGTTTTAACGCTGTTTCAAAAGATTCTGCCAAACGTTGCTGGATATCAGCACGAACTTTGAAGCGATCAACCACCGCTTCAATGGTGTGTTTTTTACGTAGCTCCAGTTCCGGCGGATTTTCCAACTCGATCACTTCGCCATTAACCCGGGCCCGGACAAAACCTTGCGCCCGCAGTGTTTCCAGCACATCACGATGTTCACCTTTACGATCCTGAATCACCGGTGCCAACAACATCAGCCGTTTGCCTTCCGGCATCGCCAATACGGTATCAACCATTTGACTGACGGTTTGCGCGGCCAGTGGCAGATTGTGCTGCGGACAGCGCGGCTCACCAGCGCGGGCAAACAATAAACGCAGATAATCGTAGATTTCAGTAATGGTACCGACGGTGGATCGCGGATTATGTGATGTCGATTTTTGTTCGATAGAAATCGCCGGCGATAAACCTTCGATGTGATCGACATCGGGCTTCTCCATCATCGACAAAAACTGCCGTGCGTAGGCCGATAACGATTCCACATAACGCCGCTGGCCCTCAGCATACAAGGTATCAAATGCTAGGGAAGACTTGCCCGACCCCGACAGGCCGGTAATGACAATCAGGGCGTCACGCGGCAAGTCGACATCAATGTTCTTCAAATTATGGGTACGGGCGCCGCGAATGCTGATTTTTTTCATGCAAGTTCCGTAGTAAAATCAAACGGATCAATATACTCTGTCCCGCTATCATGACGCAAAAACAAACCGTAACGGCCGCACTAAGCGGGTCGGAAAAACGTACCATTTCGGGCTTATCGCTGATATTTGCGCTGCGAATGCTCGGTTTATTTATGATCCTGCCAGTGTTTTCGCTGTCTGCGCAGCAATACAGTCATAGCTCACCGTTATTAATTGGTTTGGCCATCGGTGCTTATGGCCTGACACAAGCCCTGCTGCAAATTCCCTTTGGTATGCTTTCCGACCGGATTGGCCGCAAAAGGGTCATTTTTATCGGGCTGCTGTTATTTACGCTGGGCAGCGTATTGGCCGCTATGGCCGATTCTATTTATACGGTGATTGCCGGCCGTCTGTTACAGGGCAGTGGTGCGATTGCCGCGGTGGTGATGGCGTTAACAGCGGATTTAACCCGTGATCAACATCGAACCAAAGCCATGGCAGCGATTGGCATCAGCATTGGCTTATCATTTTCGGTGGCACTCGCCAGCGGTGCGGCCTTGGAAAATTGGCTGGGCCTGGCCGGTATTTTCTGGGCCACCTCCATCATGGCGATCTTGGGCATGGTGGTGTTGAAATGGTGGGTGCCAACACCGCATCGCCGGCAAGTGCATCAGGAAATGAAACCAGCCAGAGCGCAGCTTAAAGCCGTTATCGCTAACCGGCCGATTATGCGCATGGTATTAAGCATTTTAATTTTGCATTTGCTGCTGACCTTAAGCTTTTTTGCGCTGCCAATTGCCTTGCAGGATTTTGCCGGTATTGCCAAAGCCGATTTAGCGCAAACCTATTTGCCGATTTTATTGCTGGCCTTCGTCACCATGGTGCCGTTTATTTTGCTGGCCGAAAAACGCCGGCAAATGAAAACGGTATTTCTCGGTGCCATCGTCGTATTAGCGCTTGCCCAGTTAGGCTGGGCGCTGCAACCGGGTTCGCTGCCGTTATTATTACTGTGTTTATGGCTGTTTTTTACTGCCTTTAATGTACTCGAAGCCGGCCTGCCGTCGATGATGTCAAAGCTCAGTCCATTGCAGCATTTCATGATGGACATCATGACCGTAGGTCCCAA
>JAVVFF010000037.1:0-16526 GCA_032250995.1 Methylophaga sp. | reverse complement strand
GCATCATTACTTTTTTATCGAATCATCGTTGCAAAATAGGGGGAGTCCATATACGAGATGACGGTTCTTTTGTTCGGGAAGGAGACAATATTATTGACGGGTATTTTTAATCGTAGCTGATTTCCCTTACCCTAACCTTCACCCGGCTCGGGGGAAGAGATTGTTGTCTATTCGGTGTTCATCTGCGTAATCTTCGGATTTATATATCGTCTGTGGCTCTAGAGTAGCAGTGCAAATAGGAAACGCAGCAGAAAGCCTTGGACAAATTGTGGGCCTTTTCCTGCCCATTTGATCATCTGGTCGAGCATAGCGAGTATGCCCTCAATCACGATTTGCACACGGCCATCCGCTAGGTTTCGGATCCAGTCAGTGAGCCCCAACTGCCGGGCTTTTTCCCAGGCCGAAAATCGATAACTGACACCCTGAACGCGTCCGCTTATGATGAGATGATATTGCTTTATTCTCACGCTATTATTTTATCTTTAGTTTTATGAAGCTATTCATTAGGAAGTAATGCCAAGACTATCGCCCTTGATCACGACTCAGGCATATGGAGCAAAAATCTTTTATACAATCATTATTCTTGCAGCGCCTCGTACCCGGAAATTACATCAAACAGTTCCTCGTCTATGTCACTTTGGCGCAAACGGTGAAATGTGCCATTGAGATCGACCAGCATTTCTTCGATATTCTTGTCGGCGCGTTGCATGGCAGCCAGACGACTGGCATTTTCACTGGCGAGTGACTCAGAGCATGCCCTGAACAGGGTGACAAAAAGATATTCACGCAGCAACGCCCGTAGTGTCCGCTCCCTGCTATTGATCACCTCAGGCAGATTTTGCGTAGGCCAGCTAATGCCAGACAGTTTGCGTTGCCATGTTTCGTCCAAGGGCAGTAGCCGCTGACTCGCGGGGATATAAATCGAACCGCTTACAGGACGATTATGAAACAGGTAAACCTGCTCGATTAAGCCCTGTTCACGCTGCGCTTCAATTTCAATCAGGATCTGTCCCACTAATGATGTAATGGCGTTAATCGAGTTGGGCAGTGTAAAACCTGCCACCGGTTGCAGACTGGTTTCCGCCAGCCGCGAATCAATACGTGCACCAACCACCCACACGATTTTTTTACCCGGCAGTTTGCCCAGCATATCCACTGCAAAGTCCACCATGCTCTCATTGAACTGGCCTACCATCCCCTGATCAGAACCAAACACAATCACGCCGATCGCCGCGGCTGTTTTCTGTGTTGCCCTGCTGTCAGCAGCCGGGGTTTTATCCTGTCGAAAACACGCCGCCAGACCCAGTTGTACCGTTCGATAATAATCATCCAGTGCATGCACGGCATTCTCGTACTGACCAATGTTCGACGCGGCCATGGCTTTCATGGTGCGCACCACGGATTCAAGATCTTTAGCATTACCAATCTTATGACGCAGGCTGGCCACAGTATCGCTCATGAAATCTCCTCCAGCGTCTGGCCGGGCACAAAGCGTGCGAGTGCATGGCGAGCAAGCTGGATAATTGTGGCCCGATCTGCATTACTCAATTTTTTGGCACTCTCGAATCGCGCGCAAACCTCAGCAGGAATCTTCGCGGCGGCAACACGAACCGCCTGCTCAGCCGCCGTCATCTGCTCAAGTGGCACCACATCAAACAGTTGTTCCGTCAGCGCCAGTAACACCGCAATTTGTTCTGCCATGGAAACCGGTGCGAATTCCGGCTGTTTGAGGCAGGCGCGGATGCGCCGACCGTGTTCGATAATTTCACGTGTGTGATCATCCAGCCGGGCGCCAAAGCGGGCAAAGGTTTCCAGCTCCTCGAATTGCGCATAGGCCAGTTTGAGGTCGCTTGCCACGGCCCGATAAGCCGCACGCTGGGCCTTACCTCCGACACGTGAAACCGACTTGCCGACGTCAACCGCAGGCAACACGCCCAGTTCAAACAGCGAAGGTGAGAGGTAAATTTGGCCGTCTGTAATAGAAATCAGATTGGTGGGAATGTAGGCGGAAATATTCTGGGCTTCGGTTTCAACAATCGGTAATGCCGTCATCGAGCCACCGCCGAGCTCCGGGCATAAATGAGTGGTGCGTTCCAGCAGCCGTGAATGAATATAAAAGATATCGCCAGGAAACGCCTCGCGACCCGGTGGGCGACGCAACAATAAAGACAGTTCACGATATGCGCGTGCATGGTGTGTGAGGTCATCATAAACAACCAGCACATCACGACCTTGTTGCATGAAATATTCTGCAATGCTGGTCGCTGCATAGGGTGCTACGTAAGCGAGTCCGGGCGGATCATTGCCTTCAGTAACGACGACCACGGTGTATTCCATCGCTCCTTGCTCACGCAACGTGGCGATCACTTTTGCGACACCGGAGGCACGTTGACCAATGGCACAATAAACACACAATACATTCTGGTCACGTTGATTGAGTATGGTGTCGAGTGCGATAGCGGTCTTACCAGTCTGCCGGTCACCGAGAATCAGCTCCCGCTGACCGCGGCCAACGGGAATCAGCGCATCAACAACCTTGATACCTGTTTGCAGCGGTACGCTGACGGGGGCACGGTCCAAAATAGCGGGCGCGGGACGCTCCACCGGCAAGCGTTCACTGGCGACTAGCCTGCCCTTGCCGTCCAGTGGACGACCCATGGGATTGATAATGCGTCCAATTAACCCTTCCCCCACCGGCACATCCACCACGTGACCGCGGCGTTCGACTTCGTCGCCTGCCTGCAAATGCCAGTAGTCTCCAAGAAGTACAACACCGATTTCATCTTCATCAACATTGAAGGCAATGCCATAAATATCGCTGGGAAATTTAAGCACTTCGTCAAAACCGACACCGGGTAGACCGGCCACTTTGGCAATGCCGGTGGCGATACTGGTAATCGTGCCCACCTCTTGCGGCTTCAATGTCGGTACAAAAGATTCCCGCGACTGGCGCATTCCAGAGAACGCTGCATCGAACATATTTTTCAGATTGTCAGTCGCCATTTTGATCGACATCCCGTGTCGTATTTACTGGCTCGGTGCTTTCAGTTTCTGTTGTTGTTTTCAGCAATTGGTCGACACTCTTTGCCAGTGAATCAAGATAATCGGCAATACTCCATACTATCTTCTGACCATTCGCACTGACCTCAATACCACTAACAAGATCCGGCGAGATATCGAACTCGGTTTTTTGCTGCTTACCCAGCAATTGCGTGATCGCCGTTTCAATCGCCGAAGCTTGTTGCGCTGACAGCTTGAAGGCCGTGCGCACTCGCAATGGTGTGGACGATGCGTTGAGTGCGGATTTCCACTCGGCGATTTGTGTAGGGTTTAGCTCACGAAGCCGATCAAGGAAAATATCGGTCATACGTTCTTCCAGGCTTGTTCCGGCAAGATCAGACAGTGTTTTGCGTGCAATGGCAAACACTTCTTCGCGTGCGCGACGGCTGATGTCTTCATTCAGGCCACGCTGTTCGTTTCTTAATGCCTGCTGCAATCTGGCACGCAAATCCTCGGACTCCTGTCGCGCCGCATCAAACAGCCTGGCGCGTTCTATTTTCGCATCTTCCAGTGCCTGATTCATGTGTGCAGTGCGCTCCCTGTCGAACATTTCATTCCTGTGTCGATACTCGTCACGTTGCTTCTGCGCTTCGGTTTCTTTTGCATCGGCATCAGCAATTTTCGAAGCGATGCGATTTTCCCGTGCATCAATCGCGTTGAGAATAGGGCGGTACAGAAATCGCTTCAACAACCACACTAGGATGAGGAAGTTGATGACTTGCGCAATAATGGTAAACCAGTCGATCAGCATGCGCTATTATCCTGCGGCTTGGGTGATGACATGATTCCAGAATGGATTGGCAAAAAGCAGGATCATCGACACCACAAAGCAGTAAATAGCAACGGACTCAACCATGGCGAGACCCACAAACAAGGTGCGCGTAATGGTGGCCGAGGCATCGGGTTGCTGCGCCAGTGACGTCAATGCAGTGGCCACCGCCCGCCCCTCACCAAGCGAAGGGCCAATACTACCGATGGCGATAGTCAGCCCGGCAGTAATAATTGAAACAGTAGCAATCAGCGTCATACTATCCATGGTTTATCCCCTTGTGTTGGTATTATTTTTGCTGTCTCCAAATTCCGGTATCGGCTTGCGCGCACGTGTCGCAGCGGCAATGTAAACCGTGGCCAGAACACTGAAAATATAAGCCTGTACCATGCCGGTCAGTAATCCGAGCGCACTCATGATGATCGGGAAAATGAACGGCGTAATGGTGATCAATATAGCGATAATGAGCGTGCCACTCATCATGTTACCGAACAGGCGCATAGCCAGCGCCAGAGTGCGTGAGACCTCGCTGATTATATTGAACGGCAACATGATAATCGTTGGTCTGGTATAGGCTCTGAGGTACCGTCCAATACCTGCCTCTTCGATACCAAACATCGGGACGGCCACAAACACACAGATCGCCAATGCGGCGGTGGTCGAGAGCGAACCGGTCGGTGGCTCATAGCCGGGAACAATGGTGAATAGACTCGCCATGGCCACAAACAGAAACAAGGTGCCCAGAAAGCCGAGATATTTTTGCGGATTTTTTAATCCTACTTCTTCAATCTGCTGATTAATACCGGTGACGATAATCTCCAGTAAATTCTGCCAGCGCGAACGTTCCAGCTCGGTCGACAGCTTGCGCGTGATCAGTTTTGAACCGAGCACCAGTACCAGCATCAATCCCCAGGTGTAAACGATGGTGGCATTGAGTTTGAAAAATCCCATTTGCCAGAAAATGATGTTATCCGGACTAAGATTCACGGCTTGCCTTGCGTAACAATGGTTTTAGTTGATCCGCACTGCGGGTGAATCGAATTATGATGATACGGGCGATGACAAATCCCAGCAGGCCCATAAGCAAGTGTTGCCAGTTGTCGCCCAGAATAAAATAAAAACCCAGTATGACCACACTGGTTCGCAGCAACATACTCGTTAAAAATAAAAGCGCCACATGTCTACACGAGTCAAGTTGTCGCACCGTCCACCAGAGCCCGGCGAAAAAAAACACACCAAGCGAAATACCCTCCAGTAGCGCAAGCATCAGATACGGGAATTCATTCATGATTATTCTCATCCTCGTTCTGGTGAATTTCCTTGTCTTCCTTAACGATCCAGCGCCAGGCATTCAAGCAACCCAGACCCAGACCAATTGCTAACAATGCAAGTGTCCATGAGTGCACACCCGGATAGTGTTTGTCCAGCCAGAGTCCGAGTGCAGCGCCCAGCAATGTTGGCATGGCCACTGACCAGCCAACCAGCCCCATCATACCCAGGCCGGACCAGACAGTTCTGGTGACATGACGTTGTGCCTTAAGTTTACGCTCTGCCATATCACCGACCTGCTCGCTGAATTCCTTTTTATCCGGCTTGAGTTTCATGTCCTGGTTTTCATTCAGGATAAAACTCTGCCAGACGACGGATAAATCCGCTCTCCATTTTTGCCAGCACCGAACGCACCTTCTGCTCCTGCTCATCAAGATGCATGAATTCTTCTTCCACCGCCGCGCGTAATTCACCCAGACTCATACCGCCAATGGCATTGCGTACGGAGACCAGAACATTCCGGCCGGTTTTGACCAGAACACCTTCATCGACCGCGATGTACACTTCGCCATCTGCTGCCGTTTCGAAAACTAGTATCCCCGCCGACAATGACGCCACACAATCAAGTCGCCGCGGCAGAAGTCCAAACGAACCCTCATGTGTGACTGCAACAATACGCAACACCTCTTGCTGGTCCGCAAAGACTTTGAAGGGTAGAAGAATCTTAAGATGCATGTCTGTCGACGGCATGTTGTACTTTTACCTCCGCATCATGTTTGGCCTTTCCCTCAAGCTTCTGCTGGGCTTCATCAATCGTGCCGATCATATAAAGCGTACTTTCCGGGTAGTCCTTGAACTCATCACGCAGGATACGCTCACAGCCATCCAGAGCATCATTCAGACTGACCAATTTGCCTTGTAAACCCGTAAACTGTTCAGTAGTAAAAAAAGGTTGCGTCAGAAACCGTTCCAGCCGCCGCGCACGATCCACTATCTTGTGATCTTCCGACGATAGCTGCTCCATACCCAGCATGGCAATAATATCCCTGAGTTCGGCGTATTGTGCGAGGGTGCGACGGATTTCCTGCGCCAGCGCATAGTGTCGCTTGCCGATAACCCCGGGCGTGGCCATTTTGGAACTGGACTGCAACGGATCGATGGCCGGATAAAGCCCCTCACTCGCCCGATTTCGCGATAATACGATGGACGCGGAAAGGTGTGAAAAAGTATGCACCGCCGCGGGATCAGTGAAATCGTCCGCCGGTACATACACCGCCTGGATCGAGGTGATGGCACCCGTGCCCGTATTGGCGATACGCTCTTCCAATTGCGACAATTCAGTGCCCATGGTCGGCTGATAGCCGAGGCGTGCAGGCATCTGCCCCATCAAACCAGACACTTCCATGCCAGCCTGAATAAAACGAAAAATATTATCGATCAGCAGCAGCACATCGCGATTTTCATCATCGCGAAAATACTCCGCCATGGTCAGGGCGACATGACCGACGCGAAAACGTGCGCCGGGCGGTTCATTCATCTGGCCAAACACCATCACCATATTGTCCAGCACACCCGCCGCATTCATTTCACGGTAGAGTTCTTCACCCTCGCGACAGCGTTCGCCGATACCGCAAAAAATACTCATACCGGCATGTTGCCCGACCATGTTGTGAATCATCTCAGTGAGTAACACGGTCTTACCCACCCCGGCCCCGCCAAACAGACCGGCTTTGCCACCACGTTCCAATGGCATCAGCACATCAATGAGCTTGATACCGGTCTCGAAAATCTCGGATTTTGTGGAGCGCCTTGACAAGGCGGGTGGTGCTTGGTGCACACTACGCCACTCGATGTCCGTTGGTGCTGCCTGACGATCGATGGCGTTGCCGAAAACATCGAACATGCGCGACAGAATACCTTTACCAACCGGCGCCCGTAACGGTCCGCCACTATCTTCCACTGACATGCCTCGCGCCAGGCCCTGTGTGGGCGTCAGCGCAATACCACGGACGCGATATGCATCGAGTTGAGTCAACACCTCAATAGCAATTTTCCTCTCCTGTGCGTGCAACAGCGAATAGATGGGAGGCAAACGTGTATCGAACAAGATATCCACAACGCTGCCGCGCACAGAAATCACCACGCCGGTGTTCGATAAATGTTCTTTGTTTGCCATTGCCCGTCTCGTTTCTATGACACATAAGAGGCTGAAGTCTAATATCTGTTTAAGGTTATCCTGAGGCTTGTTGATCTTTGGTAATTATATTTGAGCAGCATGATGACTCGGTTTAATTGTGTTTCTTCACAAACAACGTCTACAACGAATCGCCATGCCAGAACTTATGTTAACCGACGAACGATGGCAAAAGCTATCCAGACTCATGTATCCAAGTGGTCGCATACAACAAACCTGAACACAGAATGACACTCGAAGGTATCTTGTATCGAATGCGCACCGGCTGACCCTAGCGGGATTTACCTGGCGGGATTTACCCCGTGAATTTAGTCAATGGAGCATAGGTGCAGCTTCAGGCGAGTGCAAATCGATTGGCAAAAGCCGGGGGGCAACGCCACCAAAATTCATTTGGCGGTGAAAACAGTTACGGTCTGCCAGTCCATGCACAATTATCAGGCAGTCAGGTCAATGACGTTGTTCATGCTCAAGGTCTAATTTGAGGCTCTCCTGCCGCCGAAATTGTGATTGCGGAAAAAGGCTACGATAACGTTGTAACGCATCATGACAAGCTTGAACGTAACTATTACAGCATGCTTATGCTGGCGTTCACCATGATTTGGCTGCCGATGTGGGTTGATTAAATTTTGAACACCAAAGATCAACAAGCCCTGGATTCCCGCCGTCACAGGAATGACAATTCGGTGGCAGGGTGACATTGACCGGTATTCGCTGTACCGGGCAAATCAGTCTCAAAGCGGCTTTGATAAGCGGTGCGCATGCGGTCATCAAATCGCTGGGAGATAAACAAGATCTCAAAACCTGCTCTTCGCGATGGCTGAAAGGCCTTGTGCTCGCTGAGGAGAGAGGGTGCGCGACTTTCATCAGGGTCAGGGGATAGCAATCCCGTTAAAAGACCGACTATACGCACGCATCGATTTCTGTTTTTTTATCTATCGAAGCTTGCAATTGGGGAGGAGACCCTATACGCATAGACGAGCATTTAAGCGCCGATGACACCACCATCATTTTTAGTGATTAATACTGTTGCTGAACGTGGTCGGCCGTTTTCAACATGATCCGGCCAATTACTGGCGGCATTGGGATTGGCAGGAGATTTTTTGATGCCGTGATTTTCCAGCACATTAAGCATTTCGCCGGGATGCTGGATATTAACCCACATGGTTTTCATATCCGGCGTCATAATCACGCCAGTGACTTCGCAGCCGACCGGGCCGGTCAGAAAACGGCGGATTTCACCGGTGGCCGGATCGGCAGCCAGCATCTGATTATTGCCAAAATCTTTAAACGGCCCGTCATTCATCACGCTGGAACTGACATCAGTCTGAATCCATAACACGCCGCGATCATCAACATACAAACCATCAGGATTGGCGAATTTTTCGCCCTCGCCTTCGCCGCCGAGCATAAACACCTGCCAGTTAAATTCGCTAGCGCTGGCATCGGCTTCGCTGAATTTGATGATATGACCAAACAGATTCTGGTTGCGGGGATTGGCGGCATCTTTACCGACTTTGCCCTCACTGCCGCGTTCGCTGTTATTGGTCAGCGCCACAAACACCTCATCGGTATGCGGATGCACGGTGATCCATTCCGGCCGATCCATTTTAGTGGCGCCAACTTGATCAGAAGCAGCACGGGCATGAATCAGCACGTCGGCCTGATCGGTAAAACCGTTGTCCGGCGTTAGACCATTGTCACCAAATACCAGCGGCAACCAGCGTGCGCTGCCATTAGCCTCAAAGCGGGCTACATATAAAATACCGTCATCCAGTAAACGGCCATGCTGTGCACCCAGCGAACCATCCCAGGCATCACGGGTAATGAATTTGTAGATGTATTCAAATTTAGCATCGTCGCCGGAATAAAACGCCACGCGACCATCTTTGCCAACTTTATGGGCGACATTTTCATGAGCGAAACGGCCCAGTGCCGTGCGTTTAACTGGTGTGCTATTCGAATCATAGGGATCAAACTCGATTACCCAGCCAAAGCGATTGGCTTCGTTGGGTTCTTTATCCAAATCAAAACGTTGATCGAATTGCTGCCACCCGTAATAACTGAAGCCCAATTTATAACGCTGCCAGCGGCGTTCGATATCAGCGTCTTTGGCCTGCTTGGGGTCATGCATAAAATAGTAATGAAAGTTCTCTTCGCAGGTCAGATAGGTGCCCCACGGCGTTTTGCCATTCGCGCAGTTATTTAACGTACCGAGCACTTTTTTGCCGGTGGGATCGGCATTGGTTTTCATTAAATCATGTCCCGCCGCCGGGCCGCTGACGCTCATTTCGGTATTGGCAGTCAGTCGCCTTGCATAATTTGACGGTCGGACGATTTGCCAATTGCCATTAACTTTTTTGACTTCAATCAGCGAGACGCCGTGGGCGTTTTGTTCCTTGGCGACTTTATCGGCGCTGTAGGTTTCCGGTGAAGCGTTATGGCTGCCATCGGTGTGAATGACATCCAGATCCAGATATTCATGATTCATCACCAGCAGGCCATGATCATTATTGTCTGAGCCTTTGGGCAACGGGAAATATTGCAATGCATCATGGTGCATACCAGCTTGTTGCAGCTGCTCGTCCGCGCGGTTGCTGGCATCCATGTTAAATGCCGGCCCGTCAGAAATCGGATCGCCCCAGCGGTAAAACACCTCGGCGTGATAGCCTTCCGGCACCACCACTTCATCCAGTAAATCAGCGGTGAGGATGGCTTTAAAGCCCATTAGTGCCGAATGATTTGGCAATGCATTAGCAGCGCGCAAAGGCATCGGCATCGCCGCAGCAATCAGCCCGCCAAGGCCCATTTGCAGTACTTTGCGCCGCTTAAGTTGACTCGCTAATAAATCCTGAAAATGATTGCCTGTCATATAAGTTTTAACGCTCAAATAAATGTACTGTAATTACCAACTGTGACCATCTGATGACCGATCTTGCTGCGTTAGCGCCCACTGAATATGTTCGTTTACCATGTCGTTGACTTCGCCAAGTTTGCTTTGCAAGGCACCTTTAATAGCCTTATCTGGCTTAGCGTTACCCAACGCCACAGCAATATTACGCAGCCAGCAATCGTAACCAATGCGCCGGATGGGGCTGCCTTCGAGCTTTTGGTAAAACTCAGCTTCGCTCCAGGCAAATAAATCCAGGAGTTGCGGTGCATCGAGATTTTCGCGTGGTTGAAAGGCGATTTCCTGTGTGGGTTTAGCAAACTTATTCCACGGACACACCAACTGGCAGTCATCACAGCCATAAATGCGATTACCCATCATCGGTCGCAATTCAAGCGGAATGCTGCCGCGCAGTTCAATGGTTAAATAAGAAATACAACGCCGCGCATCCAGTTGATAGGGGCCGACAATGGCCTGCGTCGGGCAAATATCAATACAAGCGGTGCAATCGCCACAATGCGCTGTAACCGGCTCAGTCTTTGGCAGCGGCATATCGGTGTAAATTTCACCGAGAAAGAAATACGAGCCGTGTTCGCGATTCAGCACATTGGTGTGTTTGCCGATCCAACCGAGGCCGGATTTTTCGGCCAGCGCTTTTTCCATTACCGGCGCACTGTCGCAAAATACCCGATAGCCCATTGGGCCGAGCAGCTTTTCAATACTTTGTGACAATCGAAGTAAGCGCTTACGCATCAGCTTATGATAATCACGGCCCAGCGCATAACGTGAGATAAACGCTTTGTGATCATCGCCGATCACCTGCCACGGCTCGGCCGTTTCATCCGGCCAATAATCCATCCGCGCGGTAATTACTCTGACCGTTTCTGGCAATAATTCATCCGGCCGGCTGCGCTTGCTGCCATGTTTGGCCATAAAATTCATTTCACCATGAAAACCTTTGGCCAGCCATTCTTGCAGGCGCTGTTCAGCGCTGCTCAGATCAATGTCGCTAACGCCTAAATGCTGAAAACCACAGTCTTTCGCCAGTTGCTGAAGCTGATCCAGCAAATTGGATTCGGGCTGCGCTGTATTTAATTCGGCCATGACAGCTATTATAGTGAAACAAGTTCTTACTTGCGGAGCCATTAATGTCTACAATACCCAAAGCACTATATAGTGCCTATCAAACCCGCGAATTGGATCGGCTGGCGCTGGAACAATGTCAGCTATCTTCGGCAACACTGATGGCGCGCGCCGGCGATGCGGCTTTGGATTTAATTCAGCAGCAATGGCCCGCCGCCAGCAGTTTGTTGATTTTTTGCGGCAGCGGTCATAACGGTGGTGATGGTTTTGAACTGGCGCGACAAGCGGCAGCCAAAGGTTTAACCGCTCATATCGTTTTGGTCGGCAAACTGGCAAGTATGTCGGATGAAGTCGATGCGACTTATCAGGCGGCCATTAAACAAGGCGCCAAGACACTTTCAATTAACGATGATTTACCTGCCACCGATTTGTTGGTGGATGGTTTATTGGGCACTGGTCTGAATCGTGAAGTAAGTGGTGACTTTGCTTTAGCGATTGAAAAAATAAATGCCTGGGCCGATACGCCGGTACTAGCGCTCGATATTCCTTCAGGTCTCAATGCCGATACCGGCAGCATTATGGGCTCTGCGGTAATCGCTGATATCACGCTGAATTTTATCGGCGTCAATATTGGCCTTCGAACCCATGATGGGCCGGATATCTGTGGTGAACTGGCCTTTGCCGATTTGGCGATTCCCGAATCGGTTTATCAGCAAGTGCCGCCATTGGCCGAAATTCTTGGCATTAATGCATTAACCGCATTATTAACACCTAGAAAACGCAACAGTCATAAAGGCCATTTCGGCCATGTATTAGTGATAGGCGGTAATCAGGGTATGGCCGGCGCTGTGCATATTGCTGCGCAGGCGGCTGCCAGAACCGGTGCCGGTTTGATCAGTGTTGCCACGCATTCCGATCATGCGGCTTTTTTAAATTTGCAGCGGCCGGAAATCATGTGCCATGCAGTTGCAGAACCTGCTGCACTGGATCAGTTAATTAACAAAGCCACCGTGATTTGCCTTGGCCCCGGGCTGGGACAAGACGATTGGGCACAGATGCTGTTTGCAAAAGCGATGGCCAGCGATAAACCCATCGTAGTTGATGCCGATGCACTAAATTTGCTGAGCCGACAGCCAACAAAACGGGCAAACTGGATCCTGACACCCCATCCCGGTGAAGCAGCCAGTTTACTGGGCATCAGTAATAAAGCTGTGCAAAATGACCGGCCCGCCGCTGCGATAGCTTTGCAAAAGCGTTATGGCGGTGTGGCCGTTTTAAAAGGCTGTGGTAGTTTAATTTGCGCAGACGATGATCCGCTACAATTATCACCATACGGTAATCCGGGTATGGCCAGTGGTGGTATGGGTGATTGTCTGACTGGCATTATTGGTGGCTTACTGGCGCAAAATTTCACATTGGCAGATGCCGCACAAATTGCCGTCGTTGTGCATGGCCTGGCAGCCGACCATGCCGCCGCAACTCACGGCCAGCGGGGTTTACTGGCTCTGGATTTACTGCCTTTTTTACAACGATTATTAAATTTAAAAGATGTCCCTGAATGTGGTTAGAAGATGAACAGGCAACACTAAAATTTGCCGCTGAACTGGCGGCCGCCTTGCCCGAAACTGGTCTGACTATTCATCTGCATGGTGATTTAGGCGCCGGCAAAACGACGCTGGTACGGGGGGTACTGCAAGCGCTTGGCCATCAGGGCAATGTTAAGAGCCCAACCTATACGCTGGTCGAACACTACCAATTGGCCAATAAACCAGTGTTTCATTTTGATTTGTATCGGCTTGCTGATCCGGAAGAGTTGCTCTATCTGGGCATCGAAGATTACTTAACACCTGCTGCCCTGCTACTGATTGAGTGGCCGGAACAAGGCGGTACACTGCTGCCTAAGCCCGATTTGACGATTAATCTGGCCTATCAGGCTGAAGGCCGTGATCTGCAACTGAGTGCTGACAGCCCGGCCGGGCAAAAAATCTGCGATAAACTTCACAAATAGTTAAGGTTTCTTCTCTATCTTTATAAAAATAAACAAAAAAGTCTTGATTTTTCTGCGTAGCAATTTCACAATTGGGTCTCGATATAAAAAAGCGGAAACTGAAAATGCGTTATCTGCTGATAGCATTAATGATATTTGGCCTGACATTGTCGGCCCATTCGGCGACGGTGGAACAGATCCGCGTGTCTCAAAATGATCAGATGACCCGACTGGTATTTGATTTAGACGAGTCGGTCAGCTACAAAACGTTCACACTGCAAAACCCAGCCCGTTTAGTCATTGATATCAGCGGCGGTAATACCAATAAAAAACTCAAACTCCCCACGCTAAAAGACACCCCGGTCAAAAATATCCGCCAGGGCCAATTAAATCCTACGACGTTGCGCCTGGTCTTAGATCTGCATCAGGAACAAGAATTTGATAGCCGTAAACTGTTGCCCAAAGGTGATTATCCGCATCGGCTGGTGATCGATTTAGCCAATGACAGACCCAAGTTAGCCGCCAGCAAACCCGCCGTCAAAGAAGCGTCTACCCCGTCTGAGCAGGTAAAATCAGAGACTGAAAAAGTCACCAAAGCGCCGATACCCGTTGCCGCGCAAACCGTTAAAAGTTCGCCGGTATTACCGCGCCGCGACATCGTTGTTGCCATTGACCCGGGTCATGGCGGTCAGGATCCGGGCGCTATTGGCCCCAGAGGTACCCGCGAAAAAGATGTGGTGCTGCAAATCTCCAAACGCCTAGAAACACTGGTTAATAATGAACCTAGTATGCGGGCTTTTATGACCCGCGATAAAGATATTTTTCTGACCTTACGCCAGCGGATCCAGCGTGCTAAATTAAATGGCGCAGATATGTTTATCTCGATTCATGCCGATGCCTTTACCAATCGTAATGCCCGCGGCTCTTCAGTTTATGTGCTGTCAGATCGCGGTGCCAGTAGTGAAGCGGCGCAAATTCTCGCCGACCGTGAAAACGCGGCAGACTTAGCCGGTGGCATTAGCCTTGAAGACAAAGATGATTTGTTGGCCTCGGTCTTACTGGATTTATCGCAAACTGCCAGCCTCGAAGCCAGTCTGGAAGTTGGCAACAGCGTACTAAGCGGCCTGAAACGGGTCGGCAAAGTCCATAAAAAACAGGTCGAATCAGCTGCATTCGTGGTTTTGAAGTCACCGGATATTCCATCGGTGTTGGTCGAAACGGCGTTTATTTCCAATCCGACAGAAGAACAGAATCTGCAAAATGCCAACCATCAGTACAAACTGGCGGCGGCGATGATGAATGGCATTCGTACTTATTTTCAGCGCAACCCCATCACCCAACAGGCCAGACCACAGCAGCATATTGTCAGCAACGGCGATACGCTGAGCGGCATTGCCCAGCGTTATCAGGTGAGAATGGCTGAATTGAAATCCAGCAATAACCTGCATGGCAGCAACCTTCGCGTTGGAGAAGTGTTGCGAATTCCCTGATTTTTATTCCCTTACCCCACACTCTCCCCGGCGGGGAGAGAGTGTAAAGTTTGTGCTGAACACTACTATATTGCCTTATCCCATTCCTTCCCCCGTGCCGGGGGAAGCTTAGGATGGGGGCAACTTATAAAGATTAATAAGCCCCCATCAACTGCTAAAATAAGCCGATGTCTCAAGCCAAACGAATTTATGCGCTGCCGCTGCAACTGGCCAACCAAATTGCCGCCGGTGAAGTTATCGAACGGCCGGCATCAGTCGTAAAAGAATTGGTCGAAAACAGTCTGGATGCCGGCGCCAGCAATATTGTCATCCGTATTGATGGTGCGGGTAGTCAGTTAATCAGCATTCGTGATGATGGTAGCGGCATCCACCCCGAAGATTTACCGCTGGCATTAAGCCGGCATGCCACCAGCAAACTCTCCAGCAGCGATCAACTAAGCGAAATCGACAGCCTCGGTTTCCGTGGTGAGGCACTGCCCAGTATTGCCTCGGTGGCTAATTTAACGTTGACGTCACGCCAGGCCGACAGTGATTGCGGCTGGCAAATTAAGGGCGAACAGCAACAGCTAACGCCAGTTGCCCATCCATTAGGTACCACCGTAGAAGTACGCGATTTATTTTTTAATCTGCCGGCACGACGGCGGTTTTTACGCAGTG
This sequence comes from Methylophaga sp., assembly GCA_032250995.1. Lineage (GTDB taxonomy): Bacteria > Pseudomonadota > Gammaproteobacteria > Nitrosococcales > Methylophagaceae > Methylophaga. Next base: position 1,130 of record JAVVFF010000037.1, on the reverse strand, counting down.
CCCGCACCGAGCAGCAACATATTCTGACCACCCTGCAACGTTTGGCGTTAAGCCGCTTTGAACTGGGCTTGGATTGCCAGCTAAATGGCCAGCAAAAACTGGCATTACCGATAGCCAATACCGATAAAGCTAAACAACAACGCATCGCTAAGTTATGCGGCAGCCGCTTTGCCAGTCAAGCGATTCGAGTCGATGAACAAGTTGATTTTATGACTCTTAACGGTTGGTTGGCACCGGCCAGTGGCCATCGGCCAAATAATGATATCCAGCATTTTTTTATTAATGGCCGGGTGATTCGGGATCGGCTGATAAGTCATGCGGTGCGTCAGGCTTTTGCCGATAAATTACCGGCAGGTAGGCATCCCGCTTATGTGCTGTATTTAAAGGTACCATTGGATCGGGTTGATGTGAACGTACACCCCACCAAACATGAGGTGCGCTTTCGTGAAGCGCGATTGATCCACGGGCTGATTACCAAAATTATTCGTGATTGCTTGCTGGAAAGTTCTGATACAGCCCCTGCAACGCCCAGTTTCAAGCACAATACACCCTCTGGAATTGCTGAAACCGCCAACCGCTATCAACCCCAGCCATTGGTAACCGCTACCCATGCAGGCACCAACAATGCCGTACAAATTTTAGCGAACTGTTACGCGCTAACCCAGCTTAATAACCAGCACTGGCTGATTGATCTTGGCCGCGCAGATCAACAAATCCGCCAGCAACAGCTCAAGCGATCATTTGAGGCGCAAACGATTACCGGCCGGCCGGTTTTGGTGCCTATAGATTTCCCGGCCAGTGATGCGCAGCGCCAGGCAGTTATCGAACACGAGGACTTATTAACTGCTTGTGGTTTGCAGTTACTGCCAACCCCTCAGGGCATTCAAATCCGGCAGTTCCCGGCCTTGCTGGGCGCTGTGCCTCTGCGGGATTTACTGGATCAAGTATTCACGGTTTTAACATCGGGATCTGCTGACCTTGAAAAGCTTCAACAAACACTGCTCAGTTTGCTGCCATTAGCCACACATTTTAGTCACCAACAAGCTGAAATCTTGCTGAAACAATTAGCAGATTCAGTCTGGCAAGATGTTGATTGGGCGCGACAACTTGATAAATCGCTGCTTGCTGAC
>JAVVFF010000183.1:0-2798 GCA_032250995.1 Methylophaga sp. | reverse complement strand
GTGCCGCTCAGCAACATAATATCGCCAGATAATGCGCTATCCCAGTTTCGCTGCTTAATACGTTCGGCCAGCACCAAGTTAAACAACCAACTCCGTGCTGCCGAAATAATCATACTGCGTTGATTACGTTTTTGCGGGGCCGGACCGCCATTAAACCAATCATCGGCTTTTTGTAAGTTAAGACCATCTCTGCCAAACCGCTGCTCAGCAAAATAATTGGCAACACCCTGCTTGGCAATACGTTGTAAATTCTTTTGCCAAATGGCTTTGTCGCCCTGAACATCTGTTAATCGTAAGGTAAATTTATTGCCTCCCAGCGCGCCACGTTTCAGTTTTTTACTGTGCCGGACCTGTTGCAAAATTTTTAATTCATCACTTTGCATTTGTGACCAGTCGGGTTCCGGTAAGCCTTGTAAATTAATGCTAAACCATTGACAAGTCATTGCATGGCGATCTTTCAGACCAGCATAACCAACCGCCACCGGCGACACCTTGGCAAACCGTACGATCTGTTGTGCCAGCCAATCGGTGTTGGTGCCGATCTTTTGTACATACAGCCAGACGTGACTGCCCTCGCCTTCTGGCTTAAACGGTAAGTGTTCGGCCACTTGAAAGTCAGTAGCAGTCGCACGGATGGTCGCCTGACAATCAGCAATACGCCCAATACGGGGCAAATCTTGAAAAACCATTATCAAATACTGCGATCGCGACCCAGTAATACCACGGCATAAGCGGCAATGCCCTCTTCACGCCCGGTAAAACCCAACTTTTCGGTGGTCGTTGCTTTGATGTTAATCGCTGTAATGGCAATGTGCATATCTTCTGCCAATAATTCGCGCATTTGTGGAATATAAGGTGATAACTTGGGTTGTTCAGCCACCACAGTACTGTCAATATTACCGATCTGCCAGCCAAGTTGATGGACATCAGCAATCACCCGGCGCAGCAAAATACGGCTGTCGATGCCCGCATAAGCATGATCGGTATCGGGAAAATGATGACCGATATCCCATAAACCGGCAGCGCCAAGAATCGCATCACAGATCGCGTGGATCAGCACATCACCGTCAGAGTGTGCTTCCAAGCCCAAAGGATGGGGAATCATGACACCGCCGATGACCAGTTTCGGGCCTTCCTTGAAACGGTGTACATCATAGCCATGACCAATTCTCATACCAACTCTCCGCGTTGTTGTTGCAGATATAAAGCTGCCAGGGCTAAGTCCTGGGGCAATGTTATTTTGAGGTTGTCGGCATGACCTTCTACCATTTTCGGCTGGTAGCCAGCATATTCCATAGCGCTGGCCTCATCCGTAACTTTACACTGAGCCAAACGGGTTTGCTCAAGTGCTTTTATCAAATTTTGCAGGTGAAACATTTGCGGCGTCGCTGCTCGCCAAAGATTATCGCGGCTGACCGTTTCGATAATACGATTATGCGCGCCAACCCGTTTAACCGTCTCGTTAACCGGCACACCCAAAATACCACCGACCGGATCCAGCGAAAGCGCTGCCAGCATGCGGTCAATATCACTGTGGCGCAGGCAGGGTCTGGCAGCATCATGTACCAACACCCAGGGGTTGTTTTGGCTGATTTGCTTTAATAAATTCAGTGCATTCAATACTGAATCAGCACGTTCCACACCACCTACGGCGCGATGTAATGGCCAATTTGGCGGGATCGGTAATTCCGTCCAGTAAAGATCATTATCAGCAACCGCAACCACCACACCGGCTATCTTTGGATGGCTGACCAATCGTTGTAGTGTATGCATAATGACCGGCTGATTTAACAAGGTCAGATATTGCTTGGGCCGATCCGCCAACATACGACGACCACTGCCGGCGGCCGGCACGATGGCCCAGACCTGTTCAGTCATCAGTTTCGGTTTCAGGTTCAATTACATGAAAAAAGGTTTCATCTGGTTTTACCATGCCCAATTCACTGCGGGCACGCTCTTCCAGTGCATCCAGTCCACTTTTCAAATCAGCGACTTCAGCGGCCAGCACCGCATTACGCTCCTGCAATTTATCATTATCCTGACGTTGTTTTTCAACAGCGTAATGTAATCTGAGTAGCGATGGCAGGCCATCATGGCTCAGCCAGAGCCGATACTGTAAAACCACCAGAATAACGATCAACAAAATCATCACTGGCTTCATCGCCTCACCTGCATCAGCGTTGGAAAGCTTTCATGCCCGGATAATACGCACTGCTACCCAATTCAGCTTCGATACGCAGCAACTGGTTATATTTAGCGACCCGATCCGAGCGTGACAACGAGCCGGTTTTAATTTGGCCACATTGGCTGGCAACGGCTAAATCTGCGATAAATGTATCCTCGGTTTCGCCGCTACGATGCGACATAATCGCGCCATATTTAGCAGCAGCAGCCATTTTCAAAGCATTCTGGGTTTCGGTCAAGGTACCGATTTGATTGAGTTTAATCAAAATGGCATTGGCAATATGCTGATCAATGCCTTTTTTCAGGATCTCAGTATTGGTCACAAATAAATCATCACCAACCAGTTGCACTTTGTCACCGATTTTATCGGTCAGATATCTCCAGCCAGCCCAGTCATTTTCATCCATGCCATCTTCGATACTGATAATCGGATATTTGGACACCCAATCCGCCAGTAAATCGCCCATTTGCTCAGCACTGAGGCGTTTGTTTTCCGATGCCAGGAAATATTCGCCGTCTTTGTGGAATTCAGAACTGGCCACATCTAAGGCCAGCATGATTTCACTGCCTGCTTTGTAATCAGCGTTATCAATGGCTTGCAGAATCAGTTCAAT
>JAVVFF010000182.1:0-2801 GCA_032250995.1 Methylophaga sp. | reverse complement strand
TGTATTTCACCGCTTCGCGGCCAGCAAAGCTGTTCAAATGGGTTCCAGACCTATTTGTCAATCGCTTATGTAGAAAGACTACACGGCGCGTTTTCCGCCTTGTCGGACACAATGAGCCGCTAGCAGCGGTGGATATAAAGATAAACAAGCCCTAAACCTATTGTTTGGCTGGCAACGGCGTTATTTTATTGGTGAAGATCCGCACCACTTCGCCATTTTTAAAGACTACATGGGTTTCCGGCAAGCCCTCTGGATGTACCAGCCATTTATGAAAAACATCTTCATCACCATTACTGCGCGGCCGGACATGCTCGCTAACATAACTAGGCTGCCAGGCTCTACCACACAGACTTTTCACATCTTTAGGTGTCATGCCAACTTCAATCGCTGCAGTAACGCCACAACTTACCGAGTCAACTTCATTGCTGCCGCCAGCATACAAGACCGAACTGCTTAGCAGCAGAACCAAACTAGAAAAAACATGCAAACGCATTTTGGCTGTCCCCCTCTTATAAAATAGCTAATATGCGACGCAGAATTGATAGCGTCAACCACCTCGGCCTCAGAAATAAGATTGGGTGTTTACCTAGAGGTTTGTATACTGAACTATGTTTATGCCAAGGAGCTGATATGTCTGCTCGCCCACAGCAAGATCCAATTTACATTCCTTATGCCGGTCCACAATTACTGGCGACACCTTTGTTAAACAAAGGCACTGCTTTTTCGGCTGACGAACGCCGTGAATTTAATTTGACCGGGCTTATTCCCGCCCGCTACGAAAACATTAATGAACAGTCGCAGCGCGCCTATTTGCAATTTCAGAGTTTTGCAGACCCGATAAACAAGCATATTTACTTACGCATGGTGCAAGACACCAACGAAACGCTGTTTTATCATCTTGTTAATCAGCACCTTGAAGAAATGATGCCGATTATCTACACACCTACCGTTGGTGATGCCTGTGAGCGTTTTTCAGAGATTTACCGGCGGGCTCGTGGCTTGTTTATCAGCTATCCGGACCGCCATGATTTAGATAACATTTTGCACAATGCCACCAAGCGCCATGTCAAAGTGATTGTGGTCACCGATGGTAGCCGTATATTGGGACTCGGCGATCAGGGCGTTGGCGGTATGGGCATTCCCATCGGTAAATTATCTTTATATACCGTCTGTGGCGGCATTAGCCCGGCTTACACCTTGCCGATCATGATCGATGTCGGTACCAATAACGAAAAGTTACTCAACGATCCGCATTACATTGGCTGGAAAAACCCACGCATCAGCGGCACTGAATATGATGAATTTATTGCTCTGTTTATCAAAGCCCTACAAAAACGCTGGCCCGATGCGTTACTGCAATTTGAAGACTTTGAACAAAATAAAGCCTTGCCACTCTTGCAGCGCTACCGCGATCAAATGTGCTGTTTTAACGATGATATCCAAGGTACAGCAGCGGTGGCAGTAGGCACCTTACTCTCCGCATGCCGGCAAAAAAATCAAAGCTTGTCGGAGCAAACTATTGTGTTTGCCGGTGCCGGCTCAGCGGGTTGTGGTATTGCCGAGCAAATTATCCGGCAAATGCAGGTTGATGGATTAAGCGAAGCCGCTACCCGCGCACAGATTTTTATGATTGATCGACAGGGATTGCTTTCCCAGGACATGGCAGAATTAGCCGATTTTCAGCAATTACTTGCCTGCCAAACGTCGCAATTAAAGACATTGAATTTGGATGCTGGCGCTGATTTACAATCAGTTATCGCGGCCGTGAAGCCAACGGTATTAATCGGGGTCTCCGGCAAAGCCGGTTTATTTGATCAAAACCTGATCAAAACCATGCATTCTAATTGCCCACAACCGATTGTGTTGCCGCTCAGTAATCCATCAAAACAAATTGAAGCGCATCCTGCTGATATTTTGCGTTGGACTGATGGCCAGGCTTTAGTTGCCACCGGCAGTCCGTTTGAGCCTGTGGCAATAAATGGCCAACTACATGCTATCGCGCAGTGCAATAACAGCTATATTTTCCCAGGATTGGGCCTTGCTGTTGTCGCCGCAAAAATTAGCCGTCTGCCGGATAGTTTGCTGATGGTGGCCAGTGATATGCTGGCGGAAGCCGCACAACAATCAAGCTGCGAAGGCTTATTGCCGCCGCTCAGCGAAAGTCGGGCCATTAGTGAAAAAATTGCCTTTGCCGTTGCCAAACAAGCGATAACAGAAAATCTGGCACCGCCTAAAACCGATGCTGAGTTAAAGCAGTCCATTGCCGACAATTTCTGGGAACCCGCCTACCGAAACTATCGCCGGATAAGCATTTAAAGCGATAAACGTAATGCTTTATATCAATAAAATGCCAAAGCGTTTGACGATGATGGCCAGTATCGCAAAAGCCACTACGGTTACCGGTACCGACACGCCCATTGCCGTCCAGAAACCATAACGATGCATTAACCACGGAAACAGCAAAAACATCGGCAGCGTGGGCAACACATACCAAAAGGTATACCAGGCATGATTAGCTATTTTTTCGGCAGGCTGATTTTCAAAATACAGCCACATTAAGGTCAGTATCGTTACTAATGGTAACGCTGCAACCAACGCGCCGAGCTTGTCACTACGTTTGGCGATTTCAGAAATTAATACCACCAGTCCAGCTGTTATCAAATATTTACTGAGTAGCCAAGCCATGTTTTACCCCTGTGAAATGGAAATTTCTCAACCTGCAACGCTGGATTTTGCTATTATTTGCCGGTCATTTTGACTGACACGCCTGCGTTGCGGGCAGCCTGCGCTTCGGCGCAGAC
>JAVVFF010000036.1:0-16666 GCA_032250995.1 Methylophaga sp. | reverse complement strand
AACTGACGTAGAACGTAATGCTATGGTGATTGCTTAAGCAGATCTCAGGTTAATTTAATTAAGCGTACAGGATGCCAATTTTATGACAAGCCTTAAAACAAAAACAACCGCATATAGCGGCTGTAAAATGTTATCTCGGCAAGCTTAGTTAGGGCTGCTAACGTGGATATTTTGTTTGGTAGATTGGCCGCTAAGTGGTTTTTTGACCGATTCCGGGTTGGCAGTTTTTTGCAATGCTTTGAGGATATTTTGTCGGGTGATTGAGCCCACCAGCCGGTTTTCTTTAATGACTGGCATACATTTGAATGCTTTTTGTAAAAAGATTTCAGCGGCATCGATAATTGAAGCCTGATAGTCGATGGTTTCAACACTATGATGCATGTATTCAGATACTTTGCCGGCAGACTCGCCTTGATAAGCTGCGTTCAGGGCGACTTGCATACAATCTTTTTCGGACAAAAAACCAATCAGATTACCGTGATGATCAATCACTGGCGCACCAGAAACTTTAAATTCAATCAATTGATGAATAGCTCTGAGTACATCCATATCCGGCGTAAACGTTAGCTTGGTGCCGTTCATATGATCTTTTACTTTCAGTGATGCCAGCATGCTGCTGTCTCCTCAGCGGGTAACTTATGCATTATCTTGTGCGTGTTTACGTGCAACACATTGTTGTTTTTCTTCAAGGCTGCAGGCGCCGCCACAGCTACCGGACAAACCGACCTGATTCAGGCCACCACAACTACCTTTTATTGCGCCACGACCAAACATGACGCCTATCGCCATAGCCGCGACAACCAGTAGCAGTAAAACAAAAGCAGCAATAAATGTCGACATTTAGCCTCCGAAGTCATCAAGCATAATATTTTCACGCTCAACACCCAGATCTTCCAGCATTTTGATGACCGCCGCATTCATCATTGGCGGACCACACATATAATATTCGCAATCCTCTGGTGCCGGATGATCTTTTAGATAATTTTCATACAATACGGTATGAATAAAACCGGTATAACCTTCCCAGTTATCTTCAGGCAGCGCATCGGAGAGTGCAACATGCCAGGTAAAATTGTCATGTTCGGCAGCTAACTGGTCAAAGTCTTCGGTGTAGAACATTTCCCGCAAACTGCGTGCGCCATACCAGAAAGTGATCTTGCGTTTGGTTTTAATGCGACCCAATTGATCAAAAATATGCGAGCGCATCGGCGCCATACCGGCACCACCGCCAATAAACACCATTTCTTTGTCGGTATCTTTGGCAAAAAACTCACCAAATGGCCCAGAAATGGTCACTTTGTCACCCGGTTTCAGATTGAAGATATACGACGACATAATGCCCGGCGGCACATCATCATTGTTGGGTGGCGGTGAAGCGATCCGAACATTCAGTAAAATGATGCCTTTTTCTTCCGGATAGTTGGCCATCGAATAAGCGCGTACTACATCTTCTTTGACAACTGATTTGTAACGCCATAGATCGAAGCGATCCCAGTCCGGACGATATTCATCGCCGATGCTAAAGTTTTTGTATTCAACGGTATGTGGTGGACATTCGATCTGGATAAATCCACCGGCGCGGAATTTAACATCCTCACCTTTTGGTAATTCCAGAATCAGTTCTTTGATAAACGTCGCGACATTGTCATTGGAGCGAACGGTACACTCCCACTTTTTAACACCGAATACTTCTTCCGGTACCTGAATGCGCATGTTTTGTTTAACAGCGACCTGACAAGACAGGCGATCGCCTTCTGCAGCTTCACGCTTGGTAATATGCGACTCTTCAGTGGGTAGAATCGAACCGCCACCTTCAAAGATTTTCACTTTGCACTGCGCGCAGGTACCGCCACCACCACAAGCTGATGAAACAAATAAATTGGCATTGGCCAATGCACCCAGTAATTTGCCACCGGCCTGCGTGCGAATGGTTTTTTCGTCATTGATGATAATTTCAATATCACCAGTGGTCACCAGCTTTGAGCGGGCGCCGAGAATGACACCGACCAGCAGCATGATGATCAACGTGAATAAAACAATACCGAGTATGATTTCCATTACAGTTGAATCCCCGAGAAGGCCATAAATCCAAGCGCCATCAAACCGGCGGTAATGAAGGTAATGCCTAAACCTTGCAAGCCGTCAGGAACATCGGAATATTTAAGTTTTTCGCGAATACCGGCAATGGCAGTGATAGCCAGTGCCCAGCCAAAACCACTGCCAACACCATAAACGGCGCTTTCCGCCAGATTGTAATCACGTTCCACCATAAATAACGTGCCGCCGAGAATGGCACAGTTAACGGTGATCAGCGGTAGGAAAATACCCAGCGCGTTATAAAGCGCCGGCGCGTATTTATCCATGGCCATTTCCAGGATTTGTACCATGGCGGCAATCACGCCAATATAACTAATCAGGCCGAGAAAACTTAAATCAACATCGGGTAGACCGGCCCAGGCCAAGGCACCTTCTTGCAACAAATACTGATAAATCAAATTATTGGCGGGAACAGTAATCGCCTGCACCACAATAACAGCAATACCCAGGCCTAGGGCTGTCTCAATTTTTTTCGATACCGCCAGAAAGGTACACATGCCCAAGAAAAAGGCTAAAGCCAGATTCTCGACAAAAATCGAGCGGATAAACAGACTGAGATAATGTTCCACTTACAGTACCTCCGTCCGGTGTACCTGATGGATTTGATAATCCGCTGCTTCCACCTGTTGTGGTTTCCAGCTGCGAATGGCCCAAATCATCAAGCCAATAATAAAGAAAGCGCTTGGCGGTAAAAGCATAAGGCCATTCGGCACATACCAGCCGCCCTCGTTGGCAACCGGAATAATGGTTTGGCCGAATAATTTACCGGCGCCCAATAACTCACGGAAGAAAGCCACGGCCATCAGGATAAGACTGTAACCTAACCCATTGCCCAGACCATCGAGAAAACTCATCACCGGCGGATTTTTCATTGCATAAGCTTCGGCGCGGCCCAGAACGATACAGTTGGTAATAATCAGACCGACAAATACAGATAGTTGTTTGCTGGCCTCGTAAGCATAAGCTTTGAGGATCTGGTCAACGATAATGACCAGAGAAGCAATAATCGTCATTTGCACGATGATCCGAATACTGCCCGGTATATGCCGGCGGATCGAACTGATAATTGCCCCGGAAAAAGCCGTAACCGTGGTCAACGCGATCGACATAATCAGCGCCGCGGTCATATTGGTGGTCACTGCCAGTGCTGAACAAATACCCAATACCTGCAGTGTGATTGGATTGTTGTCGATTAACGGATCAACAATGTTTTTTTTCGCCTGACTTGCCATCAGTTACTCTCCAACTCAGTGCGTAAATTTTGTAAAAACGGGCCAAAACCCTGCTCACCCAGCCAGTAAACCATCATGTTAGAAACCCCCTGACTGGTTAATGTGGCACCGGACAAACCATCGATTTTGTATTCGGCATTATTGGCGTTTTCATCGACATATCCGCGTACTACGCGTAATTCAACATTGCCATTGTCGTCGTAAACTTTTTTGCCATCCCATTTATTACGCCAACGGGGATTATCAATTTCACCCCCCAGCCCCGGCGTTTCTGCGTGTTGATAAAAACGCAGTCCGGCAATGGTATTTAAGTCGGCTTCCAGCGATAAAAAGCCGTACATGGTTGACCATAAACCATAACCACTGACCGGCAGAATGACCTGTTGCACGGCATTGGTATCGGGATCACGCAGTAAATAAATTGGTGCATATTTAGCGCGATTACCTATGCCGGCAATATCATCATCGATATTGACGCCATATTCAGGGGTCGCCGCGGCTTTGTACTGGTTAAAGGTGGCAGGATCCAAATTAACTTCAGTATCCGCATATCGACCGGCATCTAAATTCACTAACTGCACATCAAAACGTGTAAACGCTGCGTCAATATCCATTCCTGGCTCATAGAGTCCAGTCACCGCCAGAATATTTTTACGGATATCATTTTTCTTATTGATGGTTTGCTGGCTTTTCAGGGCAACCGCAGCAGTAGACACCAAGACCGAGCAGACCAGACATAGCAGCACTGCAATAAAAATCGTTTTACGCGGATCATCATTGGGCAAAGCCATCAGCTTGCCAAAAAAGCCCGTTTTCTGCGTAGTTTCAGTCATAGTTAAATTCGTTGTAGTCTGCGTTTGACGTTGGCCTGCACCACAAAATGATCAATCAGTGGTGCAAAAATATTGCCGAACAAAATAGCCAGCATGATGCCTTCCGGAAAGGCCGGATTAATGACGCGGATCAAAATCGTCATAAAACCAATCAGAATGCCGTAGATCCAGCGACCTTTATTGGTCATAGCGGCAGATACCGGATCGGTTGCCATAAACACCATACCAAAGGCAAAACCACCCAGCGTCATATGCCAATACCAAGGCATGCTAAACATGGGATTGGTGTCGCTGCCGATTAGATTAAATAGTGCCGTGGTCAGGAACATGCCGAGCAAGACCCCGAACATAATTCGATAGGAGGCTACCCGTGTTATCAGCAAAAAGGCCATACCAAACAAAATGGCTAGTGTTGAGGTTTCTCCCAAAGATCCCGGCATCATGCCGATAAAAGTCTGGCCCCAGTTGTAACCGGCCTCGGTAATCGCTTCAACACCGCCTAATGCCGCCAAACCTAAAGGCGTGGCACCAGTGTAACCATCAATGGCTGTCCAAACGGCATCACCCGACATCGACGCCGGATAGGCAAAATACAAAAATGCCCGGCCAGTCAGGGCTGGATTCAGGAAGTTTTTACCGGTGCCACCAAACACTTCTTTACCGATAACCACACCAAAAATAATCCCCAGCGCCACTTGCCAGAGCGGCGTAGAAGGCGGCAGGGTTAGCGTATACAGCATTGAGGTGACCAAAAAGCCTTCGTTAACTTCATGGTTACGCACTGCGGCAAAAATAACTTCAAACGTACCACCGGCTATTAATGTGGTCAGATATATCGGCAGAAAATACAGCAGCCCATGAAACGTATTGGAAAAAACGCTGTTTGGGTTATAGGTAATCCCCAGCGTATTCATGATCCAGCCACGCCAACCTTCTACGGTGGACATACCCAGTTCAGCCATGGCGCTGTTGGCTTGAAAACCGGTATTCCATAACATCAGCAGCAAGACCGGGAATGTCGCCACCACGACATAGCTCATCACCCGTTTAAGGTCGATGCCATCCCTCACATGTGGTGAGCCGCGCGTAGTATCAGCAGGGCTGTATACAAAAGTGTCGACCATTTCATAGAGGGCGAAAAACTTCTCATATTGCCCACCTTTTTGAAAGGACGGTTCAATTCTGTCGAGGAATCTTCTAACGCGCGCCATGGTTAACCTTCTTTTTCAATTTGCGTGAGATTGACCCGCAACGCCGGGCCATAGTCATATTTGCCGGAGCAAACATAGGAACACAGCGCCAAATCTTCTTCATCGAGTTCTAAGCAACCCAACGCCTGCGCTGAATCAGTATCTCTGACCAATAAAGCACGCAGGAGTTGTGTTGGCAAAATATCCAATGGCATCACATACTCAAATACGCCCACCGGCACCATGGCGCGCGGGCTGCCATTTTGCGAAGTGGTCAGCGCCAGATTTTTTTTGCCGAGAATTTTTGAGAAAAACACGTTTAACGCCGAGAATTTATCTTTGCCACCCGGTCGGATCCAGCCAAGTAATTCACGCTGGTTGCCTTCGGCAAGCACTGATATCTGGGTGTGAAAACGGCCTAAATACGCCGCCCAGTTATTGGCGGTGTGGCCATGCAACACAGAGCCGGAAATAACCCGCGACTGCACATTTTGCACTTCACCGCGAACTAAATCTTCGGTATTAGCACCGAGGCGGGTGCGAATCAGTCGCGGTTTATTAACCAGTGGTCCGCCCAGAGACACGATACGTTCGACCCAGTATTGGCCGCTGGTAAACAACTTACCGATCGCAATAACATCCTGATAATTGATATGCCAGACAGTTTTTTTGACACCAACAGGATCTATAAAATGAATATGGGTGCCCACTAAGCCGCTGGGATGCGGGCCGGAAAAAGTGTAAGTATCAAGATTGGCTATATCGGAGTTTGGAAATGCTGTTTGCGGGGCTTGGCACAAATTTATTTTGCCAGTGGTCAACCGGCTAAGCACCGTCAGGCCATGCTTAAAATCTTTGGCATATGTGTTGATAATTAATGCCGGATCCGCTGCCAGCGGACTGCTGTCGATAGCCGTGACAAAAATCGAATGGGGTTCGCTGCCAATCGCTGGAGATTTACTGTAAGGCCGGGTGCGTAGCGCCAGCCATAAACCCGATTCAACTAACTGCTGCTCAACGCTTTGACGGTCCAGCCTGGCAAGTTCAGTAACTGCATGCGATTTAAAGCTGACGGCGTCGTTACCATCCAGCTCAATGACCACTGATTGCAATGCCCGCTTGGCACCCCGATTAATTGCTTTGACGATACCGGCGCCGGGTGAGGTAAATAATACGCCGGGATTTTTTTTGTCTTCAAACAGTGGTTGCGCCAGTTTGACGCGATCACCTTCCTCAACCAGCATGGTGGGCCGCATACCCACATATTCATTGCCCAAGATGGCGACGGATTGCACCGGATTGCCATCCATGATGGATTGTTCGGGCGCGCCTGCTAAGGGCAATGTCAGCCCTTTTTTGATTGAGAAATGCATATCCCACCTGGTCAGCGATGGCCTGGTAGCCATTCACAGAGTTTGTTGATTGATTAGCTGGGAATTATAGCGGCTTTAGCAGTGTGTTGGGAAGCGCGCAATGCTGATTTAATGCGGGTTTTCAGCCGATTTAATACTGTATTCAGGATGCTGCTTTAGCCACAGATAACCGATAACAAAGGCGATCAGCGCAACAACGGCAGCCAGCAAATAGGTTGCCGATGGACCGGGATGCAGCCACAAATAACCGCTGAGCAAACTGCCCGCAGCGCCACCGGCGCCAAAACTGACACTACTGTATAACGCCTGGCCACGGCCTTGATTGCGACCAGTAAAATGTTGGTGTACCCAGGCAATTGCCGATGCATGAAACATGCCGTAGCTTGCGGCGTGCAGACTTTGCGCGGCAATTAGCATGGGCAGATTTTCCGGAAATAAAGCAATTAGTGTCCAGCGCAGTGCACTGAGCAGGCAGCTGGTCAGCAACACCATGCGGATACCAAACTTGGGTAACCAACGATGCATCAGCAAAAAAACGCCGATTTCAGCGACCACACCCAATGACCACAACACACCAATCAGGCTGCGGCTATAACCATGCAGTTCCAGATAAATGCTGTAAAACGTGTAGTAAGGCCCATGCGCCAGCAGCATCAGAAAACAAATCGCCAGAAATGCCATGACCGAGGGTCGTTTTAAAACGGTTTTCAACGGCACTTGTTCCAGGCTTAAATGCCGGCTGGCTGATTCTGGTACAAAAAGGCTGACCAGCCAGATCCCGGCAGTACTGATGAGCAGTGCATAAGGCACAATCCCGGCATCAAATTTTTCAGTGAGCCAGCCCAGTAACAAAACAATGACAATAAAACCGACCGAGCCCCACACGCGTATTTTGCTGTAATGGTCGCTGTGTTCGCCGAGATGTTGCAGGGTGGTAACTTCAAATTGCGGCAGCGTCGCATTCCAGAAAAAACTGAAAGTCATCAGTACCAGCGCCATCCACAGAAAACTTTGATTGATAAAAATAGCGCTGAACGCCAGCACACCGACAAAACTGGCGAGGCGAACAATCTGCATTCGCTGGCCCTGATGATCGGCGATCCAGCCCCAGACATTGGGGGCAATAATCCGGCTGGCCAGTAATATGGCGGTCAGTTCACCAATTTGCCGTGCCGAAAAACCTTCCCATTGCAGATATAGCCCAAAATAAGGCACCAGCACGCCGAGCGTGGCGAAGTAGAAAAAATAAAAGCCTGATAGTCGCCAGTAGGGGACTTGGGATAAGGGCACGAACTCAGGCTTGTGATGGAATAACGGGTGTGGTGGTGGTTACATCCTGATTCTGGCCACGGTGACGCAAAATATGATCCATCAATACCAGCGCCAGCATCGCTTCGGCGATAGGCGTTGCCCGAATACCAACACAAGGGTCATGACGACCATGGGTGATAACGTCAATTGGATTACCATTCACGTCAATACTACGGCCGGGAATACGCAGGCTGGAAGTGGGTTTTAAGGCCATGCTGACCACGATATCCTGACCGCTGGAAATGCCACCGAGCGTACCACCGGCATTATTGCTAAGAAAGCCTTGTGGCGTTATTTCATCACGATGTTCAGTGCCTTTCTGGGTGACCGATTCAAAACCGGCACCAATTTCTACACCCTTGACAGCATTAATGCTCATCATGGCATGGGCGATATCGGCGTCAAGCCGGTCAAAAATCGGTTCACCCAGACCCGGCGGTACATGACGGGCAATGACATTAATGCGCGCACCAATCGAATTGCCTTCTTTGCGAAGGGCATCCATGTAGTCTTCGAGCTGTTTTTCAATGGCCGGGTCCGGATTGAAAAACAGACTGTTATCCAAATGTGAGAAGTCCAGTGTCTCAGCTTTGATTGGGCCGAGTTGCGCCATATATCCTTGAATTTCAATGCCATAGCGTTCACGCAGATATTTTTTGGCAATACCGCCGGCCGCCACACGCATGGCTGTTTCACGCGCCGACGAACGGCCGCCACCACGGTAATCACGAAAACCAAACTTATGATGATAGGCATAATCGGCATGCGCCGGCCGGAATTGCTGGGCAATATTGCCGTAATCTTTAGAGCGTTGATCGATGTTTTCGATCAATAAACCAATCGGTGTGCCAGTGGTTTTACCATCAAAAACGCCAGATAGAATTTTTACCTGATCCGGTTCGCGACGTTGCGTTTCATGGCGGCTTTTACCGGGGCGGTGGCGATCCAGATCGCCTTGTAAATCGGCTTCAGATAAAGTCATACCCGGCGGACAGCCATCGACAATCGCGCCCAAAGCCGGGCCGTGACTTTCACCAAAAGTAGTGATGGTGAACAGTTTTCCGAAGCTGTTGCCTGACATAAAAAATTCCGGTCAATAATTAAATGAGAAATAGCGTAGCAAATCCGAGGAAGGCCATAAAACCGATCACATCAGTAATCGTAGTCAGTAACACACTGCCCGACAGCGCCGGATCGATACCCACTTTTTTCAGTGCCAGTGGAATGGTAACCCCAGCCAGTGAAGCAGCCACCAGATTAATGATGATGGCAACCCCAATCAAAATCGCGATGCCCATGTCCTGAAACCATAAATAAGTGACAAAGGCGATAGCAATAGCCCAAATAATGCCATTAAGCGCGCCCACGGCGAGTTCTTTGCGCAGCAGCCAGCGCTGGTTTTTGTCATTTAATTGGCCGAGTGCCATGGAGCGAATAACCAAAGTCAGTGTTTGACTGCCGGCGATACCGCCCATACTGGCAACAATCGGCATCAATACCGCCAGGGCTACGACTTTTTCGATAGTGGTATCAAACAGACCGATAACCCAGGACGCTAGAAAGGCGGTAATTAAATTAATACCCAACCACACTGAGCGACGATGCACGCTTTTTTTCACCGGTGCAAAGGTATCTTCATCCTCACTCAGACCGGCCATGCTTAACATCGAATGTTCGGCCACATCGCGGATAACGTCGACTACGTCATCGATAGTGATACGGCCGAGCAGATGATTGTCTCTATCGACGACCGGCGCTGAGATTAAATCGTGTTTTTCAAAGCGGTGGGCAACATCTTCATCGGACATATGCGCTGGAATGGCTTCCACCTGATGTGACATCACTTCACGCACGGTCATGGAGCGACTGCGACTGACTACTTGTGATAAACGTAAAGTACCGAGATATTTGTCGTTATGATCGACGACGTACAAGCTATCGGTATTTTCCGGTAAATCTCCTAACAAGCGTAAGTAGCGTAATACAACTTCAAGGGTAATATCTGAGCGTACCGTCACCACGTCGGTATTCATCAAGCCGCCGGCAGTGTCTTCTTCGTAACCAAGAATCATTTCGATACGGCGGCGCCGCTGGCTATCCATTGCCCGCAGCACTTCCTGCATTACATGATCCGGCAGATCCTGCAGCAAGTCGACCACGTCATCGGTATCAAGATCTTCAGTGGCGCTGAGCAGATCCGCGGTATCCATATCCACCATCAGGCTGGTACGGACATCATCACCAATATACGACAACACCTCACCGCGCAGTTCGGGATTGATGATTGGCCAGCAGACTTTCCGTTCTGCTGGTGGCAGGGATTCTAATAAGTGCGCGGTTTCTGCCGGATGCAGACTTGCCAACAAACGTCGCATCCTTACGAAACGGCCACTTTGTAGCGCATCAGCAAGCGTATCGAGCGAATGATTTAAAGCACGGTATTGATCCAGCTCAGACATGTCCGGCTCCACAGCACGACGGTTTTCGGGGGGGACTACCGCGTATTTTAGCCTGTGGGGGCTGTGCTGGATAGCGTTAAATCCAATACCCGTTTCTGTTTACAGTTAATCCTTTATCTGTAAAAGCTAAGCAAGGTCTATTGATTGTGTTCGGGCGCGTTAATTTGTTCGAGCAACATATCGGCTTCCAGTGCATCGGAAACATCCATTATTTGCAAGGTATTAACCGGCAACTGTCCCAAATCGGTTTCATTAATGATCTGTTTCACTTCCAGCAGCGCATTGGGATGCATGCTGAAATGCTCCAGGCCCATGGCCAGCAGCAACCGGGTAAAGCGTGGATCACCTGCCATTTCACCGCACATAGACACCGGAATATGGTGACGTTTGCCAGCTTCAAGCGTAATGTGAATCAGCTTTAATACCGCCGGATGCAAGGGGTCGTAAAGATAGTTGACATGGTCATCAATGCGGTCGATGGCCAGTGTGTACTGAATCAGATCATTGGTACCGATTGACAGAAAGTCGACATGGCGGGCAAACATATCGGCGCAAACGGCGCTGGCCGGGATCTCAATCATGGCGCCGATTTCAATATGCCGATCATATTCAAGGCCTTCGCGAGTGAGCTCAATTTTACATTGCTCCAGTAAATTACGGGCCTGAGTCAGCTCATGCATGGTGGAAATCATCGGGAACATGATTTTGATTTTGCCATAAGCGGAGGCCCGCAAAATCGCCCGTAATTGAATGCGAAACATCGCGGGTTGCGCCAGACATAAGCGAATTGCCCGCAAGCCCAGCGCTGGATTGGTGACCACGTTTTGCGATAACTGCCGGCCTCCGTCAACGGTTTTGTCAGCACCCAAATCAAAGGTACGAATGGTCACAGGATGATTATTCATACCTTCAACAACATCACGGTAAGCCGCTAATTGTTCCTCTTCTTCCGGCGGCGCCAGCCGGTTCATATACAAAAATTCGGTACGGTACAGACCGATACCCTGCGCGCCGGCAGCAGAGATGGTACTAATATCTTCGGGTAACTCGGCGTTAGCTAACAGGGTAATAGCCTTGCCATCGCGGGTTTTGGTCGGTTGTGATTTGTAGCGGCTTAATGACGAAATATGTTCGGAAAAAGCAATTCGTCGTTGTTGGAATTCAGCTGTGATGGTGTCGTCAGCACCGGCAATCATAATACCGGCTTCACCATCAACAATTAAGGGTTCATTGTCCTGCACATAGCGGCGTACTGATTCGATACCAATAATCGCCGGAATACCCAAGCTACGCGCTAGGATTGTGGTGTGCGAGGTGGCACCACCATGTTCAGTAACAAAACCAGCAATGCCCTGATGTTGCATTAACACCGTATCAGCAGGCGTTAAATCCTCGGCAATAATGATATGGCCTTTGAGCCGGCCATCAGGAATTTCGTGATCAGCAACATCCTGATCAGCAAGGATCCGATGCACCCGGTTAACCACGTGATCGACATCATCCCGGCGGGTGCGCAGATAGGGATCATCCATCTCATTAAAGACGTTGATTAGCGCATCACGCTGCAGTTGCAGGGCCCATTCGGCATTACAACGTCGCTGGCGAATCATATCGACCGGTACTTTGTTCAAAGACGAGTCATTGAGCATTAGAATATGGGTATCGATAAAGGCAATGACGTCAGAGGGTGCATTGGCCGGAATATGATTACGAATTGCTTTTAACTGCTGTTTGGCTTGCTCAATGGCTTCTAACAGCCGTTCCACTTCCTGTTCAATAGCAAATGCCGGGATCAGATATTCACGCACATCCGGCTGGTTATGAAACAGGATATGGGCACGACCGATGGCAATGCCCCGGGAAACACCAAGCCCTTGTAATTCGAGGGTCATTGGCCCTCCTCAAAATAATTATTGATCAAGTCACCGATGGCTTGCAGCGCCGCATCGGCGTCATCACCATCAGCGCAAACAGTAATTTCGGTGCCTTTAGCAGCGGCCAGCATCATCACCCCCATGATGCTTTTGCCATTGACTTCACGGCCGTCACGACGCACCAGAATATCGGCATCAAAGGTTGACGCCGTGGTGACGAATTTCGCCGCCGCGCGAGCATGCAAACCGAGCTTATTAATAATAGTAAAGGTCTGCTGGGTCATGACAAATATCCGGAGTGATGGCAACGCACAATGCCTTCCTGGCCACCGCTGATGGCTTTAATTTCGAGTTCTTCAAGATTGAGGGTGGGGTAATTCAGCACCCGGATCAGCATCGGCAGATTTAAGCCGGAGACTATGCGAATGTCATTGCGATCCGACACCGCGCAGGCAATATTGCTGGGCGTCGAGCCAAACATATCGGTCAAAATCAAGATGCCGTTGCCTTGATCCAGCCCCAATAAATCGCGGTTCAATTGTTTTCGAATAGCGTCGGGGTTGTCTTTGACCTCAATGGAAATCACTTTGGTCGGTAACGGACAACAGGACAACATTTGTCGTGCGGTATTGATGAGCTCTGTACCGATATGATTATGCGATACGATTAAAATGCCTACCGTCATCTACTGTCTCTGGGCCGTTTATCAGGGCGGGTAACGGTCTTGAATGTAATTGATATCAGGTGATTTCGCAAATGTCAGACTTCATTTTTTGTCGGCCATTGGCGTAGCCAAAGTGCGATACGTTCGGTCAGGCTGAGCGGATTAAGTACACTTAAGGTTAGAATCTGGACTTGAATGCCCAATATTTGTTCTGCTACATCAGGAGAAAATGCCAGTTGCTTGGGCGGCTCCGGCAATAGTTTGATAATGGCATCAATAGGCGTTTCGGCTAGCACTGCATTATAAGCAAACAGGCTGCGAATATTCAGTAAACCTAGTTCGCGGCTATGCAATAAACCGACTTGATTGGCAGGGCACTGGGCGATTAACCGTGCCTCTCGGCGGGTAATGTCGACACAGTCATCAGCAATTAACTGACCACCCTGATGTAATATCGCCAAAGCTAGGCTGCTTTTGCCAATAGCGGGCGGGCCGCAAATCAGCAGGCCTTGATTCTGCCAGCGCACCATAACCGCATGGCGTTGTATGACAGCACTGTTGTCAGGCATGGTTAACGGCTATAAAAATAAACAAGCCCTAGTCTTCGTCGATGGTTAACAGATATTCAAATATCGCCTCGGCATTGCCTGCCTGACGGATTTTACTACAGCATTCGGGATCACGAAACAGCGTTACCAAGCGTGATAAATGTTGTAAATGGTGATTTTCAGTGTCATCTTCCGGGACTAATAAGCCAAAAGCAATATCAATGGGTTGGCCATCAGCGGCTTCAAAATCAACGGGTGTTGACAACGTCAGCATGGCGGCCACCGTATGGGTTAAATCAGGTACGCGGGCATGGGGAATGGCCACACCTTTGCCGAGACCGGTACTGCCCAAGCGTTCACGCTCTAGCAGTACCTGGAAAATTTTCTCGGCTGATAATGCATCGCTGTTGGCTGCCAGCAGTCGACTCAGATTTTCCAGTACCCGTTTTTTACTGGTAGCTTCGTCGTGATAACTGATGTTGTCGGCATTTACTAGCAGCGCAGCTATGAGCATAAATTCAGACCTTAACTTACGTTGTGTTTTTGCGTGGCACCATCGGCTTGATGGTGATTGGTAATTTTATCTTTATGTTTGATGATCTGCCGATCTAACTTGGCGATCAGATTTTCGATAGCGCTATACATATTTTCGTGTTGGTCTGATGCGAATAAATCAGCGCCGCTGACATGCACGGTGGCTTCAGCTTTCTGGCGATCTTTTTCAACGGACAGCACCACATGCACATTCGTCATATGGTCAAAATGACGGGTCAGTTTTTCAAACTTTTTATTGACGTGATCCCGGAGACTATCGGTGATATCGAGATGTTGTCCGCTTAAGTTTAATTGCATAATGCATCACTCCTATTGTTGGATCAAAGCTGGTTTACACCAGCCGCTTACGCTCATTTGAGGGTGGTATCGACAATGTTTCACGGTACTTGGCAATGGTGCGCCGAGCAACATTGATGCCCTGTTCTCCGAGAATATCAGCAATTTTGCTGTCGCTCAGGGGTTTTCTTGGATTTTCTGCCGCCACCAGTTTTTTGATGATAGCGCGGATAGCGGTTGCTGAACATTCACCGCCGCTTTCCGTACCGACATGGCTGGAAAAGAAAAATTTCAATTCAAAAATGCCACGTGGGGTATGCAGATATTTGCGGGTGGTCACGCGGGAGATAGTCGACTCGTGCATTTCCACCGTTTCGGCAATATCGGCCAGTACCAGTGGCCGCATCGCTTCTTCACCATGATCCAGAAAGTCTTTTTGCCGTTCGACAATGGCTTGCGTGACTTTGACCAGTGTTTCGTTGCGACTTTGCAGACTTTTTAAAAACCAGCGGGCTTCCTGCAAATTATTTTTCAGATAAGTGTTTTCGGCGCTGCTATCGGCGCGGTTAATCAGCTGCGCATAATGTTCGGCAATTTGCAGACGCGGTGCATTGTCAGGATTGAGCGACAGCTGCCAGCGGCCATTTATTTTTTTGGCATAAACATCAGGCACAATGTATTCGGTATTGTCCGTTTGAATCGCGCTGCCAGGGCGCGGATTAAGTAACTGAATACTGCGTACCAAATCGGTGAGTTCATCGTCTGAGACTTTCAGCGCGCGCTTAATCAGCGCGTAATCGCGCTTGGCCAGTGTATCGAGATGTTTATCAATCAGCTCAGTCAGCAGATCAATTTGTTGTAACGCGGCGGCATCGTAGAGCCGTAACTGGATCAGCAAACATTCGCGTAAATCACGGGCGGCAACGCCTACCGGATCAAAATGCTGGATACGATGCAGCACGGTTTCAATTTCATCGAGTTCAATGTCGGCAAATTCTTCGCCGAGACTATGCTGAATATCTTGCAGACTGCATTTCAGATAACCATCGTCTTCAATCGAATCGATAATCGTCGTGGCAATGGCTTGCTCCGTTTCGGTAAACGGTGTTAGTTGCATTTGCCAAAGCAAATGCTGCTGCAGGCTGTTGCCGCTGTCATCCTGACTGTCACGTTCAAATTCACCCTCGCTATTGCCGCTGCTGCCATGCTGATTCTCGAAGGTATCTTCCCATTGTGAGTCTACCGGTAAATCTTCGGGAATATCACGGTTTTCCATCTGGCTGATTTCGCGGCTGTCATCGTTATTGGTGCTGATCACCGCTTCCTGGGCGTCGTAATCGTAGTCTTCTTCGACTTCCAGCAGCGGATTGCTTTCCAGGGCTTGCTGAATTTCGGCCTGTAATTCCAGCGAGGAAAGTTGTAACAAGCGGATCGCCTGTTGCAACTGGGGTGTCATCGATAGACTTTGGCCGATACGTAGCTGTAATGAGGGTTTCACTTAAATTGGGCGACGAAATGTTATGACCATGACTCAATGTTACCGCAAAGCCGGCGCTATTGCCTATATGGCTTTTTAAAATAAACGCTGTTTACAGCAAAGCGACAGTGCTGGCTTTAAAACTCAGCCACAGGTTGTCGCCGAGTTGCAGCTGTAATTGCTGTAATGATTGCGGGCTGATAATGACCTGAAAGGCTTCGCCGCAGTCGACTCGCAGACGGACATCACTGCCTTCTTCTGCGATTTGCGTCAGCCGGCCCGGTAATTGATTACGGGCGCTGCTGTCTTTATCTGCATGGCGGCTGATAATGATTTCCCGCGGATCGATCGCAATATGTCGGGCATCGGTTTGCGCCGGGTTGGCGTATAGCTTAAGTTTGCCGGTATCAAAACAGTCTCCGGCAAAATGGCCGTGAAATAAATTTAGCAGCGGCGTTGTGCTGAGACGACCGTTAAGCAAATGAATATGTTGACTGGCCAGCGCATAAGCCTGCATCCGGTCATGGGTGGTGAAAATGACCGTGCGATTCTCATTACCGAGTTGTTGGATTAAAGCTTCCAGCTGACGGATATGCTGACTGTCGAGATGCGAAAAAGGTTCATCAAGCAATAAAATATCCGGCTGATAGGCCAGCACCCGCGCCAGTGCCGCGCGTTTTAATTCACCGCCGGATAAGGTGGTCGCATCCTGATCGGCCAGATGCGTTAAATTCACGTCGTTCAGTGCCTGCTCAATCCGCTGTAAGTGTTCGCTTT
>JAVVFF010000035.1:0-16730 GCA_032250995.1 Methylophaga sp. | reverse complement strand
GCCGCCATTATCCTTAACCTCCACCCAAGAAGCTTCAGTAACAACCAGCGTTAATTGGGCTTCACCATTAGTCAGCGGCGTCATCGTTTCAACCGGTGTCGCCTCAGCAGCATTGATTTCGGTCGTTGCTGGCAGCGGCTCGCTTAGATCTTGTTGTTCAAGGCTGTCTATGTCTGCAGGCATAGTTTCACTGATCAATGGCGTTGCTGGTAGTTCATTAAGTTTATTGACATCTCGGGTGTCCTGGGCATTTTGCGGATTTGGCTGGATGTCTATATCGTCATCCAGTCGTTGTGCTTCTGGCGCGGTTTGCAAAGATGATTCAGCACTGTCGTTTATGGTTTCAGTGCCCGACAGTTCTGGCGATGTTAAGCTTTGTTGCGGCCAATACTGATAAATTAGCGCGCCAATAATCAACACAATCAATACCAGTAAACTGCTGAGCCACGGAAAAGGCTTTTCGACGGGAAGCGTTTTACTCACCAGCAAACTATTGGGCCGTTCGGCATCGCCATACTGGGCATTAAATGCTGACAACATATCATCACTGGGCAGGCCGAGAAATTTGACATAGCTCAATAAATAACCACGAGCATAAATACGGCTGTGCAATTTATCCCATTCTTCCTGCTCAAGGTGAACCACCGTGGCGCGGGTGAAGCGCAGCTGACTGGCTGTATCGGCGATTGACAACTTTTTAAGCTCACGTGCCTGTTGCAGCCGGTAGCCAATCCCAGGCGTCGAGGCAACTACATTATTGGCTTCATCACTCGTGGCACTCATAAATTTTCGATACCCTGGTTAACCATTTGCATTTCATCGGAATCCGGAAAACGCGAGCGTAAAATCAAAATATAGCTGGCTATCGCATCTTCATCGCCCAGCTTGTTTTCTGTTTTGATGCCCAGCAGCAATGCACGGGCAGTCCAGGTAGCGGCATCATGAAACCGCTGAATATAGCCCCGCGCTTGCAGATAATTTTGCTGCTGATAACTGATTTCTGCCATTTGTAACAGTGATTTTCTGAGCGTTGGTTCAATTTGCAAGGCACGGCGAAAATAATTCTCTGCTGTTTTAACCTGCTGCGCTTGCATGGCACATAAACCGGCATTTTCATAAGCTTGTGCGGCACTTTGATAAAGCGGATTTTCTACTGCAAGCAGAAATCGTTTTTCTGCCTCATCAAAGCGCTGCTGCTGACATAAAAAAGCACCATAATTATTTTGTGCTTCAGAATATTCCGGCGCCAAATCAACAGCTTTTTCAAAATGATATCCGGCTTTTTCGTCTTCACCTAGTCGTTGGTAAAGTATGGCAATCGTATTATGGGCGCTGGGCAGATTGGGATCTTGCTGCAAGGCTTTTTCGAGTTTTTCCAGCGCAAAGGCATAATCACCCCGCTGCATATAATTCAGACCGAGGCGCATATTGATTTCTGCTGCCTCATTACCACCGGATGAACTGTTTCGGTTATTGCCGGCACAAGCCGACAGCAATGTTGATAACAGCAGTATGGCAAAAAATGTTTGTGTTTTCATTGCACCAATACCACTTGTTGCTGGGCAAGACGCTGACTGCGCCGGGTTTTATCTTTAACTTCGCCGGCCAGTTGCCCACAAGCTGCCACGATATCATCGCCGCGGGTTTTTCGTACCGTTGCCACCAGGCCCGCATCAATCAATTGTTGTTTGAATTTTTCAATTACATTACGCGATGAGCAATGGTAATTGGTGCCCGGAAACGGATTAAAAGGGATCAGGTTTATTTTGGTCGGTAAGTCTTTGAGAATGCGGATTAAATCTCTGGCATCCTGGGCTGAATCGTTAATACCGGCCAGCATCACATATTCGACAGTAATATGCCGGCGCTGCTGACCGCCTGCAACGTAGCGTTTGCAAGCTGCCAGTAATTCAGCAATCGGATATTTATCATTAAGCGGAATGATCTGGCTGCGCAATGTATCGTTTGCAGCATGCAATGAAATTGCCAGACTAACCGGACAATCCTGCTTAAGTTTATCGATCATTGGCACCATACCGGAAGTGCTCAAAGTCAAACGCCGCCATGAAATACCGTAACCGTAGTCATCACGCATCAGGTTCATGGCGCTGATGACATTGGCATAATTGGCTAATGGTTCGCCCATGCCCATCATCACCACATTGGTGACCACGCGATTACCTTTCGGATCTTTTTTCAGGGCATTATTGGCAATCCATAACTGGGCAATAATCTCGGCTGATGATAAGTTGCGGTTAAAGCCCTGCTGACCGGTAGAACAAAAGGTACAGGTCAACGCACAGCCGACTTGCGACGACACACATAAAGTGCCGCGTCCGCCTTCGGGGATAAATACGGCTTCGATAGCATTATTGCCATCCATACGGATCACCCATTTGCGGGTGCCGTCGGTAGAAATATGCTCATGTATTAGTTCCGGGACATGAATTTCAGCAATATTGCTGAGCTTTTCGCGCAACACCTTACTGAGATTGCTCATCTGCGCAAAATCAGTGACCCGGTATTGATGGATCCATTGCAGTAACTGCCGCGCACGGAAAGGTTTTTCGCCGATTTCGACGAAAAACGCTTCCATGGCTTGCAAATCAAGCCCCAATAAATTGGTGCGGGCAATTGTCATTAATAATTACTCAGCGGGTACGGGCACAAAGTTGGTCGTCAGTAAAAAAGTATGCAATTTCACGGGCGGCACTGTCTGCAGAATCCGAACCGTGCACGGCATTTTCATCAATGCTTTGCGCAAAATCAGCACGGATAGTGCCGGCAGCAGCGTCTTTCGGATTGGTTGCACCCATCAAATCACGGTGTTTGATAACGGCATCATCGCCTTCCAGCACCTGAATCATCACCGGACCCGATGTCATAAAGCTGACCAGATCACCGAAAAAAGGCCGTGCTTTATGCTCGGCATAAAAACCTTCGGCTTGTTGCTGTGACAAGTGCACCATACGTGCCGCGACGACTGACAAGCCGGCTTTTTCAAAACGTGAATAAATTTCACCGATCACATTTTTTGAGACAGCGTCCGGTTTGATGATAGACAGAGTACGTTCAATCGCCATTTTGATCCTCATTGATAAAGTTGTGTTAAATCACGTTATTCTAACATCTTAACGAAAGCTTGTTGGTAGCGTCTTGTTGGAAGGATTTTGCTTTGGATTTAGCGACAAAACCATTACCATCGCCAAATACAAAGACAGATTGGCAACCGACATTAACTTATGAACACCCCGTTTAGCCGTATTGGCCTGTTTATTCGCAAAGATGATCCGGTAATGGCATCGGCCGTTATCGAAGTCAGCGAGTTGTTGCATAGCCGAAATCTTCATGTCTGCTGCAATGAGCCACTGGCATTTTTGCCGGATTTACCGGTCATTTCGATTAGTGAATTCAGTACGCAATGTGATTTGACTATCGCCATTGGCGGCGATGGCACGATGTTGTCCGCAGCGCGGGCTCTGGCCGGCAGTGAATTGCCGATTGTCGGTATTAATGTTGGCCGGCTCGGTTTTTTAGCCGACGTCACGTTAAAAGATCTGCAAGCACAATTATCGCGGATCCTCAATGGTGAATACCGACATGATCAGCGCTTTATGCTGCAGGCGCACTTAAACGGCAACCCGGAGCCGCTAAGCATTGCCATGAATGATGTGGTGGTGCATTGCCACCAAAGCCTGCATATGATCGAATTTGAAACCCATATCAATGGCCGGTTTTTAAATAGCCAGCGCGCCGATGGTGTGGTGATTGCCACGCCGACCGGATCGACCGCCTATGCGATGTCTGCAGGCGGGCCGATTCTGGATGTGGATTTGGATGCATTGGTGATTGCCTCGGTCTGTCCGCATACTCTGAGTAATCGGCCACTGGTGATTGCTGCCAGCAGTGTGGTTGATATAACGCTCAGTGAAAAAAACATTACCACTGCCATGGTCACTTGCGATGGCCGGCCCGGTTATTTGTTGCAACCGGGTGACAGTATTCGCATTCAACGCCATGCCAAACAGGTTGATTTACTGCACCTCGAAGATCATGATCACTACTCAATTTTGCGTGCCAAACTTGAATGGGGTCGTAAACTGACATGTTAAGCCGACTCAGTGTTCGTCATCTGGCGGTGGTTGAAGATATTTCCCTGCTATTTAAATCAGGTATGACCTCGCTTACCGGCGAAACCGGTGCTGGTAAATCGATGCTGGTTGATGCCTTGGGTCTGGTGTTGGGTGATCGTGCTGACTCTAATATGGTTCGTCATGGTAACGAACGTGCCGAAATCGAAGCCGCTTTTGATATCCGTGACAATCAACCGCTGCAGGATTGGTTACAGGATCAGGAGCTGGATGACGAGGGTCAATGCCAGTTACGCCGAACTATCAGCCGTGATGGCCGCTCCAAAGGCTATGTTAATGGTCGTCAGGTCCCTCTCAGTCAGTTAAAACAAATTGGTGAACTGAGTCTCGACATTCATGGCCAGCATGCCCATCAATCTCTGCTCCGCGCGGATACCCAGCGAGAATTGGTGGATATTGTTGCTGGTAATAAAGTCCTGCTCAAACAATTGCGCCAACAGTATCGTGACTGGCAACAACATCAACAACAACTGACTGACTTACAAAATCAATCGGCGCAAGGTAAAGCACGCATGGAATTGCTGCAATATCAGGTCAGTGAAATGGCTGATTTTGCGCTGACTGATGAAAAAATTCAGGATTGCCTGCAACAGCAACAGCAACTTGCAAATGCCGCTGAGTTAATGCAAATCAGTGAAAATACGCTGCAAACTATTTTTGATCAGGAATCCGGCGCCGCCTACGATTTAATTGGCATCGCTGTTCGGGATTTGGAAAAACTGCAGAACATTGAGCCGCGCTTTGCCAGCATTGTCGAAACCTTAAACAGCGCGCTTATCAATCTGGATGAATCAGCCAGCAGTCTTCGTCACTATTTGGATCATAACGAATTGGATCCCGAACAACTTGACGAGGTTGAGCGTGAGTTGTCACAGCTAAACGATTTGGCGCGTAAACATCATGTTGATATCGAACAGTTACCGTCGCACTTTCAGGTCTTGTCGGCAGAGTTAGACAGTCTGGCATCAGCCCGTCAGAATCTGGGCAGCTTGGAAAAACAAGTTTTAGCGGGTGAAAAGGCCTGCTTGGATTTATGTCAGCAAATTCGTAAAAATCGCCAAGCGTGCATTAAGGATCTATCAACGCAAATTACTGCATCCATTCAGCAACTTGCAATGCCAGCAGGTAAAGTAACATTTGTCTTAACGCCCTACCCTGACAATGAATTTTCTGAACATGGCGCAGATCACGTGCAACTTAAGGTCACCACCAATCCGGGCCAACCCGCCGGTGATTTGGCCAAAATTGCCTCTGGCGGTGAACTGGCGCGGATCAGTCTGGCGATTCAGGTGGTCACGGCCGGACAACGAACTGTGCCAACGTTAATTTTTGATGAAGTGGATGTTGGTATTGGTGGTGGCATAGCTGAAATTGTCGGCCAGCATTTGCGCTTACTGGCCAACAGTCAACAAGTCATTTGTGTCACCCATTTACCGCAGGTCGCGGCACAGGCCCATCAACAGTTGCAAGTGAGCAAAAAGTTAACAGCCGACAATACCCATATTGAAATTCAGGAATTGGATCGGCTGCAACGCGTTGAAGAAATTGCCCGGATGCTCGGTGGTATGAATCTGACTCAAACCACCCGGCTGCATGCAGAAGAAATGTTGGATCAGGCGCAACAGTTATAACATTAATCGCCGCTAGTTTTTCTGGCAGCTTTTACAAATGCCGTAGATGTACAAACTGTGATCGGTCATTTCATAACCGTTCTCTTTAGCAATGGCTTTCTGGCGTTGTTCGATTACCTCATCACAAAATTCTTCGATACGGTTACATTTGACGCAGAAAAGATGATCATGATGGTCGCCGTGTTCTAGTTCAAAAACAGCATGGCCGCCTTCGATACTCAGGCGTGATACCAAGCCGGCACCCTCGAATTGCGTCAGTACCCGATAAACAGTCGCCAGACCAATTTCTTCGCCCATTTCCAGCAGCGCTTTGTAGACATCTTCAGCACTCATATGGCGCAGTACCGAATGCTCCATGATTTCCAGTACCTTGAGTCGTGGTAGGGTCACTTTAAGACCAGCTTTTCTTAAATCCTGACTTTCCATTATGATTGTTGCCTCGTAGAAATAGTGCGAATAGCGTATCATCGCGTTTTGGTCATCAACACAGATTTGAATACTAAATGAAAAGCCTCGTCATTTATAGCCTTTCACTGATGATTCTGGTACTCAGTGGCTGCAGCAAAGATAAAATTCCCGGCGTTTATCGTATAGATATTCAGCAAGGTAATGATGTTTCTCAGGAAATGATTGCCAAGCTGGAACCAGGCATGAGCAAAAGTCAGGTTAATTTTGTAATGGGAACACCGCTGCTGATTGACGCTTTCCATCCTAATCGCTGGGATTATATTTATAGTTTTCAGCCCGGCAATGGTGAACGCCAGCAACGACGCATTACGCTTTTTTTTGATGAGCAAGAAAAGCTGGATCATATTGAAGGTGATACCCGGGTTGTTGAGAAAATCGAACTTGCCGAAAAAGATCGCACCGAAACCAATATCGTTGTGCCACTCAACGAGCATAAATCCAGTTTCTTTGGCGGTTTGTTAAACATGATTGGCATCGGTGAACCAGAAGTCGACATTATTGAAGATGATGATGACAATGCCGATCCAGCGTTGCAAAAACAAGCTGAATCTTTACCAGGTGCGCCTGAAGGCACCGGTAGCGATGAAATGTCGCCGGATGAAAATACTGATATGGAATAACTAAACGCCGCTTTTCAGCGGCGCTTTTATTTACTGCAGTGTGTTTTCAAATTGATCTGTTTGCGGGTTATAACATAACAATTCACCGGCGGTCAGATCGAAATACCAGCCATGCAAGCTCAGACTGCCATTTTCGACCCGCTCCCGAACGAAATCAAAACCCAACAGGTTCTGCAACGACACCAACACGGCCCGCTGTTCACAGGCTTTTAACTGGGCGGCATTACTATCTTCACTATGATTGGTTTTGACCCATTCTTTGGCTTGCTGAGCAATCGACACCCAACGGTGAATAAACTGGGAGTCATTCAGATCGTTACTTTCCCAAAGACCTTTAATACCACCACAGTTGGCATGCCCCATAACAATGATATTTTCGACAGCCAACCCATTGACTGCGAACTCGATCGCGGAACTGGTACCGTGATGATGTTGGTCATTTTCACAGGGCGGTACCAGATTGGCAACATTACGCACTGTAAATAAATCACCGGGGTCGCAGTCAGTCAAGATGGCTGGATCCACCCTTGAATCACAACATGCCACCATCAGCGTTTTCGCCGGCTGGCCGGTTTTCATGCTGTCATATAGCCCCTGGTCATCACCAAAAAAACGTTGTTTAAAACGTTGAAAACCTTCAATTAAAACATCTGTTTGTGCCATTGTTATTGCCTTAAAAATTGCAGGTAGGGGTTGGTTTTTAATTCATGCGCCAAGGTTGTTACCGGCCCGTGGCCACTATGCACCCGCAATTTCTCAGGTAAAGACATTAGTTTTTGCAAACTTTGCTGCGTTAAATCGGCATCGCCCATGGGCAAATCATAGCGGCCAATACTGCCGGCAAATAAGGTATCACCGACAAAAATATCCTGGTTATCGTAATAACAACCCTGCCCGGGCGTATGACCAGGTGTTGAGATAAATTTTAGCGTGGTTTCACCAAGCTTAATCTGGTCACTATCATTGAGATAATGATCAATTCGGCCACAAGGTCGGTTAAAGGCTGGCTCGCCAAACCAGTCACCTTGTTGCGGTAAAGTCGCAAATAAGGGCTGCTCCAGACGCGGTAAATAGGTTGTCACATTATAATGTTGCTGTAGCAAGGCTAATGAACCGGCATGATCTAAATGGCCATGGGTCAATAAAATCATCTTTATTTTGGGCGCAGGATTAAGTGCCTGTAATTGCTTTAATAAGCAGTCTGATTCACCGGTATCGATGATCGCCGATGATTGCGTGATTAAATCAGTAATCAGATAGGTATTGACGCGAAAAGCGCCAACAGTAAAACATTGAACCTGCATTATTTAACCATCAATGTTTACCATCGGCGCCTTCATTAAACTACGCCTGATTAATCTTGATTATCCCACTTGTTGCGGCTTTCACGCGCCACACGCATGTTATTTTCAAAATACTTACGTTTGATATTCTGCGTACGCACCAGGTTGATATTGGCTTCCCACCATTTTTTCTTCAGATCAGCATGGGGATCCGGATGCAGATTCGCTTCATACCATTTCTTATGGCTGATGCGTGCCTGTTCCAGATTGGCTTCATACCACTTACGATCCGGCGCTAATTGCTCGTCACTGAATTCATACCAGTGCTTGTCGGTGGGCGTATTATCAAGATTCGCTTCATACCATTTATGGGTCTGACCCCGAACTTTCTCGATATTAGCTGCTTGAAAACGTTTTTTCCAATCCGTATCACCGGCTTCTTTGAATTCATACCAGTGTCGGGTAGTTGGCGTGTTGTCCAGATTCGCTTCGTACCATTTATGCCGTATGGCCCGGACCTCATCAATAGCTGAGCGCAAATTGGCTTCATACCATTTTTTCTTGGTATCCAGATGCTGCACCAGATTGGCTTCATACCAATGCGTTTCTACTGATTTTGCCGGCCGCTGATTGGCTTCATACCATTTACCTTTCTCACGGGCAACACGGGTATTGTAGGCAAACCAATCACTCTTCACCTGTTGGATCCGGGTTAAGGTCAGATTAGCTTCATACCATTTCAATTTAATATCGGCATGTGGGTCTGGGTGCAAATTAGCTTCATACCATTTTTGATGGCTAACCCGCGCTTGCTGTAAATTGGCTTCATACCACTTACGTTTTGCAGCGGTTTTTTCATCACTGAATTCATACCAGTGTCTATCACTGGGCGTGTGATCCAGATTCGCTTCATACCATTTGCCACGATTTTCCCGCGCCTGACGCAGGCTTTCCAGTTGCCACATGCGCTTGGCATCGGTATGGCCTTTCTCACGATAATCAAACCAGTGCGTCTGGGTGGGTGTATCGTCCAGATTGGCTTCATACCATTTACGGGTGGCGCGGACACTTTCTACCGCACTGCGCAGATTGGCTTCATACCATTTTTTCTTGGTATCCAGATGTTTTACCAGATTCGCCCGATACCAAGGTGTACCCTGATGTTGAACAGACTGTTTATTGGCTTTGTACCAAGGAATTTTTTTCATATTTTTTTGCACTGCATTGGCCTTTTGCCATTTATCACGGATGCTGCTACTGGTCTCATGATTGTTAGCGTACCACTTTGTTTTAATATCTATTGTGCTACTCATAATCGTTACCTCTTTGGGTAGTTTTGCAATTCGATAGTACCTCAGATTGGTTCATCACCACAAGGAAAACAGTGCCTTTATGACAGCAGTTTTGATTGTTATTGAAAGCAGCGTTGTTCAGCTTTGAGCCGTTGCAGCATGGCGATTTGCTGCTCAATATGTTCAGTGCGTCGGGCTTCTTTTTCATCAAGTAGCGCCGAATAAGCCAGGTAACCAATACCGAGCCAGCCTTCTACTAATGGGATGCTATCGACGATTATCAGCGAAGTCGCCAGTTTATTACTGCCATCGCTGTAAAAATTCGGCTTGTAAGTATAACGGTAAGGATGTAATGCGTTTATCGCACTATCCAACTGATAACAATCATAACGCTGCTCAGCTTCTGCAGGTTTTACGATCGGTGGCTCGTAATAAAGCGGCTCAGTTGGTACTGGCGGCAGGATCATTGCTTGAATCGATAAGCAAACCGCTGACAAAATCAAACCGACAAAAAACCTTAGCTTCATCGTCGTTACTCCACAATGATTACATTGTTAAATTTAGCGGTCACAAAGGCAAAAGCTTTGGTTAATCTTCATCATCAGTATTTTTATCATGCTTATGTCCCTCCGCCCATAATTTCAGTCGCGCCGCCACGGCAGCATTAAAACTCTGCGCTGGATATTCACCATTTTCAGCGAGCAGCCCCACATCCAGGCCGGTCAGTAATGCAATTGCTTCATCGACTTGGGTCACTGCGTATAAATGAAACTGTCCAGCATTTACCGCTTCAATAACTGCCGTTTTCAACATCAAATGCTGTTGATTGCTGGCCGGCAAAATAACGCCTTGTTGCCCGGTTAATCCCTGCATTTGGCAAACATCAAAAAAGCCTTCTATTTTTTCGTTAATACCGCCTACGGCCTGCACTTCACCGCGCTGATTCATTGAACCTGTCACCGCCAAATCCTGGCGCAGCGGTAAACGGGCAATTGCCGACAACAATGCACATAATTCTGCCAGCGTTGCACTGTCACCATCGATTTCGCCATAGTTTTGCTCAAAAACAATACTGGCCGACATTGATAGCGGCTTGTCCTGGGCATAATGCGACCCTAAATAGCCAGAAAGAATCAGGACACCTTTAGCATGTAAATTACCGCCCAGTTCCACTTCACGTTCAATATCAATGATGGTGTCATCACCAAACCGGGCATTAGCGGTTACCCGTGTCGGTTGGGCAAAATGAAAACTACCGATTGAAAATACCGATAAAGCATTGATCTGTCCGATCTCCTGACCGTGTAAATCCAACTGCAAAATACCACGCTGGATCTGTTGATAAACATCATCACGTAGCCGATCCAGACGTTTTTCTCGCTGGGCAAGTGCCTGTTCAACATGACTGCGGGCGATAATATTTTGTTGTTGCATCAATGCCCAATAAGCCGATTCATGCAACAGATCAATCATATTGCCAACATGCAGGGATAAACGTTGGCCATCTTCGTTGTCGCGGGCGGCATGTTCAATCATCTTTGCCACGGCCCCGCGTTGCATGGCCGGTAAATTTTCATCTTGAATTAAATTCGCCAGCATCCGTGCATACAATAAATGATTGGCCGGTTGCCGTAGCATATCGTCTTCAAAATCCGCGACCACTTTAAACAAACTGGCAAAGTCTGGATCCAGCTCATATAGCTCATAATACAGATGCCGTTCCCCCAGCAGGATCACTTTGATATCCAGGGGAATCGGTTCCGGGGTCAGGGAGACTGTGGCGACCAGTGAATAAGTGCGCTCCAGGTTTTCAAATTGCACTTCACCGGCTTTGAGCACTGCTTTCAATCCTTCCCAGGCAAACGGTTGCATTAGCAACTGTTCGATATCAAGCACCAAAAAACCACCATTAGCACGATGCACAGCCCCAGCACGGATCAGGGTAAAGTCGGTAACCAACGCGCCCATCATCGCCATATTTTCGACGCAGCCCAACAATGATTGATGATTCAGTTGGTTCAGATACACGACTGGCGCACCTTGCGTATCGGCATGATCCACCAATAAATTGATCTGATATCGACGCAGTCGGTTGTCTTCGGCACTGCCCTCTTCATTACGACTAGCCTCTTTTAAAAACCAGTCAACATTTGCATGCAAGTCTTTGAGCATTTCCTCAAAATACAATTGCAAACGCGCCACCTGCGGATAAGCATGGCGCAATACATCGATTTGCCGGCTGATAACTTCCAGCGCCACATCATCATCTAAGGCGTTTATTTTCTTGAGGTGATCCCGCTCCCATTGCCCCAATTCCAGCAGGTTTTCCTGCAAACTGCTGTGTAAATCAGCGATCGCCTCCTCGGTGGCGACTTGTTCTGCTAAGGGTAATGCTTCAAATTCTTGTTCATGCAGAATTTCGCCATCTCGTCGGGTAGCAAAGGCATAATTGCCATCCTGCAACCGCAGCAGGACAATATCTCTGGCATCGGCCGCTTGTTGTAATGGCGCAAATAATCTAATCCGATATTGCCGGGCATGTGACTCCAGGGCACGGATCCGCTCGCGGTAATACTCATCGTCAAAGGCCTCAGGGAGCAGCTTTTCCAAGCGCCGGATACAGGTTTCAATATCGGTGCGTAATTGTCGACCCTGCCCGGCTGGCAGCGGTACCGCATAGGGCATTTGTGGATCAGTAAAATTGTGCAGATACGCCCAGTCCTGCGGTATTTGACGCTGATTGATAATCGGCACTAGCACATTCTCTACCAAAGTATGTTTGCCAATACCCTGTGCACCCATCACATAAAGATTGTAACCACTGCTTTGCATATTGACGGCAAATCGCACGGCATCTTCTGCCCGTTGCTGGCCGATCAGACCCGATAAGGGGGTTAATTCCCGGGTGCTTTTAAACGGCAAATCATTATCTGAACAGGCTTGGTAGAGTTGTTCCGGGGCAAGGTGAATGGCTGACATACAGTTCTCTGGACGCAATTAATAAATTTAGCTTAGGCTAGGGGCTGTTGATCTTTCATCTCCGCCTCTGTTGTGACTTAAAAAGCGTCAATCAAGACGCGAGGAGAGCGGTTTGTGAGATACATCCCTGTATCTCACTCTTACGGGCTGAAGCTCAAAACGCTCCCGGCGTTTTTGTAGTTGTTTTAAACAAACGACGAGCAACATAGAGGGGCGCTTTTTCAGCCACAACCCGAAGGGCTGGGACTATTTTTGCGCCCGACTGCGTTGTCAATCGCACATGTAGTATAACTACACTGCGCACTTTCCGCCTTGCCGGACACAAAAATAGCCTCCAGCAGTGGTGGATTTGAAAGATAAACAAGCCCTGGGTACACAGCTTAGGTAAACCTATCTGCTGGGAGTCCGGTATGGCCAGTATCGATCACGAAGAAAAACGTCAATTTCAGCGTATGCAACTAAGCAGTCAGTTGCAATTTCGCCGCACCGGCATTACTCAGATTTTTAAAGGCGAAACACTGGATTTAAGCGCAACCGGCATTCGCTTTATAACGACCGAGCCGCTGGAAAATGCTGAGTTATTGCAACTGGTCATCAACAGCAAACATCCGCAAATAGCGCCACTGGTCGCTGAAGGTAAGGTGTTGCGGACGATGGCATTGAACGAAGCAGCGGATCGTTTTGAAATTTCGTTATTATTTACTGAGTTGAATTAAACACTACAACCAATAACTGCTGCGGGTCATCACTTTTGAGACAACTGTCATCAATTTTTTTACCGGCAGCGGCAAATACACGCCTCCCGCCTGTATCGCTTGCTGACCATGATGAATCTCATCCGTCTGCATTTGTCTGAGTACAGCTTCACTGGCCGCATCTGCAATATTGAGTTGACCAAGATGATCAATTAAATGTGCTTCAACTTGCTTTTCCGTCTCCGCAACAAAACCCAGACTCCATTTATCACCGGCAATACCTGCCATTGCCCCCAAGGCAAATGAACCTGCATACCAAACTGGATTAAGTAAACTGCGATGGCCATTTAGTGCCGTTAATCGTTGTTGACACCAAATTAAATGATCATTTTCTTCAGCTGCTGCCTGTTGCATCGCTTGACGCACTACTGGCAATTTAGCCGTCAGTGCCTGGCCCTGATAAAGTGCTTGAGCCGATACTTCACCGGCATGATTAACGCGCATTAAAGCGGCGTTATGATGGCGTTGTGCTGCCGATAACGCAGCTTCTGGTAAATCGGCAGCTGGACTTTTGCGACCACTACCCTGTGGTTTACCCCAAATCGTGGTCAGCGCTTTATCAAGTGCCAAAACACATTTATCAGCAAAATTTATTTGACGTTGCATAATTTAGAATAATTCGACACCGTTGTTAAAGGCTAATGGTTGCTGTGCTGCTATTTTACCATCCAACAACAGTTGACGATAACTGTGCACCTGATCCCTGCCATTTTGTTTAGCAAAATACAATGCATCATCAGCCTGACCAATGACATCCGCCGGCGAAGATTGCTCAGCAACTTCGACAAAACCAATACTGACCGTGACTTTATCCAATTGCGGGAAGTTATGTGTGCCAACCATTTGCCGAAGTCGTTCAAAAGCTAACAAAGCATCACCTTCATTAGCGGCTTTTAACAACACCACAAACTCCTCGCCACCATAACGATAGACCAAATCATCGTCACGAATAGCACCAGAAGTCATCAACCGCGCCACCAGAATAATCACTTCGTCACCATATAAATGACCGTAATTATCATTAATAAATTTGAAATTATCGATATCAACAATGCCCAACCAATGCTTGATAGCATAACGACGACGGCGGGAATCATTCGGCGACGAACTGAGTTTATTTAACTCATCGCTTTGCTTAACCAAAATTTTGGTGATTTGCTCATCCAGCGTTTCACGATTAAATAAACTGGTCAGTTTGTCGCGTTGGGTTTTGTCGATCAATGCCAGATAGTTGGCATAGACCTTGAGAATGCCATGAACTAATCGCTGATCATTATTCACCGGCATGCTATCGCAGTGATGCACCAGAATGGCAAAAATATCACCATGCGAATCAAATGCCGGATACACCAAATGCCAGCTACCGTCGGCATCCTGATGTTGCTGAATATCCTCACGATCAATAGCCGCATCCATAATATCTGCCAGCCAGCCGACTTCCGGATTCAGTGTTGGCTGTTCCTCTGAAGAGACAATCACATTGTTAACACAAAATGCCAGCAAGCTGATGTCCTGGCCATGTTGATGCTTGCGGACACGGAATAACCGCAGGCCTTGTGCCGGGAATAATTCATTGAGGGTTTTTAACAGGCTTTTTTCCAGCACCTGTCGATCATGATGGCTGGTGATTTCCGCCAGATTATCAACTATTCGAATACTGCTATGGCGGTGCTGCATGATCACGGTTCCTGTGGGCGCGGCGACCGGCGGTTATCTGAACTTCGCCGGAAAAATGCCAAATCTGTCACAGTCTGCTGCTTAATACAAGTCTGATGAACGCTTTAACTTAGTGTTTTTCGAGGATTTGTTTCAAAGTTGCCGCCAGTTCATGAGGCTGAAATTTTGACACATAGGCATCCGAGCCAATACCACGGCCCATCGCCTGATTAGCGACTGCAGTCAGCGACGAATGCATAATGACCGGTAAATGCACCATGCGGGGATCGGCTTTAATCTTCTGGGTCAGCACGTAGCCATCCATTTCCGGCATTTCCACATCAGTCAAAACCGCGCTGATTTCACTGTCAATTTTCCGACCTTGCTGTTCACATAGAATCGCTAGTTTATCGAGCATTTTCCATGCTTCAGCACCATTAACAACGCTGATATGCTGGATACCAAGCCGATCCAGCGTTTGTGCAACTTGTTTACGAGCCACGGCAGAGTCATCAGCAAATAGCACTTTATATTGTTGGGCATTATTAAGTTTATCAATGCCTTCAAAGACGGTTTCATCATAAAAGCCACCGGCGTCGGCAAGGACTTTTTCGACATCCATGATCATCACCAGCCGTCTATCGGTTAGTTCGGCAACAGCCGTCACCAGTCCGCCCAGCCGTTTAGAAATCAGTGGCGGCGGCTCTTTAACCTGCTGCCAGCTAAGCCGCTGAATGGTATCCACCGATGACACCAAAAAACCCTGCACATGAGTGTTATATTCGGTGATCATCAAAATTTTGGGTTTTTCTTTGGATTGCAATTTACAGAATTTCTGCAAATTGATAATCGGCACCATATCCCCGCGCAAACTAACAAAACCTTCTATACCCTCCGGCATTTCAGGAGCGCTG
This sequence comes from Methylophaga sp., assembly GCA_032250995.1. Taxonomy (GTDB): domain Bacteria; phylum Pseudomonadota; class Gammaproteobacteria; order Nitrosococcales; family Methylophagaceae; genus Methylophaga. The sequence goes on along the minus strand of JAVVFF010000035.1, from coordinate 981 downwards.
GTAATTTCCGGGATATTAAGGACTTCACGCACCTTAAATACATTGATACCGAATAATTCGTTACGGCCGGTCTCATCATTAGTGCCTAAACTGAATAGCAGCACTTCTAAGTGGTTGGTCCCCGCCAGTTTAGTGCGTTCATCGATAGAGTCAATTAAGGATGCCATTGCTGTTCTCTTCCGGAAAAATATCGACATTTGGCCGTCAAGCCAGTTAACGGCACATCAAGGCAGAACTTGAACAACAAATCCAACCTACTGCAACATAGCTCATGGCATCGGTTACAGCAAGTAGGGCAAAAAAATTCAGAAATTTTCACCCGTAAAAGCCAAAACAGTTAGAATGGGTCGGGTAATAAGGAATTATTATTCGGAATGGTGCCCAGGGGGAGACTCGAACTCCCACATACATAAGTACACTAGCACCTGAAGCTAGCGCGTCTACCAATTCCGCCACCTGGGCAACGAAGCGCGCACTATATAGATTGAGATAATAACTGTCAATGACTAAAGAACACCCGCAAGACCCTTTCGCTGAACGCGAAGCAGACAAATACGACAACCCAATTGCCAGCCGCGAATTAATTCTCGCTCTGCTCAAAGACCAAAAAGCCCCACTCAGTCAAAAAGCTATCGCTCGCCAATTAGGCATTAAAGACGAAGAAGCTACCGAAGCTTTACGTCGGCGATTACGTGCCATGGAACGAGATGGTCAAATTTTGCGCAATCGCAAAAATGCCTATGGCGCTGTTTCCAAAATGAACTTGGTCAGTGGCCGAGTCATGGGCCACCCGGATGGCTTTGGCTTTTTGATCCCGGATGAAGGTGGCGATGATTTATTTTTAAGTGAACGGGAGATGCGCCTGGTGTTGCATGGTGATCGCGCCCTTGCCAGAGTAAGTGGCATTGATCGTCGTGGCCGCCAAGAAGGCAGCATTGTCGAAGTCGTTCAACGTGTTAACGAAAAAGTCGTTGGCCGTCT
>JAVVFF010000180.1:0-2877 GCA_032250995.1 Methylophaga sp. | reverse complement strand
TCCCAGCCAGAAACGCACCACCAGCCAGACCCGCCCGCGCTGCTTGTTTGGCAATTTTGCTGCAATAAACGCCAACTTCAGCTGTGACTTGATTGCCATCAATCTCAATATCCTGCAAGGTACCCGCCGTGGCGATTACCGTGCCGGCGAAACCGCCATCGCGGACTAGCAGATTACTGCCAAGGCCCAACCACATCACCGGTTCAGTCACCGGCAACTGGCTCAAAAACATCGCCAAATCGTCTATATTTTTCGGCTGATAAAAGCGTTGGGCAATACCACCGACCCGCCATGAAGTATGCCCCGCCAGTGGCTCGTTAAAACGCAATTCACCTTGCAAATGCGGATGTAAATCGACCATCACGCTTCCGCTCCCATCATAGTGTCGAGTTCACGGGCAATGGTGCCAATATCACCGGCACCTAAGGTCAGCAATAAATCACCATCCAACAACAGCCCCGGCAGCAATTCGTATAAAGCCTGTTTGTCTTCAGCAAACACCGGCTCTACCTGACCCCGCAGGCGAATGGCCCGACATAAACTGCGTGCATCAGCACCGGCAATTTTGGGTTCACCGGCAGGGTAAACCTCAAGCATGACCAGCACATCAACTGCCGATAAAATTTGCGCAAAATCCTCAAATAAATCACGGGTACGGGTATAACGATGAGGTTGAAACACCACCACCAACCGACGATCCGGCCAGCCACCACGGGCAGCGGCCACTGTCGCGGCAACTTCGGTGGGATGATGGCCATAATCATCGACCAGTAAAACGCTGCCCTGCGGCGTGGCTTTATCGCCCAGCACATTAAAGCGCCGGCCAACACCATCAAATTTACTTAATGCCGACTGGCAAGCGGCAACGCCGACCCCTAAATTTCTGGCAACGGCCAATGCCGCAGTGGCATTTAAAGCGTTATGTAAACCAGGCATATTTAAAGTCACTGGATAATCCAGCCCGGTTTGCTGCTCAGTTACCACAAAACTGCTTTGTCCCTGATGCTGGCGTAAATCTGATAAACGATAATCGGCATCAGCAGATTGTCCATATCGCATGATTGGCCGGGTCACTTCCGGTAACACACTGACCACTTCAGGATCATCAATACACAGTACCGCCAGACCATAAAACGGCAGATGATGCAAAAACTCGATAAAGGTTGCCTTCAGCTTATTAAAGTCGCCTTCGTAGGTCGCCATATGATCTTCATCAATATTGGTGACGACAGCGATCATCGGCTGCAAATACAAAAACGACGCATCACTTTCATCGGCTTCAGCCACTAGATATCGACCGGTACCGAGGCGGGCATTGGTGCCGGCACTGTTAAGCCGGCCACCGATCACAAAAGTCGGATCCAGTTCACCTTCACTAAGTAAAGCGGCAATCAGACTGGTGGTGGTGGTTTTACCATGGGTGCCCGCAACCGCAATGCCATAACTAAAGCGCATTAATTCGGCCAGCATTTCGGCGCGCGGTACCACCGGGATCCGTTGTTCTCTTGCTGCCTGCAGCTCTACATTATCCTGGCTGACGGCGGTGGTAACCACCACGACATCTGTACCGGCAAGATAAGCCGGATCATGACCAATCTTAATGTCGGCACCGAGTTTACGCAGATGCACAATCAAGGCATTTTCAGCCAAATCGCTGCCGCTGACCTGATAGCCAAGATTTAATAACACTTCAGCAATACCGCCCATGCCCACGCCACCAATACCAATAAAGTGGATGTGTTTAACGCGGCTTTGCATTGCGGAGGTTAATTTAGCCATGTAACTGCTCCAGACAAATATCGGCAATCACGGCGGCACTGCCTGGTTTCGCCAACTGCCGGGCCCGAGCGGCCATCGCCCGTAAACGCGGCCGGTTATCATTTAATTCGCTGAGCACATTGGCGAGATCTTCTGCTTGCAATCCAGCATCAGCAATCAACAATGCTGCATCGGCTCTGGTTAATACCTGCGCATTAGCAGTTTGATGGTCATCAACGGCATACGGGTATGGCACCAGAATCGACGCCACGCCAGTGGCCGCCACTTCCGCAACCGTTAAGGCCCCAGCCCGGCAAATCACTAAATCTGCCTTCGCATACGCTGCGGCCATATCGTCAATAAAGGTTTTAACATCTGCATCAACACCGGCCTGTTGATAAGCCTGCCTGGCGGCGACTAAATGCTTTTCACCACATTGATGAATAATTTCTGGCCGGGTGGCGACAGGCATTTTTGCCAATGCAGCGGGGACTGTTTCATTCAGGCTGCGCGCGCCCAAGCTGCCACCTAAGACCAAAATCTTCAGTCGCTCAGTTTCCTGCTGATAACGTTCGGCGGGTGGCGGTGTCTGCTCAATTGACATCCGAACTGGATTACCCACCCAAAGTGCTTTGTTCGTTTTGATACTGTTGTTAAAGCCCAGTAATACCTTTTTAGAAAAAGGTGTCAGCAAACGATTGGTTAAACCCGCTATGGCATTTTGTTCATGAATGACCAGTGGGATCCGACTTAACCAGGCAGCAATACCACCGGGACCTGAGGCGAACCCCCCCAATCCCAGCACGACTTCCGGTTGGAAAGTCTTGATATGTTGACGCGCTTCACTTACCGCTTTAATTAGTTTAAACGGTGCTGTCAGCCATCCCAGCAAGCCGTTACCGCGAAGACCCTGTACTGAAATGAAATTCAACTGAATATTGGCCGCCGGCACCAGACGCGCTTCGATACCATTTGCGGTACCCATCCAGCTTAATGCCACACCACGGGCGCGTAATTCTTCCGCGACCGCCAGTGCCGGAAACACATGGCCACCAGTGCCGCCTGCCATGATCAGCACCCGACTCATCGTTTGACCCTCGCTGCTGCAGTTTCCGGTTT
>JAVVFF010000181.1:0-2877 GCA_032250995.1 Methylophaga sp. | reverse complement strand
TTGATTTTTTTTGCGCCGGTCACGACGTCTGCGCCGATCTTCATTAACCACCCATGGACTGTCGGTAGTTAAGGTTTCCGGCTGGCGCACGCTACTGTTTGGCGGTGCGTAACTATAACTGTGCTGATAAACGCGCGGTATCTCAATCATACTCGCTACCTGATTAAAGCCTATATAAATAAGTAGCGGACTGATTTTAAATAACTTTAATCATTGTTAGGAACAACTGAACTGGCTGGTAGTCAGCCGCTACCAGCACCGGTAAAATGCAATTAGTCTATTGGCAGGTGAATCTATGCAATCAGCATTAAAAGTCGGTTTGGCGCTGGGTAGTGGTGCAGCACGTGGCTGGGCGCATATAGGCGTTTTAAAAGCGCTGGAAAAAACCGGTATCAAAGCCGATATTGTTGTTGGTACCTCAATTGGTGCCCTGGTTGGCGCGGCTTATTTATCCGGACGTATCGCGCATCTGGAAAGCTGGCTGGCGGATTTAAACCGGCTGGAAACGGCCCGGTTTTTTAAACTGTCAACAGCTTTTACCGGGTTGGTGAATAAAGCCCGGCTGCATGATTTTTTAACCGAATATGTGGCACCAGCCGATTTGCAAATCGCCGATTTACCGGCCGCATTCGGCAGTGTTGCCACGCACTTACATTCTGGCCGTGAAGTCTGGAATACGCAGGGTAATGTGCTGGAAGCAGTCTGGTCATCGATTTCCTTACCCGGCTTATTTCCGGCAATTAAACAAAATGATCGCTGGCTGATTGATGGTGGTCTGGTGAATCCGGTGCCGGTATCCGTGTGCCGGGCGCTGGGCGCTGATATAGTGATTGCCGTAAACCTTAACTGCGATATTCTCGACAAACACATACACCTGCCCGTTGCGGCGAACCATAATGAAAATACTGGCTTTGCCGACCGTATTACTGAGTTTGTCAGCAGTTATACCGGTAACTTTTTTAATAGTGATAAAAACTGCGATGACGCACCCAATTTATTTGATGCGATTGCGGCCTCAGTTAATATCACTCAGGATCGGATTACCCGCAGCCGGATGGCCGGCGATCCGCCGGAAATTCTGTTACAACCCCGCCTTGCCAAAATCGGTTTGTTGGAGTTTTACCGGGCGGGTGAGGCGATTGCTGCCGGCGAACGTGCGGTACAAAAAGCGCTGCCGGATATTCGCGGATCATTGGGAATCCCTGATAACAGTGACCCCGGAAATTAATGGCAATTTGGGCAGATTTCCCGTACCGGGCAGGTGTATAGTCAGACAATACTAATAAAAAAAACAATAATTGCAGATTTACAGGAGAGAGAAATGGCCAGTGTGTTAAACACCACCCATCACGGCGGTTGTCCGCATGATTGTCCCGACACTTGCGCGATGGTGTATGAAGTCGAAAACGGTAAACTCATCAGCGTCAAAGGTAATGCCGAGCACCCGATGACTCGCGGCGGTCTCTGCGTCAAACTCAAAGATTACGAACAACGGCATTATCATCCTGATCGGTTATTGCATCCAATGCGCCGGGTCGGTCCCAAAGGCAGCGGCCAATTTGAACAAATCAGCTGGGATGAAGCACTGGATGAAATCACCTCACGCTGGCAAACCATTATTAAAGAATACGGCCCGCAGGCGATTATTCCTTACAGTTATTTAGGTAATCAGGGATTGGTGCATGGTCTGAATGGTGCCGATGCCTTTTTTAACAAGCTGGGTGCGACGGTCTGTGAACGGACGTTTTGTGGTGAAGGTTCCTGCACCGCCTGGCTACTGACCGTTGGTCCAACCGCTGGTGTCGATCCAGAAAGTTTTATCCATGCCAAATATATTGTGATCTGGGGCTGTAACTCGGTCAGCACCAACCTGCATCACTGGCATATTGTTAAAGACGCGCAAAAACGTGGTGCCAAAGTAATAGTCATCGATCCGTATAAATCCCGCACCGCCAAAGAAGCCGACTGGCATATTGCGCCGCGCCCCGGTACCGATGGCGCATTGGCGATGGCCATGATGCACACCATTATTGAACAGGGTCTGCAGGATCAGGATTACATTGATAACTACACCGAAGGTTATGATGCACTGGCTGAACGCGTAAAAACCCGCACCCCGGAATGGGCCGCCGAAATTACCGGTGTGCCGGCAGAAGATATCCGTAAATTTGCAATGGAATTTGCCACCAGCCAACCGGCCGCGATTCGCCTCGGCGTGGCACTGGAACGTAACTATGGTGGTGGTCAGGCGATTCGTGCGATTACCTGCTTGCCGGCTTTGACCGGTGCCTGGCGTTATGTGGGCGGCGGGGCACTGCAATTCCCGGTTTGGGAGCATCCGTATAAATTTGATGTGATTTGCCGCCCTGATCTGATTCCGGAAGGCACGCAAGTGGTTAATGCTATTCAAATTGGCCGGGCCCTGACCGGTGAAATGGATTTGAAAGTACCGATCAAATCCATGATGTGCTGGAATGCCAATCCGGTCACCCAGGCAGCCGAAACCGATAAAATCGTTGAAGGTTTGATGCGCGATGATTTATTTTTGGTGTCGGCGGAGCACTTCCTGTCAGATACCGCGTCTTATGCCGATATTGTTTTGCCGGCCACTATGGGCGCAGAACATGAAGATATGATTTTGTCATGGGGTCATTTATATCTGACCTATAACGAAAAATGTGTTGAAGCACCCGGTGAAGCGATTCCCAATCAGGATATTTTTCGCCGGCTGGCTGCACGGATGGGCTTTACCGAAGATAACTTCAAATGGTCAGACAGTGAATGTCTGGAAAACTATGTTGACTGGGATGCGCCGGCCTGTAATGGCATCGATCTCGAATACCTACGCCAGCATGGTTATGCACGGTTAAACGTCGG
>JAVVFF010000179.1:0-2886 GCA_032250995.1 Methylophaga sp. | reverse complement strand
AACCATTTATTTTGTAAACTGTTTTTATTGTTGGGTTTACGAAACACAGCAACAATGCATTAATAGCTATATCAAGATCGATTTTTAAGCACTGAATAAACTTTATTTTTATCGCGTTTACCGACGGCAAGTACACAGACAATCAGTTTGTCATCGACGACCTGATAGGCGAGGCGATAACCAGCGGCGCGCAATTTTATTTTGTAGACATCATCAAAGCCGCGCAATTTATCTGCCGGTACCTTGGGCTGTTTGAGCCTTTCAGCCAGTTTTTTCTTAAACTGACTTTTTATTGGCGCAGCCAGTTTGTCCCATTCTTTTAACGCGGCCGGTAAAAACTGCAGTTCATAAGTCATCCAGCGATACCGGAATGGCTGTATTAATGTCTTTTAAGCGTTGTTCAACGGTTTTGGCCAGCTCATAGTCATCCAGCATATTCATCAGCGCTTCGTAGGTTTCAGCTGGGACAAGATAAGCCGCCGGTTTGTTATGGTTTAAAACTGCAATCGCAGAACCACTGGATTGAGACAGCAGTGCAGAGGGGTTTTTTTTCAGTTCCGTAATACTGACTGAAAAATCAGCTAAGACATGATGCATAATGACCTCAAAATAGACCTGAATTTAGTACCTATTATAATCATGAAATTCAGGTTTTAATAGCCCTGAGTCTTGGAGAACCAGCCAAACCCAACAAGAATCGCTACAAGGTCATGGTGATTTCACGCATGACCCGGTCGGTTTCGGTGAGTATTTTTAGAATTCGCTGGTAGTGTTTCACATCATCAAAATTCAGCGGTCGGCCTTTACGGTCTTTCAGCCATTTCTGTGCTGGCTGATAGCCGCCGATATAAAAGTCCCAGGCAATCGCTGGCGCATTATTAAAATACTGATGGCGATTGATCCAGACCTTGTCATCTTTAAAGACTGGCTTATCGACCGTATTATCGCCATCGCCGATAAAGGGATAAGGCGTGTCACCAATAGCGGCAGATTCCATCAGATGCAGTTTTCGTAAATGCATACCTTGTGCTGAAATCGTCCAGAATTCCTCTGCTGTGTGCGGCCACGGAATACGCGGAAAGTCGATTTTTAAAAATTCGGCGTAGGTCTCGCGGTAAGCAGGGCAGTGCAAAACACCATAAATATAATCAAATACGGCGATTTCATCCGGCTTACCGTGCGTTGTATGAGTCGCTAATTTTTGTAGTTTTTTGTATAGCTTGGAATCAAAATTGACATGGCGGGTTTGATCAAAGTCATGCTCATCAGAATATAAGTACAAGGGAAAACATTGGTTAGCTTCTCGGCTTCTATTTGAGACCACACAATCATTTGCGACTATGTTGGAAACAAAGCTGTGATAGTAACCGAGCCGACCTTGTTGACGACTTGAGAGTAGTACCAAGTTTTCACGATCATAAACGCTATCTAACAATTCACGCCGCGGAAAATCCATGAATTCATGTGAGAAATAACACCATCTATTATCAAATGGACGATAGGCACATAGAGTAATTGGTTTAAAGGGTTCCTTGATAACTGATAAATTTTTTCTTGCTGATTCCAGTTGCCAGTCGCGATTGTCTTTAGTGCCAAACTGCTTGTGTAAATCTTCAACAGTTTTGGTTGAATCTAATAGTGCAGATGTTCTGGCTACCAAGACCTCTCTTGAAAAGTCTACGGCAAATTTATCACGATGAGTTTGAAATCCGACGCAGTTAACCGGAAACAGTTCATTTAATTTAAAACCATTCTCGTATTGATGCAAAGCTTTGAAATTACGTTTTACCAGCGGAAATTGAGGTTCAGGGCTATGCAAAGAGTTAAAGAGCTCTCCACTTATAGATTCAACCGATAGACCCTTATATTTTGTATTTCTGTCTCCCCATAAATCCCCATGCATGACTTCGGCTAGTTGATTACCGCCATCCTTTTTCTTAACGCCGATAATAATTGCTACGCCTTGTTGAATATCAAATACATTTTTATCGGGCTTGCCTTCCGGCGTGACTTCTTTTTTCTTACTGTTACCGTGCAGATCCAGTATCCAAATGCGGTCAAACGTGTTTAATAAATGCCAGCGCATCCCGCGAAAAGTGGGGTTATCCAGATAGCCGTGATTGGTGATAAAGCCCATCACGCCTTCGCCATTTTTTTCGATTAAATGCGAAGACAGCCGGATAAATTTGACGTACATATCATTGAGCCATTTGGGATTGCGCTCTTTCAGTTTGACCTTGCCGCCAGGTTCTTTTTTGTAATCATCCATCAAACTGCCGATCCAGCCTTCAGAAACACCGCCCTCGCCCAGATAAGGCGGATTGCCAATTACACACATAATCGGCATATCACGTTTAATGGCATTGGCGCCTTTGGCTTCGCGCGACAACCATTGCGAAAACAATAATTGCTGATTAGCGATTTCGCCTTCTTCGAGGGAGTTGGTCAGATAAACTGATAAGCGGGGCGGCGTTTTAGCAGGCTGGTAGCCGAGTTCAGTGAGAATCATTTCCAGTTTCATATGGCACATCGCATAAGAGGCCATCAGTAATTCAAAGCCATGCAGGCGCGGGATCAAATCTTTTTCGATATACGATGACCACATGCCGGGAGCGACATTTTGAATTTTGGGCGCGATTTGCTTAATCACTTCCGCGAGAAAGGTGCCGGTGCCAGTGGCCGGATCTAAAATCTGCACCCGGTGAACGGCTTTCTTTTCAATGATTCGCTTGCCTTTTTTATTACTTTGGCCGGTGTCCCAGTCGATAGTGATTTTGGAAGTATCGGCCAGTCCGTCAGGCAGACCAAACTCGGTTTGCAGCACTTCATCGACCGCACGGACGATAAAGTTAACCACCGGCTCTGGTGTGTACCAAACACCACGGG
>JAVVFF010000034.1:0-16999 GCA_032250995.1 Methylophaga sp. | reverse complement strand
TACTTTGCAAAAATCATCGACATCGCAGTACAACTCAACTAAAGTCTTCATGCCTATTCCTTGTTTTGGATAAATCTTTTTTTGTCGAAAGATCTGATCTTGGAACAGGCATTTAGTTCATTTTTCTTAAACGAGATTCAGGTTAACTATCTCGGTGATATCAACCTTTCTCCGGAAACCGTTTATCAATTTGAGTTAGGTTTGGATTGGCACCGGCCAACATATGGTTTGTCGCCCAGACTGTTTTACCATCACGTCGATGATTACATTCAGGGGGTTGCCACGGCGCAGGCCAACACTTTGCAATTCGCCAATGTCGATGCCCGACTGTATGGGCTGGATACCAGCTGGTATCTGACGCTGAATAATCAATGGCAACTCGATGGCACCATCAGTTATGTGCGTGGTGAACGCCGCGATAGCAATGACAATTTATATCGCATCGCACCACTGACCAACCGCGTGCAGCTCAACTACTTTAAATCTGACTGTCAGTTGGGCCTCTCAATGGTCAATGTTGCCGCACAAAACAAAGTATCGGCAGAAAATACCGAGCAAAAAAGCAGCGGTTACAGCCTATTTCATTTAACTGGTCAGTATCAGTTGGATCAAAATCTGACCGTGCATGCCGGCATCGACAATCTGTTTGATCGCCGTTATCAGGATCATTTAGGTGGCTATAACCGAGTGCAAAACCCAGATATCCCAGTAGGCGAGCGATTATATGGCGTCGGTCGTAGCGCTTATTTAGCGGTAAATTATCAATGGTAGTCAGCTATGGCATCACGCCGCGATGCTGTTGGCTAAGATCAAACAACGCCGTAACCGGCGTGCCATTATCAAGACTGTAGCGGATGGTGATGATTTTAGCCGATTGCCATTGCGGCCAGAGTGGCGCGCCGTCAGTTTGCAACGGAAAATCAACGATAAATGTCCGGCGATCGTGTATTGTCGGATAGCTGCTGTCTTTAATCACAAAACCTTCTGGTAATGGCGAGGGCGGGCGCCGGGCAGCCAGCAACCAATCGTCTTCTTGTTGGTTAAATTGATAATCAATCTGCTGCGGCGCTCTTGCCGGCGAACCACAACTACGTAGGCCATGCACCAAAGACACTGGCTGTAGGGTATCCAGTTGCAGAAAAATCAGTTCGTTATCGGCAAAGTTTGCGGTATGAGAATCAGTCAAGGTCAGGCTGGCCCAATACTCACCACTGTCCAACTGGGTTAATTGCAGCATATCGCCATTATCTGCCTGCCAGACAAGTGGATTTGCCAGTGTCATCGGCGCAAAAAACAAAAGACTTAATAACCATGTTCGCATCATCGCGCCTCCTATCAATAACAGACCCATGGCCCTGACAAAGGTTGTAATCAGTTGATTCTCAGTCGGATATCAATCGCTTTCAGGTAATGTTTTTCTTGGGCTAAGTCGGCCTCGGTCAACGGATGTTCACTGAGCCAACCTTTAGGCAGCGTTAAATGCAGGCCTCTTTTGATCACTGATAATTTGAAATAAGTATCGGTCTGTTCACTGCGACCACGATTAAAGACCAGCGCTAAACGCAGCAAAATCATTAATCGCAGCGTTGACAGTTGCAGATCTTCGGACAGTTGATCCAAATGTTTTTTCGGAATCGAGCGACGCTGCCCCCGCATCATCGCCGCCAGTGCATGTTGCTCTTCGCGGGAAAAACCCGGCATATCAGAATTCGCCACCAGATAGGCGGCATGCTTATGGTACTGGTAATGGGAAATCGCCAGCCCCACCTCGTGTAATTGCGCTGCCCACTGCAAATGCAACAACTTATCTTCGCTGTTAATCTGCCAGTCAGTTGCCACTTGTTCATATAACTGACGTGCCAACTCACTGACCCGCCCGGCATGTGCTTCGTCAACATGATAGCGTTTTGCTACTGCAAGTACGGTGCGTCCACGTTCATCATCATGCTGAATACGACCCTGCAAATCGTACAACAAGCCTTCACGCAAGGCACCGTCAGAAATAATCATTTTGGCGATGTTCAGTCGATCAAAAGCGGCCTTCAGCACTGCCACACCTGCTGCAATAACCGGCTTACGATCACTGCTCAGACCTTGCAGATAAATCTTCTCGTAATGTCCTGCCGCGACCAGATTATCAATTAATTTATCTAACGCCGCACCGGTAATCACGCCATTTTCGGACCATCCCTGTGCGGTGACAATATCAGCAACTGTTTTAATGGTGCCGGATGCGCCAATGGCCTCGACCCAGCCCATTTGAATATAAGGCCGCTGAATCGAACGTAGCCGAATCGCAGCGGCCAGCCAGGCTGACTGCATTTGTATTTGGCTAATTTTGCCATCGGCAAAAAACCGTTGGCTGAAACTAACGCAGCCCATTTCCAGACTTTCGCGCTGCAATCCCTGTATACCTTCACCGATAATAAACTCGGTACTGCCACCGCCGATATCCATCACCAAACGCCGGGTATTATCAAAGGCCAGTGACCGCGCCACACCCAGATAAATTAACCGAGCCTCCTCTTCTCCGGTGACAATTTCAATCGGATGGCCCAGAGCACGCCTTGCTTTACGCAAAAATTCCCGGCTGTTTTCGGCAACCCGTAAGGTATTGGTGCCGACCACCCGCACCTTACCATAGGGTAAATCACGAACCCGCTCACCAAACCGTTCCAGACATAAAATGGCGCGATCCTGCGCCTCATCTGACAAATAATTATCTTCATCGAGGCCGGCACGTAATTGCACCATTTCACGCAGCCGATCCATGATCTGAAATTGGCCGTCACGCAAACGCGCGATGATCATATGAAAACTGTTCGACCCCAGATCCACAGCGGCAAGAACGTCTTCGATTTCGTTGGCAGATTCCATAAATAATGTCTTGAAAATAATGTCTGCATTCTGCCTGACTAAATGGTTGGATGCCACGCTTAAAACGTCGCACGGCTCCATCATGAAACCAAAAAAAGTCTGCCGCTGGTCGCAGGCCTGCCAGAGATTCCGGGAGAAATGTTTATTGGCCTTTAACCACTTGTTCCATTCGGTCAACGCTTAAGTGCCGGACATCCTTACCTTCGACCATATATATGGTGTATTCAGCTATATTACGAGAGTGATCGCCAATTCGCTCCAGCGCCCGTGCTGACCACATCATATCGATGGAACGGCTGATTTTACGGGGATCTTCCATCATATAGGTCATTAACTGGCGTAATAAGCTCTCATATTCCTCATCAACACTATGATCCTCACGCGCCACTTCCAACGCTAGTTTCACATCTTGTCTGACAAAGGCATCTAAGGCATTGTGCAGCATTTCTTCGACATGTTTACCTAAGACTTTTAATTCACGGTAATTCTTTTTAGGGCGGTCTTTTTCCGATAAATTAAGCGCCATACGGGCGATGCGTACCGCTTCATCACCAATGCGCTCTAAATCAGAAATAGCTTTGGAAACCACTGTCACCAACCGTAAATCACCGGCCGTCGGCTGACGCATGGCAATAATGTTAAAACAATCTTCGTCGGCTTTTATATCATAACGATTGACTTCATCATCGCCACTCATGACTTTGCGGGCCAGTTCAGCGTCACCGGTTAACAAGGCTTTCATCGCATCATTAACCTGCTGCTCAACCAAGCCACCCATGGCCAATAACTGGGATCGAATATCTTCTAACTGCTTCTCAAATTGCTGGGAAATATGTTGATTGCCGACCATAAAAAATTGTCCTTATTAAAATGCCAATAATGAATGGCTGCCAATTAACCGAATAACAGCAACGGCTCAAGTTGAATGTTTCAGTCTACCAACGATAACACTGTCAGCTAATTCAGTGCTATCTCCTCCTAATTCAGGGCTTGTTTATACCTTAGGAACATCAAATGATTGTTTCTGCGGAAACACACACCGGAAAGACGCACCTTCACCGAGTTCACTGGTAATTTCCAGGCGACCTTTATGACGACTGACAATGTGTTTGACAATGGCAAGTCCCAAACCCGTGCCACCGTTTTCCCGATCGCGGCCATTATCAACACGGTAGAACCTTTCGGTTAACCGGTCCAGATGATGACTGGCGATACCATCACCATTATCTGCCACTTCAATCACGCTGTTGGTATCTTGTACAGACCAACTGACCGTTATTGCTGATCCTGCTGGCGTGTATTTAACGGCATTAAAAACCAGATTAGAAATGGCACTGCGGAGTTCATCAGCATCGGCCAGCAACCACTTATCACTGGCACAATTTAATACCAGCTGATGGTCGCGAAACGTCTCCAGTCTCCTGGCATCATCGATGACACTTTGCAGTAATCTGCAGACATCGGTTGGCCGGTGTTGCAGTGTCTTTTCGCCGGTTTCTAATTGTGACAGCGCCAATAAATCTTTAATCATCAGATGCATACGATGGGTTTGTTGCTGCATCACCGGCAGGGCATGTTGCCACATAGCCGGATCGGTATCTTGGTTAAAACTTTCCAAATAACCTTTTAATACTGTTAATGGCGTACGCAATTCATGTGATACATTGGCGACAAAATCCCGGCGCATCCGTTGTAGTTTAATCGTTTGACTAACATCCCGGGCGATTAATAAGCGATCCTTATTAGCGTATTCAACTAATTTAAGTTCGAGTTGAATCGCTTGATTCACCGGTGATTCAATCAATGCAGTTTGCTTATCATTGACCGGCGCGGTCAGCAATCGGTGAAATGCCGGCGCCCGTAATAAATTATTAACCCGTAATTTCGCATCGCGCGGCCAACAAATGCCCAGCAGTTCTCTGGCTGAAAGATTGGCCCACTCAACCTGACCAAACTCACCAATAACCACAATGCCGTCAGGTAATGCTGCCGTCGCCGTTTTAAAGCGTTTCAGATAGCCGGTCAGCTTTTTTTTGCGATTACTGTTCTGGGCGCGCATCCGTTCAATTTGCCCGCAAACATCGTCGATGACTCCTTCACCCTGGGGCGACCTGTTTTTTTTTGGTTTAAGCAGCCAGCCATGCAGCAGAAACCATTGTTTTTGCAACCACAGCAGATAAATCAGTGCACCAAAAAACAAGAAGGTCATCATTTCGCCGAGCAGCAGGCCAATAAAGCCCGCCAGACTCATCAGCGTGATCAACCGCCAATAATCCCAGGACATCAGTGTGCCCCGCTATTCAACAGAAAAACGGTAGCCAACACCCCGCACAGTTTGCACAAAGGGATCATGGCCGGTTGGTTCCAGCGCTTTACGCAGCCGGCGAATATGCACATCGACAGTCCGCTCTTCAATATATACTGTGTCGCCCCAGACAAAATCCAGCAGTTGTGAACGATTATAGGCGCGCTCAGGATTTTTCATAAAGAAATGTAGCAGCCGAAATTCGGTGGGCCCTAAATCAATGCGTTTACCATTAACGGTCACCCGGTGACTTTTAGTATCTAACAGCAATTCACCAAATTGCAATTTCTGGCCATCTTCATCACCAAGCGGCCGGCAGCGGCGCAGCACCGCTTTAATTCTAGCAATCAGTTCAGGCGGCGAAAAAGGCTTATTAATATAATCATCTGCACCGACACTGAGGCCTTTGACCATGTCTTCGCTTTCACCCTTGGCGGTCAACATAATGACCGGAATTGATGCCAGAAATTCATTGGCACGCAACCGGCGGATAAACTCAATGCCATCAATGCCGGGCAGCATCCAGTCCAATAAAATCATATCCGGCTGCTGATTTTTCAGCCATTCCAGGCCCTGCTCGGCATGTTTAGCCGGTTCACAATTAAAGCCCGCCTGCTTAAGGCTGAAACTCAACATATCGCGAATCGCCGCGTCATCCTCGACCAGCAGTACCGTAGTTGTCATAAATCCATTCCTAATTAATGATCGGCGCAAGCCTACCCGTCAAATATGACAAAATGATAACAGCCCGGCAAACAACGTTAAGCAGGAGCATGCCGTGGTAACGATCTTGAAATAATACTGGCCGCTGCAATCATCAAAGCTGACACCAGCAAACAAGCAGCAAGGCCGGCTGTTTGGTAAATCCAGCCAGATAATACGGTGCCCACCAAACGCCCGGCCGCATTGGCCATATAATAAAAACCAACATCCAGTGACACACCATCTTCGTCGGCATAAGCGACAATCAAATAAGAATGCACTGCCGAGTTAATGGCAAATAACACGCCGTAAATCAACAGCCCAGCCGTCAGCGCCCACATTACCCCGACTTGCCAATAAACAGCCGCGGCGATTAACAATGGCAGTAGCATCAATGGCAAAGACCATAACCAGACCTGATAGCCATCCGGCGCATGTTGTTTGGAAAAACCGGTCAGCTTGGGCGCCAGTGCCTGGACAATACCGTAACCAATCACCCAGGTTGCCAGTAAAGCGCCGATATAAATGGTCGGCCATTGTAACTGGGCATGTAAAAACACCGGCAAAGCGACTACAAACCAGACATCACGTGAGCCGAACAGAAAAAACCGCGCCGCTGATAGGCGGTTTACCACCGGACTTTTTGACAATACATCACGAAATCTGGGTTTAAAACGGCTGCGTCCCAAATCGCGTTTAAGGACACTGATACTCCAGACCAATACGATAACTAGTACGCCTGCCAATACCAGAATCGCACCACGAAACCCCAGCCAGTACAGCAAAGCCGCACCAATAAAAAAGCCGACGCCCTTTAAAGCATTTTTAGAACCGGTGAGCAGCGCGACCCATTTGAATAAAGTTGACTGCTGATCATCTGAGACCAGCATTTTAATACTGGATTTAGCGCTCATTTTATTAAGATCTTTGGCGATACCCGACAAGGCTTGCGCCACCATCACATAAACTACCGTCAGCCACGCCGGATCCACCAGCAGCATTGCCAGCGCAATAATTTGCAGCAACAAACCCGCATGCAGGGTGATATTAAGGCCCAGCCGGACGGCCAGCCAACCACCGGTCAGGTTGGTGACAATGCCGAAAAACTCATAGAGCACAAACAACATGGCGACTTCCAGCGGGCTGTAGCCCAACTGGTGAAAAAACAACACCACCAGCATTCTTAAGCCGCCATCAGAGATGGTAAATGCCCAGTAACTAATGGTCACCACCAAATACTGGCGTACCGCATCAGAAAGCGCGTTTAACTTAGCCAACATGTTGTTTTAAAAAGTTTTAAACATTGTGACAGTATGGTGCTGTTTGATGACCATCTGATGACAATTTGTTTACGACATGATGCCTTTAATCATATAAAACACCATCGCTGAAATCACTGCTGCTGCCGGCACGGTAATGATCCAGGCCGTGACAATTTTTTTCACCATATCACGTTTCACAAACAGATTTTTCTTCTCTTTTTTCAGTTGTTTTTTGACTTTTTTGATGATGGCTTCTTCTTCATCAATCAGTCGATACAACACCGTGATACGCTGATACTCCTCAACACTTTTACTGCTTTTGTCTTGCAGTTTGATTAATTCATCACGCAGGGCATGTAGCTGTTTTTTATCATCTTTAAGCTCATCTTTTTCTTTGTGGATATCCCGTTCCAGCTTATTGGCTTCATCCAGCCATTCGCGTAAAAAGCCAACGCCAAACACGCCACCTATCGCTACATGCGTGGTTGAAACCGGCAAACCCAGTTGACTGGCAACAATCACCGTCAATGCTGCTGCCATAGCGATTGAATAGGCACGCATTTGATCCAGTTCGGTAATCTCACCGCCAACGGTTTTAATCAGTCGCGGCCCATACAAGCCCAAACCAATGGCAATCCCCAGCGCACCTACCGCCATTACCCAAAAAGGAATACCAGCTTCAGCAGTAATACCACCCGTGATAATGGCGTCATTAATGGCGGCCAGCGGTCCGATAGCATTGGCCACATCATTGGCACCATGGGCAAAACTGAGCAGTGCTGCCGCAAAAATCAGCGGGATAGTAAAGAGTTGATTAACACTGGCCCGATCGTTTTGCATTGCCGACAGTTTACGCTGCAAATTACCCTTAACCAGCTTATAAATTACCAGACCAATGACCAGCCCGATAATAAAGGCCGTCAAAAAAGTGGGTTTTTTAGTAATTTCCAGTTCAATTAATGGCAGCCAGTTAATGACTCCCAGTAAGCCCGGCCAGACCTTGGACAGGCCCTTAATAATCAAATAAGTGGCAAAAGCCCAGGCCATCACCCCAACATACACCGGCACCCATTTAAACGAGGCATTAACCTTGTCATCGCGAAAAATAATGGTTTTTTTGATCGCTAACAAAAAACTGGCGGCGATAATACCGCCCAATAGAGGTGAAATAACCCAAGAGCTGGCAATCGCGCCCATGGTGCCCCAGTCAACGATACTGAAACCAGCCGCAGCAATACCGCCGCCCATCACACCGCCAACAATAGCGTGGGTGGTTGATACTGGCGCACCGGCAAACGTTGCTAAATTCAACCACAAAGCCGCCGCCAATAAGGCGGCCATCATCGCCCAGACAAATTCATCGGTATTGCCGTTAAAGCCCTGAATATCGACAATACCGTTTTTGATGGTTGACACCACATCACCGCCGGCAATAAAGGCGCCAGAAGCCTCGAAAATCATGGCAATAACAATGGCGCCGCCCATGGTCAGGGCTTTTGAACCAACGGCCGGACCAACGTTATTGGCGACGTCATTCGCACCAATGTTCATCGCCATATAGCCACCAAATACAGCAGCAATGGCTAAAAACAAATTATTAGGTACCCCACCCGTGGTGGCAAAACTATAAGCAAGGATCGCCGCCAGAAAAAATAAAGCAACCCCAATGCGGGTTATTTCAGAATGGCTTTTTTTAAAGGCTTGTTTTTCTAGTTGATGAATGGTTTTAATTTCCACAAGACACCCGAAGCACCGTTAAAAGATGCCAATTATTACAGTTTCAAGACAACATAACACTCTGTGTATCGCCGGCGTTGTAACATTGGCCTGCTAGAATGGTCAGATAAACCAGTTAAGCCCCTGCCTGAGGATTTATGCGATCAATTATTATTTTTTTGCTGCTCATCACCAGTTTCAGCTTGCAGGCGCGCGACAGTAGTGTGCTGGAACAACTAGGTTTTGCCGGCAGTGATGAACCACTGGCAGTGGATGAAGCTTTCCGGTTTTCTGCTGATGTTAAAGACCCACAGCATCTGCATATCGGCTGGCAAATAGCCGAGGGCAATTATTTATATCGCGATAAAATCGAAGCGCGTATTACCGATAATCAAAACGTCAAAATCCGTTCCCTGAATTTGCCAGCAGGTGAAAATAAACGCGATGAATATTTTGGCCTGACTCAGATTTATCAGCAGGATCTTTTACTGAATGTGCCGCTGGACCGCTCCGAGGCGGCGCAAGCTATCACCCTCGAAGTCCGTTATCAGGGTTGCTCAGAAACCTTCAATATCTGTTATCCCCCGGAAATCAAAACGGTTAAATTGGATTTACCGGCGATTAATAATACCGGTACGCAGTTAACAGCCGACGCCGGCGAATTAATCACTTCGACAGAAACCGCTAACAGCGACAATCAGCAAGATAAAATCGCCGAGCGGCTGGCCAGTGATAATCTGCCAAAAATACTAATCGGCTTTTTGGGGCTGGGATTATTGCTGGCATTCACGCCCTGCGTGTTTCCGATGATCCCGATTTTATCGAGCATTATTGTCGGTGAGGGCGAATCCGTGACCACCCGCCGCGCCTTTACCTTGTCACTTATTTATGTATTGGCCATGTCTGTCACCTATACCGCTGCCGGGGTGTTGACCGGACTGCTGGGCGGTAATTTACAGGCCGTGCTGCAAAATTTCTGGGTGATCGGTGCTTTCAGTCTGATTTTACTGGCACTGGCCTTGTCGATGTTTGGCTTTTATGAATTACAGCTGCCGCATGCGCTGCAACAACGGCTGCATCAAATCAGTCATCGACAACGTGGCGGTAAATTGATCAGTGTTGCGCTGATGGGGCTGTTATCCGGTTTAATTGTCGGCCCGTGTTTAGCGCCACCTTTGGCCGGCGCTCTATTATTTATCAGTCAGCATGCCGATCCGCTGCTTGGCGGCGCAGCGTTATTTGCCATGAGTATCGGCATGGGCATTCCATTACTGATTATTGGCACCTCGGCGGGCAGCTTGCTGCCGCGTGCCGGCGACTGGATGGAAAATATTAAAGCGGTGTTTGGCGTATTGCTGGTAGCACTGGCGATCTGGATGATGTCGCGGGTGATCCCGCCCAGCCTGACACTTTCATTGTGGGCCGGCTTATTAATTATCTGCGCAGTGTATTTGGGCGCGCTGGAAAATCTCGGTATCGATGCCACCGGCTGGCAAAAATTCTGGAAAGGTGCAGGTCTGCTAAGTCTGACTCTCGGTGTTTTAATGATGATTGGCGCCGCCAGTGGTGGTCAACAGATATGGCAACCATTAAAACATCTGACCCTAGCAAACGGCACTAAAGCGCATAATGAACCGTCGTTAAGTTTTCAGCGGATTAATTCGCCGGCTGAATTACAGCAGGCACTGACGGCCACCGATAAACCGGTAATGCTGGATTTTTACGCGGACTGGTGCACTGACTGTAAATCCATGGAACAAACCACATTTAAAGATCCGGCAGTACTGGCAGCGCTTGACCATTACACTTTGCTGAAAGTCGATTTAACCGACAATACCCCGGATCAACAGGAGATATTAAAGCAGCTCAAAGTATTCGGACCGCCGACCATGGTCTTTTTCAACGCCAGCGGTGATGAATATCCGCAACAGCGTTTGATTGGACATGTCTCCACGACCGAAATGCAGGCCCATCTGGCACAATTAGCGGCTGTTTCCGATAATTAAGTCAAATTTTCAAAAACTCGTGTTTTCGGCGACATTCGCGACAAAAACCGCTGATTTAGTAAAAAACTGGACTTTATATCGGTCTCTGGTGCAAAATCGCGCCTTAAGTCAACGATAAACGGACCTGCTTCAATGGCGAATGTTTTAGTGCTGCATGGCCCCAATCTCAATCTGCTCGGGCAGCGTGAGCCTGAAGTTTATGGCGCAATTACCTTGGACGATATTAATCAGCAGTTACAGGCCGTTGCCATGCAAGCCGGCCAGCAACTGCAGACGCTTCAAAGCAATGCCGAGCATGAATTGGTTGATGCGGTGCAACAAGCCCGCGATCATATTGACTTTATCATTATAAATCCTGCCGCTTTTACCCATACCAGCGTCGCGCTGCGTGATGCGCTGGCAGCGGTCGCTATTCCGTTTATCGAGGTGCATTTATCAAATGTGCATCGCCGCGAAGCGTTCCGTCAATATTCTTATTTTTCGGAGTTGGCAGTGGGCGTTATTTGCGGTCTCGGCGCTCAAGGTTATGTTTTGGCGCTGCAAGCTGCTATTCATCACATCAACAAAGGTTAATCCATGGATATTCGTAAAATTAAAAAACTGATTGATCTGATTCAAGAATCTGATGTTGCCGAAATCGAAATTTCGGAAGGCGAAGAGTCGGTCCGTATCAGCCGGAATAATACTTCTCCGCAAGTACATTACGCGCCACCGCCGCAAAACTATCATGCGCCGGCCGCATCCGCCCCGCCTGTTGTCAGTGCGGCAACCACTGAAGCTGATAATAGAGCGCCGCAAAAAGCCAGCCATGAAGCTGATGCTATTCGCTCACCAATGGTGGGGACGTTTTATTGTTCATCATCACCGGATACACCAGCATTTGTTGAAGTCGGCCAGCAGGTCAGCGCTGGTGATGTGATTTGCATTATTGAAGCGATGAAAATGTTCAATCAGATCGAAGCTGATCGCAGTGGTACCGTCAAAGCCATTCTGGTCGAAGATGGGCATCCGGTTGAATATGACGAACCGCTGATCGTCATCGCTTAAGCCTTGTGCTGGCTATAGCCGGCATCCATGCTGATCCAAATTGCGGATAATCTTCTACCATGATTGATAAAATTGTTATTGCCAACCGAGGTGAAATTGCCTTGCGTATCCTGCGCGCTTGTTGGGAACTGGGTATCAAAACCGTTGCGGTACACTCTGATGTAGATCGCGAATTGAAACACGTGTTGCTCGCCGATGAAACGGTTTGTATCGGCCCGGCACCATCTAATTTAAGCTACCTGAATATTCCGGCTTTAATCAGCGCTGCTGAAATCACTGATGCCACCGCGATCCATCCCGGCTATGGCTTTTTGTCAGAAAATGCCGATTTCGCTGAGCGCGTTGAACAAAGTGGTTTTATATTTATCGGCCCACGCGCCGAAACTATCCGGTTGATGGGTGACAAAGTATCGGCGATTAAAGCCATGAAAACGGCCGGTGTACCCTGTGTACCCGGTTCTGACGGCCCGCTGGATAATGATGATCAGACCAATCTGCGCCTGGCGCGCGAAATTGGTTATCCGATTATTATCAAAGCGGCCGGTGGTGGTGGTGGCCGCGGTATGCGCGAAGTACACAGCGAAGCGCATTTGCTCAATGCCATTGCCCTAACCAAATCGGAAGCCAAAGCGGCCTTCAATAACGATGTGGTTTATATGGAAAAATTTCTGGAAAACCCACGCCATATTGAGTTTCAGGTACTGGCCGATGAACATGGCAATGCCATTCATCTGGGCGAGCGGGATTGTTCGATGCAGCGCCGCCATCAAAAAGTTGTTGAAGAAGCCCCGGCACCCGGTATTACCCCGGAAATGCGTGAGCGGATGGGTAAAATCTGTGCGGATGCCTGTGTTCGTATCGGCTATCGTGGCGCCGGTACGTTTGAGTTTTTATATCAGGACGGCGAGTTTTACTTTATCGAAATGAATACCCGTATTCAGGTTGAACATCCGGTCACCGAACGGATCACCGATATCGATCTGGTGGCCGAACAAATTAAGATCGCCTCCGGTTTGCCGTTATCAGTGAAGCAGGAAGATATCAAAGTCCGTGGCCACGCCATTGAATGCCGCATCAATGCTGAAGATCCACGTACCTTTATGCCTAGCCCCGGCGTGGTAACGCATTATCATGCACCGGGCGGTGCCGGAATACGCATGGATTCACACTTGTACAGCGGTTACCGGGTGCCACCCAATTATGACTCATTGATCGGCAAACTGATCGCTTACGGTAATACCCGTGAATCAGCGATTGCTCGTATGCAAACAGCATTAAAAGAAATCGGTATTGATGGCATTAAAACCAATGTTGAGTTGCACCGTGACATTATGGACGATACGCATTTCCAGACCGGTGGCACCAACATTCATTATCTTGAGAAAAAACTCGGCTTGTAAGCCGTCACCATGATGGCCTGGGTTCAGTTTATTTTTAACAGCTCGCCTGATGCTGCCGATGCACTATCCGATGCTTTAACCGAAGCTGGTGCAGCGGCGGTGACTTTTCAGGATAATGCTGATCAGCCAATTTATGAGCCGCCGATTGGCGAAACACCGCTATGGGCGGCAACTCAGGTCATTGCTTTATTTGATGCGACCACCAGCGAAACTGATATGCGCAGCGCGGTCCAACCGTTTTTAACCGGCGAATTACCCCCGTTCAAGATGGAAGCGGTTGAAGATAAAGACTGGGAACGCGCCTGGATGGATAACTTCCAGCCGATGTGTTTTGGCAACAAGTTATGGATCGTGCCCAGCTGGCACCAACCACCTCAAGCCAATGCCATTAATATTTTGCTAGATCCGGGCCTTGCTTTTGGCACTGGTACCCACCAGACCACGGCGTTATGTTTGCGCTGGCTGGATAAAGCCGCTATCAACGGCAAAACCGTGATTGATTATGGTTGCGGCAGCGGTATTTTGGGTATTGCTGCGGCATTACTGGGCGCAAAACGGGTTATTGCTGTTGATACCGATCCGCAGGCACTACAGGCCACCCAGGATAATGCCCGGCGCAATAATGTGACCATTGAAACTTATCTGCCCGATGTCTGCCCGTCGTTGCAATGTGATGTTTTGTTGGCCAATATTCTGGCCGGCCCATTAATGCAATTGGCGCCATTATTTGCTGAACTCACCCATGAAGGCAGTGATATTGTGCTATCCGGTATTCTGGATAGCCAAACTGATAAGGTTAATGACACTTATCAGTCGTTTTTCAGTATGCAAAAAGCCCAGCAGTTTGATGACTGGATGCGGTTATCCGGGATTCGTCGTTATGGCGATTAAAATGCTGCAAATCGGCCCTTACACGCTACCCAACAATTTATTTTTAGCACCGATGGCAGGCGTCACTGACCGGCCGTTCCGGCAACTTTGTCGTAAACTCGGTGCCGGCATGGCGGTATCCGAAATGATCACCGCCAATAAAGCCTTATGGGCCAGCAAAAAATCGCTGCTGCGAGCCAATCATGATGGTGAACCGGAGCCGCGCAGCGTGCAGATTGCTGGCGCCGATCCACAAATGCTGGCTGATGCTGCACGACATAATGTCGATCAGGGCGCGCATATTATCGATATCAACATGGGCTGCCCGGCAAAAAAAGTCTGTAATGCCATGGCCGGCTCAGCCTTACTGCCCCATGAAAAACTGGTCGGCGAGATTCTCGATGCGGTGGTTAATGCCGTTAATGTACCGGTGACCTTAAAAATTCGCACCGGTGCCGATCGGCAAAACAAAAATGGGCTGCGTATTGCACAAATTGCCGAGCAAGCCGGCATTCAATTACTGGCGGTGCATGGCCGCACCCGCGCCGATATGTATCACGGCGACGCTGAATACAACACCATTGCCGAGATCAAAAGCCGCATTGCCATTCCGGTAATTGCCAATGGCGATATTGATAGCCCGCAAAAAGCCCGGCAGGTGCTAAGTCAAACCGGCGCTGATGGTTTGATGATTGGCCGCGCTGCGCAAGGCAACCCATGGTTGTTTCAACAGATTTTGCATTATCTCAATAACGGCGAGCATTTAGCACCGCCGCCAATAACAGAAATTCGTGACATCTTGATTACACACCTAAAAACACTGTACGATTTCTATGGCGAATATTCTGGTGTGCGCATGGCCCGTAAGCATATAGCCTGGTATAGCAAGAGGTTACGTGACGGCAATAGCTTTCGCCAGCAAATGAACCAACTGGAACACGCGACGCAGCAACTAGCGCACACTGAAGCTTTTTTTACGCAATTGGCCGAACAGGCTCAGCACAAGGATCCGCTTGCCGCATGAACAAAGCGATCAACTCTGACATTGAAGGTTGCGTGGATTTAGGCGTCAGCCCGGAAACCCGTCACGCCCCGTTAAAAGAATGTGTCGAGCATGCGCTGCGCACTTATTTTCAGCAGCTCAACGGCACACCCACCGCCAATCTTTACACTATGCTCATGACCGAAGTCGAAGTGCCGCTGCTGCGTGCAACGCTGGAACACACTCATGGCAACCAATGCCGCGCAGCCGAAATCCTTGGTATAAATCGCGGCACCCTCCGCAAAAAACTCAAACAATACGGTCTCTGAGCCGTTTTTTTAATCTTTCTGGAAGCTGCATGAACCCGATTAAGCGCGCGTTATTAAGTGTTTCTGACAAAACTGGTATTGTCGCCCTCGCCGAACAATTGCACAGCCTGAATATTGAATTACTCTCCACCGGTGGCACAGCCAAACTGCTGGCAGAGGCAGGTCTGCCGGTGATTGAAGTCTCTGAACATACCGGTTTTCCGGAAATGATGGCCGGCCGCATCAAAACCCTGCACCCGAAAATTCACGGCGGCCTGCTGGGCCGGCGTGGCACCGATGAAGCCATCATGGCCGAACATGCCATCAAACCAATTGATTTGCTGGTGGTGAATTTATACCCGTTTGCAGCGACCGTGGCCCGTGATGACTGCACTCTGTCGGAAGCCATTGAAAATATTGATATTGGTGGCCCGACCATGTTGCGTGCCGCGGCCAAAAATCATGCTGATGTCACCGTGCTGATTGATCCGGCTGATTATGATCGGGTGATTGAGCAAATCAAAAGCCAAGGGGCGACTGACGATGCCACCCGCTTTGATCTGGCATTAAAGACCTTTGAACACACTGCCTATTATGACGGCATGATTGCTAACTATCTTGGCACGATCGCCGAAGATGGCAGTAAAGACATCTTTCCGCGGACGTTTAATAGCCAGTTCCACAAAAAACAGAATATGCGCTATGGCGAAAATCCCCATCAGCAGGCAGCGTTTTATACCGAAGCCAGTCCGGAATCCGGCTCAATAGCCGCCGCCGTGCAACTTCAGGGTAAAGCATTATCCTATAACAACATCGCCGATACCGATGCGGCGCTGGAATGTGTCAAAGCATTCAGCGATCAACCGACTTGTGTGATTGTTAAACATGCCAATCCTTGCGGTGTTGCCAGCGCTGAGGATTTGCTGACCGCCTATGACCGGGCCTACCAAACTGACCCAACATCGGCATTTGGTGGCATTATTGCCTTTAACCGCGGACTTGATGCCCAAACCGCACAGGCGATTATTGACCGGCAATTTGTTGAAGTGATTATTGCCTCCAGTGTCAGTCAGGCGGCCAGCGATATTATCAGTAAAAAAGCCAATGTCCGGCTGCTGACCTGTGGCAAATTGTCAGCACAAGCGGCGCAAGGTTTGGATTTCAAACGGGTCAGCGGCGGCTTGCTGGTACAGGATCGGGATATTCAACTGATCACTGCTGAACAATTAAAAGTCGTCACTAAATTGGCGCCGGATTCAATGCAACTTGCCGATCTGCTATTTGCCTGGCGGGTCGCCAAATACGTTAAATCCAACGCCATTGTGTATGCCAAAGACCAGCAAACAGTGGGCATTGGTGCCGGCCAAATGAGCCGCGTGGTGTCGAGCCGGATTGCCGGCATTAAAGCCGAAGATGCCGGTTTAACGGTGCCCGGCGCAGTGATGGCTTCTGATGCTTTTTTCCCGTTTCGCGATGGTTTGGATGCAGCTGCGGCAGCAGGCATTAAAGCGGTCATCCAACCGG
>JAVVFF010000033.1:0-17005 GCA_032250995.1 Methylophaga sp. | reverse complement strand
TCCAGTCAAAATGGACTGCGATCAGCCCGCAAAACAAAGAGCGGCATTTTATTGTCTGCAAAATAACCGACCACAAGAACCGTCGTTGCCAGCTTGAAGCCATACTTACTAAACGTAAATACATTATCGATTGGCAGCAATTGGAGGATAAAACGCTGTGGCTGACCGGCTGGTATTAAATATCGAATAGGTTTCTACTGTCATTCATCATTCAAAATAAATCGAAAAAATCGATTATTTATTATGAAAATAAAAGATTAAACCGGTCATAAAGCTATGTTATCTTCAATCTTATAGTTTTGAAATAGAAAGCCCTCTCTTGTAGGAATTATGAAAGGAGACAAATAATGAGCGAACAACCTAATCAAACCGGTAAATGTCCTGTAATGCATGGCAGCATGACGGAATCGGGTGGTTCCGTCACCGTCTGGTGGCCGGAAAACCTGAATCTAGATATCCTGCACCAGCATGACAGCAAAACCAATCCGATGGGCGCCGATTTTGACTATCGTCAGGAAGTCAAAAAGCTCGATTTCGAGGCACTTGAAAATGACATGCGTGAACTGATGACCAATAGTCAGGAGTGGTGGCCGGCTGACTGGGGCCATTATGGCGGTCTGATGATTCGTCTGGCCTGGCATGCTGCCGGTACTTATCGTCTGGCCGATGGCCGTGGTGGCGGCGGCACCGGCAACCAGCGTTTTGCGCCATTAAATTCTTGGCCGGATAACGGCAACTTGGATAAAGCACGTCGTCTACTGTGGCCGCTGAAGAAAAAATACGGCAATAGCATCAGCTGGGCTGACTTGTATATTCTGGCCGGTAACATTGCCTATGAAACCATGGGTCTGAAAACCTTTGGCTTTTCTTATGGCCGCGCCGATATCTGGCATCCAGAAAAAGACATTTACTGGGGCGCTGAGAAAGAATGGCTAGCGCCATCTGACAGTCGTTACGGCAATGTCGATAAACCTAACACCATGGAAAACCCACTGGCTGCGGTGCAAATGGGTCTGATTTACGTTAACCCGGAAGGCGTTAATGGTCAGCCGGATCCGCTGAAAACCGCTGGTCAGGTTCGCGAAACCTTTACTCGTATGGCGATGAACGATGAAGAAACGGCTGCCTTGACAGCCGGTGGTCACACCGTCGGTAAATGTCATGGTAATGGCAGCGCTGAGCCAGGTCCGGAACCGGAAGCCGCAGATGTTCATGAGCAGGGGTTTGGCTGGCATAACCCGAATATGCATGGCAAAGCAGCCAATGCCGTCACCTCCGGCCTTGAAGGTGCCTGGACTACTAATCCGACCCAGTTTGATATGGGCTATTTCAAGCTGTTGTTTGGTTACGAATGGGAATCGAAGAAAAGTCCGGCCGGCGCCTGGCAGTGGGAACCGATTAATATCAGGGAAGAAGATAAACCGGTGAATGCCAGCGATCCGTCTATTCGTCAGAATCCCATCATGACCGATGCCGATATGGCGATGAAAATGGATCCGGGCTTTCGCGCGATTTGCGAAAAATTCATGGCCGATCCCGAATACTTCCAGGATTGTTTTGCCCGCGCCTGGTTCAAACTGATCCACCGCGATATGGGGCCGAAATCACGCTATATTGGACCGAATGTGCCCGATGAAGACCTCATCTGGCAAGATCCGATACCGCAAGGCGAGACCAACTATATTGAAGAAGTCGTTAAGGAAAAAATCGTCGAAGCGGAGCTGAGTCTCAATGAACTTATCTGCACTGCCTGGGACAGCGCCCGTACCTACCGTGGCTCGGATATGCGTGGTGGTGCCAATGGCGCGCGCATTCGTCTGGCACCACAAAAGGACTGGCAAGGCAACGAGCCACAACGCCTGGCAAAAGTGCTGAGTGTTTATGAAAAAATCTCAGTGGAAACCGGCGCCAGCATTGCCGACATCATTGTGCTGGGTGGCAATCTGGGCATTGAAAAAGCGGCCGAAGCGGCTGGCTATGTTGTACATGTGCCGTTTGCCAAAGGTCGCGGTGACGCGACCGATGAAATGACCGATGCCGAATCGTTTGATCCGCTGGAACCGTTAGCCGATGGTTTCCGTAACTGGCAAAAGCAGGACTATGTGGTTAAACCTGAAGAAATGCTGCTGGATCGCGTTCAACTGATGGGGCTGACTGCACCGGAAATGACCGTCCTGCTGGGCGGTATGCGGGTGCTGGGAACCAACTACGGTGACAGCCAGCACGGTGTCTTTACCAATCGTGTCGGCCAGTTGACCAATGATTTCTTCGTCAACCTGACCGATATGGCCAACCGTTGGCAGCCGACCGGCAAAAACAGCTACAACATTGTCGATCGCAAAACCGGCAACACTAGGTTCACCGCCACCCGCGTGGATCTGGTGTTTGGTTCAAACTCCGTCCTGCGTGCCTACGCCGAGCTTTATGCACAGGATGATAATCAGGAGAAGTTTGTCAAAGACTTCGTGGCCGCCTGGACCAAGGTGATGAACGCCGATCGGTTTGATCTGCGCTAATTAGCGGGTGGTTTGAAAACAAAAAGTCCTGACAGCAATTACTGTCAGGGCTATGTTATGCCGGTTTGGCAGATTAACTAAAACTCCAATTCCAACAGCGCCCGCCAGGTAACATCGGCGGTTTGACTATTAAGCCCGGTCAAAGCACCTAGCTCCCAATGTAGTTTTTTACCGGGTTGCAAACGCAAATCACCGGTTGCCACCGGGCCAAGCGCCCGGGTGTTTTCACCGGCATAAAACTCAAGCGCTGGCTCAAACCAGCTCACCAATCGATAACGTCCCTGTAATGCCAATGCTGTTTCAAATTCTTTGTTACCATCAGCTTGCCATTCATATTTCAGCCACAAGTTACTGGTAGCCACCCAGCGTCCCCATGTCCGCACGGTAATCAGGCCAGTTGCCGCCTCCCAATTACCATTATCTCTTTGCCATTCAAACTCGGTGATAAGTCCCCAATCAAAGAGATACTCTCCCTGCTCGGTGAGCTGCCAAAGCGCTTCTAATTCGTAAGCCTCTAAACGCAATGCATTGTCGCCGGTATCTTCGCCTATCAGATAAGCTTCAACAAATAGTTTGTCGGTCACTGACTGACCATAACCAAGGCGTTGTTTTTGAATACCATCGGCATCCCTTAACCGCCACTCCAATTCTTTTTCCAGTGGTTGCACATACGGGGCATACACTTTGTCGACGGCGCTGCCATCGGCAAAGACCAATGCACTATGGATCAACATTGCCAGTATTGCGGCAGGGTGCCCTAACGGTTTAATTTTCATAGGCAGACTTTTTAAGATAACAGCCGCTGGCAATGGCCAGCAGCATCAAAATCAGGCTTAGCGCGTAGATAATGACTTGCAACGCAGATGGTGTCGCTTCATAACCCATTAATGCATATAACAACTGACCAGACAGAGAATGTTCACTGATAAGTCCACTGCTGTCCCATAACGGTGATGAGGATGGTAACCAGTCAGCCTGAATCAGAAATTGTGATGCCTGCGCCATCATACTGCCGGCCACCATCACCACCAGAACATGAATTAACCAACGGGTATATGGCCCGGACAGACTAATCATCAAATAATATAAAAATACCCCAACACTCATGCCAAGCCCAAGACCAATCAAACTGCCGGTAACCACTGAAGTCAATACAGACTGCATGCCCGAAAAACCCGATATATAGAGCATGATTTCGGCACTTTCTCTGGAAATCGCCATGACAATCGCCAAGCCGACAAATATTCTGAGCAGGCCAGATTGTGGGGTCGTGTTGCAGCTGTTCAAAAAAGCGAAAGCAAACAGACAGATAAAAATACCGGCATGGAGCGCGGTATTGACTATTTCCTGTCCTACGCCGTCAAACCACAAGCTGAAATTCGGCAAATTAAATGCATAAATACTGCCTGCGAATAAACCGATTAAGATGGCGCGCAGAAGAAAACTGTGACGCAAGTTGGTGACGGTAAAAAATGCCATAAACATGCTGACAACCATGGCCGCTTCTAGCACTTCACGTAGCACTAAAATAACGCTGTTAAGCAGCATGATTTGCCTCTAGCTTATTCAACACGCATCCTTCCTTGCGCTGTTTTCGGAAAAAACTCACCAAAAAACGGGTAAACACCGGCGGGCAACGGCCCGATAAAGATGATTGCCTGACTTTGGCCGGGTATTACTTTTTCACGATTGAGCTCGTAGCTTTCAAATTCTTCTGGCGTAGGATCTTCATTTATTACCAGTAATTTGACTTTGGTGTCCGCTGGAATAACTACCTCATCTGGGAAAAACAGATGATCCTTGATCCGAAGTTCAAATACCGGCGGATCTGCATTAACCCTGCAGGTCAGTAGCATTAATAACAAAAATATTAGCTGTTTTTTCATGCAAGCCGCACTGTTGGAAAAGTAACTGTAACTTGCAATCCACCAGTTTTGGCTGACTTAGCTAGCGTGATCTCAGCGTGATGCAAATCGACAATATGTTTCACAATCGCAAGCCCCAGACCGCAACCGGGCATATCTGAGAGCTCTTTTTGATTTTGATAGCGATAAAAGCGATCAAATACCCGAGCGTACTGCTGTGGCGGGATCCCGGGTCCAGAATCTTCTACAATCAGTTGGGCGCCATTCTTAACAGGGTGAACATCAACCAGAATAAGACTATTCAAAGGTGAATACTTGCTGGCATTGGCCAACAAGTTTTGCACTAGCGTTTCCAGTGCAAACAAATGCCCGGATATGTTGACACTTTCACCCGATAATTCAATTTGCTGCTGCCGGCTTTCATATTGTGTAAAGTCATTGGCAATCAACTGCCGAGTCACTTTAAATAAGTCAATTGTTTCTGCTTTTGCTGCGATCTGTTCAGGTGCCGTGCGATAAAGCATTAATATCTGATTCACCATATGTGCCATCCTGGCAACCGACTGCTGCATTAATTGCCAGTCTTCCTGATGCAAGTCCGCTGTTTTTTGCAAATTATGCAAATGCACTTGTAGCGCGCTGATAGGGGTCCGCAACTCGTGTGCTGCATCCGCCGCAAAACGCTGTTCCCGTTGAAAAGCCTGATCCAACCTCCAAAACAACTGATTGATAATCGTCACTAACTGATCCAGTTCTACCGGGAGCTTATCGAGTTTGACCGGTGCTAAATCATCCGCTTGTTTGTTGATGAGTTGTTGCGATAAATCACGTAAAGGTTTTAAGCCCTTTCCAATCAGCCACCAAATCAAGAGTGCTGAAATACCCATGCCAGTGATGGCTGGCAATACAGCTGCCAGCACGATATTTTCTGCCATGACAGAGCGGGCATCACTTCGCTCACCAACGATGATCCAGCGTTGTAAGTTGGCATCAAAAAACACGTAATTATGCCAACGATAACTTTCAAAATTAACGTCGTAAAACCCCTCAGTAAAAGGACTTAACGCTTTCTCCGGCGCAGTATCGGAACGTGTAATCAAGTGAAAATTGTCATCCCAAACCTGAAAGAACAAATAATCGGCCGGTTGATTCTGATGTGCTTTGACCGGTGTCGTTTCGGTATTTGCGGAAGCAAGTAACTCGGCTGTAGCTTTAAGTCTTTCGTCAAATAAATCCTGGGCAACCTGATAACTCGACTGATAACCTTTTAACAGCGAAATAAACATCACCAATGCTAGCGTTGCCAGCAACATCAGTAGTAGATACACCCGGATTGACTTCATGCTGCCTTGATCATATAGCCGACACCACGGATAGTTTTTATAAAATTGTCAGGCAGCTTTTTCCGCAAATGATGGATGTGAACCTCAATCGCATTACTGGCAACCTCTTCCCCCCAGCTATATAGCTTAGATTCGAGACTGTCTCGTGTTTGCACGCGACCGGCATTCTCCATAAATATCTTGAGTAACATAAATTCCCGTCGGGCCAACTCAATAGGCTGTTGATTAACCGTTACCTGTAAATCTCTGGCATTCAGCGTCACACCCTTTATCGACAAACCTGCATGTTGTTGGCTACTCAACCTGCGCTCAAACACCCGCAATCGCGCCAGTAGTTCGGACATATCAAATGGTTTAGCTAAGTAATCATCAGCACCGGCATCGAGTCCGGCAACACGGTCGTCAACGCTGCCTCTTGCCGTTAACAGCAACACTGGCAACGCCGGATAAATGCGACGAATTTCCTGCAACACCTGTCTACCATCCATATCCGGCAGACCCAGATCGAGAATGACAATATCCGGCGCTTCAATTTTTAGCGCACTAATCGCCTGCTGCCCCAAAGCCACATGATTGACGGTAAATCGTTCATGACGCAGCGATCGCATCAAGCCATGCGCCAGCGAGCGATCATCCTCAATGAGTAATACTTGCATTGTTTTTTTGACTTAGTTGATGCCGAACCTGTTGCAAAGCTTTTCTAATCTCCGCTTGGCGCCCCTTATCAGCAAGTGGTCGTTCAGGGCGGGGGGCTGCTTGCTGTGCTTTTAGCAAATGTTGTTCAGCCGCTTTGAAGTCTTTTTTGTCCATCAAAAATAAGCCATAAAAGTAATTGCTATCAATACCCTCCGGATTCAGCTTTATCGACGTTTTCAGCAATTCAGCCGCTTTGTCATCATCACCAAAACCCAACGGCCAGCCCGGTACCTTATGATAGAGCGTGCCCAATGTTGTGTAAGCTGAGCCATCCAGAGCTTTATCATCGAGTTTCAAGGCAGTTTCAAGATCAGTTTTAGCCGCTTTGGCTAATGATAATGCGCCGATTCCGCCTTTGATACCAGCATAACTGGAGTGAATAATGCCTCGCCAGATCAGAATATCAGCTGCATTCGACGACATCGTCTTAGCGGCATCAGCCTCTTTAATCAACGTCTCAAAAGCTTGTGTTTGGGCTTTTCCTGACAGGTTGTAATTCGCCTCCGCCCATTTTGTTTGCAAGTCGACTACTTTTGGTGAAACCGCCTGAACACTTAAGCTAGCGAC
The DNA here is from genome assembly GCA_032250995.1 of Methylophaga sp. Lineage (GTDB taxonomy): Bacteria > Pseudomonadota > Gammaproteobacteria > Nitrosococcales > Methylophagaceae > Methylophaga. Next base: position 10,018 of record JAVVFF010000033.1, on the reverse strand, counting down.
AATGGCAACTACCGATAACGTCGTTAACAATATATTTTTCATATATTTTCTCCTGATAAAAACCGGTTTATTATCGGCTGTTTTGCTCGTAATCCCCGATCGACCAAGCGACTGCAGAGACTGTTGACACCACCAAAAAGGCGTTCCGGCCAGCCGATAAACAGCTCCGGTGCCTGACTATTTATAATAAATTTCACTAATATGCGGGCTACACTTTCTGGCGAATCGGTGTGATTGCCTAACGCTTTATTCATGGCGCTTACAGTGGTTGTGTTCATATCAGTCTGCATGGCCCGGGGGGCAAAATAACGCACTCTGAGTGATGTTCCGGCCAGCTCACGACGCAGTGATTCAGAAAAGCCCCTTAAACCAAATTTACTGGCGCTGTAAACGCTAAACCCAGGAAATGCTAAACGTCCGAATGCAGAGCCTATATTGATGATCTGAGTATTGGGCTGCGTAGTGAGTAATGGCAATAATAAACGGCTCAGTTCAATGGGAATCAACAGATTTGTGTTGATTGTTTTTTGAATATCCACTGAGGTCATATCTGCGAATGATATAAACCTACTAAAACCGGCGTTGTTAATTAACAGCTGAATACCATTTCGGAACTGCCGGCAGAAATCTGCCAAATACTGGCGCCCTTCTGTTGTTTCTAAATCCACGGCAACACAATGATGTTGTCCGCCCAGAGATTTATTAAGCGTCATCAGCTGATCTTGGTTTCGTCCCACCAGAATCAACAACATGCCTTGTGCTGCCAGTGATTTTGCAATTGCCTGACCCAACCCACCACTGGCACCGGTCAAAATTGCGACTTTACCCTTGATATCAAGCGACTTTTTCATAAATGGTCAGGCTCCGAAAAATATTGCCATAGAGATGATAAAAAACCTTGGCGCTGTGCACTATTTGCTCCTGATCAACAGGATCAGTAATACGGTTCATCAGATCTTCAAAAAACTTCACATGCTGCTGATCCAATGCACCGTGAGATTTAAGATAACTAAAGGCCTGGCTCGGTAACTTCAGTGTGTTTTGAATTGCCTCCGCTGCTGCATCGGCTGTTGTGATACTGGTTCCTTCAAGCACATGCACCATGCCAAAAAAACCAAGTGGTGAACGCCGCATGACAGTGTCATAGGCATAAGCCACCATCAGCTCGGTCGCTATCGATGGCTGACTTTTCCGAACCGCTTCTTTATCGCCACCACAAGCCGCAATATCATTTAGAATCCATTCCTGATGACCGAGTTCTTCTTCAATGTATTCGGCAACGGCTTCACGCAGCCACTCGTAAGATTCAGGTAGTCTTGCACCAGCAGCCATTAACAATGGCACGGTATGTTTTACGTGATGGTATGCCTCGATTAAAAAGGCAATATATTCGTCAAGACTGATCTGGCCTTTCATTGCCTTACCGATCAGTGGCGCTGCCAATAAATTCTGGCGCGAAACAGCGGTTTCAGCCTGCATTTTTGCAAAGAATCCCATTATTTTCCTCCTCATAAAAATCATCGATCACATTTGCGAAATATTGATTAATCACCGCCCGACGAGGCCGGCCATTGCTGGTCAGCAAACCTTGCTGATAACTTATTGGTTGTGCTAAACGATGCCAGCGAAGCACCTGTGCATATGGGGGAAGCGTTTGGTTGACCATATCAATGTGCTTTTGCACTGTTTTATTGTCGATCTGGGTATAAATCAGTGCACTGCAAAATGGTCGGGCATCACCAACCACGATACATTGCTGAATGATGGGATTAACCCGGATCTCGCTTTCAACCCATTCCGGATTGATATTTCGCCCGAAGCTGGAAATAATAAGCTGTTTTTTTCTGCCTTTAACAGTTAAAAAGCCTCGCTCATCAAGCTCAGCCAAATCACCGGTATATAACTTTTTATCTGCATTAGCAGCATCGCCGATATAGCCGAGAAAACCACTATTTTTGATAACAATCTCAGCATGCTCAATATTGACTTTCAGGTGCGGTAAAATTTTACCGGCAGACCCGGGCTTATCAGTCTTAACAGTGTTCAGGCTTACTACCGATCCGGCTTCTGATAAGCCATAACCTTCGTATACCGGCAAACCAAATCGACGAGCCCGGTAAATCAAGTCAGCCGCGACCCGGCTGCCGCCAACAGCAATAAATTTCAGAGATTTCGGAGGCTGCCAGCCACGTGTAATAGCGCTAACTAATGCTACTAACAATTCCGGCACCAAAATCAGCGTTTGTGGCTGTCTGTCATTCAGGTTTTCAAGTAAACGTTGTTGGCCAACAGGCAGTAAGATGACTTCGCCACCCGCCATTAAGGGTGCATACACCCCCGCAATATTTTCCAGTAAGGTACTTAGTGGCAATGCCGTTAAATGTCGAGGCGCCATAAGCCCGGTCACTGATATAAGCGAATTAGCAACATTGAACTGTTGTTGATTACTTAAACATACGCCCTTTGGCGTACCGGTAGAACCGGAAGTAAAAGTGATTTTATCGGTGCCTACCGGCAAACTGCCGGCATCACCAAAAGGACCACCAAGTAAATTTAGCGATTCGTTTAAAAAACTTCGCGTCTCAGAGACTGTTGGTATAATGAAATCGTCTGGCAGTGCATCGGTTTGATAAATCAATACCTCTGCATTAGCAGATTGCAGTGCATGATCAATTTGCTGCTTTGTGAAATAAACAGGTAATGGCAGCAGTATCGCCCCGGCCCGCTGCGCCGCTAAATCTATAATCACCCATTCCGGGCAATTATCGGCAAGCAGTGCAATGATTTTTCCACGATAAACTTCAAGATAAACTCCGAGTTTCGTCACCTCAATCAACAGCTGACGATATGTCAGCGAATACTCTTCTCCTATCACCGCTGTTTTATCGGGGTGACGGTTCGCAATTTTTTCAATCGCGTAAATGATAGGACTCATGACAGACGCAGCTTGTCAGCAGTTGTAGCAATAAAATCAGCGTGATGTTCCAGCGCTGCCCTAATCACGTTGTGCTGGCGTAAATGCTGCACAGCATCAGGCAAGCTGCCACCCAGGATAATGGGCTGGTGCTGATAATAACTTCCCCATGATTGCCCTTTATCAGGCAGAAGTGCTGGATCAGCCAGCCCAATCACGTCAGTTGTCAGCTGTAATTTTTTCAGCAGTCTGCGCACTTCCCTGGTAGCAGTAAACACCACATATCGAAATCCTGCCGCATCCAGAATAGCCGTAATCACGATAAACAATAGCGGGCTGCGGGCTTGAAAACTAGCTGCCAGATTACCGATCTCAACAATCGCTTCGCGTGAGATCTGACCGCAGTGTCGCGGTAACAGGCTTTCAATAGGCTTATCTAAATACTGCTCCAGAAATAAAGCTTGAGATGCCGCCAGTTGAAAGCCCAGTCCTGCCTCTATTCGTTCAGCCTGAATACTCGTTAACAGTAATGGCATGTAATGCTCAAGGCGTGCACCGTAGCGCTCAAAGAATCGATTGGCGATAAAGCATTCAGCCTGTTTTCGCAGGGGGGATTGTTCAGTAATTAATTGCAGCGGCGATTGCGCTAATAATAATCGCTGTTGCCACAAAGGCTGCTCAGATGATTTTTTACTTTGAAAAAGAATCGCTTCCATATCGCCCCTCCAAGGCTTATGGAAAAGCATCTTAGCTTTCAATACTTAAGAGAAAATTAACCTGAACCTTACTACAGTAATTTTATTGACTGGCTTAGAAACCGTAAATATTTCCGGGGTAATCCCCGCAAAAATCCCACAGGTATAAAAAAGCAATTAGCCGGAACCGGCTAAGGGCTTGGTTTTATTGATGGGGGCCACCAGGACTTGAACCTGAGACCTTGGGATCGTGGGCTTGGAGTTAGGAGTTTAATTTATTGTTTTTATTTGTTATTTATTGTGACGCCCATTGCTAATTTGCATCACTGCACACGACTTTTCACAGCTAATCCCAGCAAAAGTTCCGCATATTAAAGAAAAACGTCTTTCTGCTCGCGGTAACGAAGTGCCTGTTCGAGCTCATAGCTGATCAACTTAACAGCCAGATGTGCCCTAATATTTATTACAGGGTCAACCGTTTCTCAATTTCCGCCTTATCAAGTTCTGGAGAGCAAAACGAAATAAAATCATAACCAAAGGTTCTGAGATAATGTCCTTTCCTGACAGCCAATTTCGTCTGATTTTCTGCAAACAAGTGATTGGTATTGATCATATTAAGCCCCGTATCTCGTTTAGCATCAAAAGCCATGGCCGCGATAATACCGATACCTACATCAAGCTCAACATAAGATTTAATGACATCGGCATCCAGTGCAGACATGGCAATATCAGGCTCAATGCCCGCATCGGCAAAAGCTTTGTCGATAGTCGCCCGCCCTGTAAAACCCTCGTGATAGGTCACAATCGGATAAGCGGCAATATCTTGGAGTTGTATTTTTTTTAACTGTGTCAGTGCATGATCAGCTGGCACAATAACAGCATGTTGCCAGCGATAGTATGGGAAACTGGCCAAGTCAGCAATGTCGCCAATAGCTTCGGTTGCAACCCCAATATCCGCATCACCGTTGATTAGCATTTGTGATATTTCATCCGGACTGCCCTGATGCAGTTTCAGATGCACTTTGGGATAACGCTGCTTAAACTGGGTAATCACCTTTGGCAGAACATAGCGTGCCTGAGTATGCGTGGTGACGATGGTTAATTTACCAGTGTCTTGCTGACTGTATTGATCGGCAAGATTTTTTAAATTATTCGCATCCAGCAGCATCCGCTCAACAATGTGTAACATTTCCTTGCCCGGCTCTGTCAGGCCGGTCAGTCGTTTACCTTTTCTGATGTATAGCTCAACGCCAAGCTCGTCTTCCAAATCTTTAATATGTTTGGACACACCTGACTGTGACGTAAATAAATGGTTGGCCACCTCTGTCAGGTTGAAGTTACGCCTGACCGTCTCACGGATAATTCTTAATTGTTGGAAGTTCAAGCGTGGTTATCCTTATTAATCGTCTCTCTGTGAAAGAGCTTTAATTTCGAAGGCACTAACTTCACGATCTGGCCATTGGTTAAAGCCAGCTCCCGAACACGTTGCGGACTCAATTCAACCTCAAAGTGCTGTCCGGCTGCGCTGTTAATGCCATCCAGCTCCACTCTGGAGTTTAGGCCAAAAGACAGCACGCGACTCACTTTTGCCGATAAACCATTAACCTGCTGCGTATCAGTGACAATTTCCAACTCATGCGGCCGGGCGAAGGCATACACCTCCGAACCGGGCACATAATCTTCGCCCTGATCATGCAGTACATCATCACCAACATGCAGATGACCATCATCCACACGCCCATGAAACAGATTGACCGACCCCAGAAATCCGTACACAAAAGGCGTTTCCGGATGGTTGTATACCTCATCGGGGGTACCGACCTGTTCAACTTTACCATGATCCATCAGTACCACCCTGTCGGCGACTTCCAAGGCCTCTTCTTGATCATGCGTGACAAAAATAGAGGTGATATGCAGCTCATCATGCAGCTTTCGCAGCCAGCGACGTAGCTCTTTACGCACTTTGGCGTCCAAGGCGCCAAACGGCTCATCAAGTAATAAAACCCGTGGCTCTACTGCAAGCGCCCGTGCCAACGCGATCCGTTGCCGCTGACCACCCGATAATTGCGATGGAAAACGATCCGCCAACCAATCCAATTGCACCAATTCCAGCAAACGATAAACTTTTTCGGCAATAACTTTTTCACTGGGTCTGGATTTACGCGGTTTCATCTGCAAACCAAACGCCACATTATCAAACACCGTCATATGCTTGAACAACGCGTAATGCTGAAACACAAAACCCACCTGCCGCTCACGAACATGGGTATCGGAAGCATTTTCCCCGTCCAAAATCACTGCGCCAGCATCGGCTTGTTCCAATCCGGCAATGATTCTTAATAAGGTGGTTTTACCACAGCCTGATGGCCCCAACAGTGCCACCAGCTCACCAGAGGGGAAGTTAAGGGTAATGTCTTCCAGTGCCGTAAAACTGCCAAATTGTTTATGCAAATTTTTTACTTCAATACTCATATTCGTGTTCTCTTTTAATTAATGTGCAGCGGCATTGGTGCCAGCGCGATGCTCTACCCAGGTTTTTAGCACTAATGTGACCAGCGCCAGCAGAGCTAACAGGGAGGCCACGGCAAAAGCTGCTGCAAAGTTATATTCGTTATAGAGAATTTCCACATGCAGCGGCATGGTATTGGTCTGGCCACGGATATGACCGGATACAACCGATACCGCCCCAAATTCGCCCATTGCCCGGGCATTACACAGAATCACGCCATATAACAAACCCCATTTGATATTTGGCAAAGTCACATACCAGAATGTTTGCCAGCCACCTGCGCCCAACACCACAGCCGCTTCCTCTTCTTCCTTGCCTTGCGCTTGCATCAATGGAATTAACTCGCGAGCCACAAACGGAAAAGTCACAAAAATGGTGGCGAGAATAATGCCCGGGACAGCAAAAATAATTTTGATGTCATTGGCCACCAGCCATTCTCCAAACCAGCCATTCACACCAAATACCAGCACATACACCAAACCGACGATGACTGGTGAAACGGAAAACGGCAGATCGATAAAGGTAATCAACAATTGCTTGCCTCGAAATTCAAACTTGGCAATCGCCCAGGCGGCCGCCACGCCAAACACCATATTTAATGGCACTGCAATTAACGCCGTTATCAAGGTCAGCCTGACTGCCGATAAGGCATCCGCATCAGTCAATGCCAGCCAGTAAACCCCAGCACCTTTGCGTAAAGCTTCAGTAAATACCGCGACCAGCGGCAATACTAAAAACAAACCGAAAAAAATCAGCGCAATGCTAATAATGCTGAGCTTGATCCACTTCGATTCGCGCGTCGCTACATTTTTTTCAAATTTTGTCTGGGAAACCCAGGCAGATTGGGTGGAAAGGTTATCCACTGCTACAGAATGACTCATTTATCCCTTCCTGTTCGTTTGCCAGCCCAAGATTGCAGGCCATTAATGACCAACAACATGACAAATGACACCACCAGCATCACCGCTGCAATCGCCGTGGCACCGACAAAGTCGTATTGCTCCAGTTTGGTAATAATCATCAGTGGCGTGATTTCCGACACCATCGGAATATTACCGGCAATGAAAATAACCGAGCCATATTCACCGACTGCACGGGCAAACGCCAACGCAAACCCGGTCATTAACGCAGGCAGCAAGATCGGCATCAGCACATAACGAAAAATCTGCCAGCGATTGGCGCCCAAACTGGATGCCGCCTCTTCCAGTTCTGTTTCCAGATCCTGCAACACCGGTTGTACCGTCCGAACCACAAATGGCAAACCGATAAACACTAATGCCACCAAAACACCCATTGGCGCAAAGGCGACTTTTATGCCCAGATAGCCTTGGATAAACTGGCCTAACCAGCCATTCGGTGCATACAAGGCCGTTAACGCAATACCGGCAACCGCCGTCGGTAAGGCAAAAGGTAAATCAATCAGAGCATCGACTATCTTTTTGCCGGGAAACGAATACCGCACCAGCACCCAGGCCAGCATCAGCCCGAATACCGCATTGATCGCTGCTGCCGCCAAAGAGGCACCAAAAGATAATTTATAAGAGGCGACCACCCTCGGCGTCGTGACCGTATTCCAGAACTCCACCCATGTCAGCTGACTGGTCACAATAAACACCGCACTCAGTGGAATCAAAACAATAAGCGACAGATAGACCAGGGTGAAGCCCATTGACAGGCCAAACCCCGGTAATACTGAAAACGATTTCACAGCAGACATCAGCGGTTCACCATGATTTGATCAAATAAGGCACCATCAGCAAAATGCTGCGCTTTAACTTTGTCCCAGCCACCGAGCTTGTCTTCAACTGTGAAGGTTTTGATCTCAGGATACTGATCCTGATATTTGGCTAATATCTCAGGGTCACGCGGCCGGAAGTTCTGTTTTGCAATGATTTCCTGACCCGCTTTGCTGTAGAGAAAGTTAAGGTAATCTCTGGCCAATGCGGTTGTGCCACGTTTTTCTGCAACGGACTGAACGATGGCAACCGGTGCTGAGGCATCAATTGAGATAGATGGATAAACCACATCAAATTTATCTTCGCCCAACTCACCGGCGATCAGAATGGCCTCGTTCTCGAAAGTCACCAACACATCACCCACATCACGCTGGGTAAATGTGGTGGTGGCACCACGACCGCCACCATCCAGAACGGGGACATTGGCAAACAATTTCGTCACGAAATCTTCAGCGCCTTGCCCAGTACCGGTCGTTTCAAGTGCATAGCCCCATGCTGCCAGATAGGTATAACGACCATTACCCGATGTTTTCGGATTCGGCACGATGACTTTTAGCCCGTCACGCGTCAGATCTGACCAGTCCTGAATGTTCTCCGGATTGTCTTTACGCACTAAAAATACTGTCGTCGTTGAGTACGGTGTGGCGTTATGCGGAAACTGTGCTTGCCAATCCGCCGCCACTAAACCTTTATCTGCCAGCATTTGAATGTCGGGTGACTGATTCATGGTGATGACATCAGCTTCTAAGCCAGCAGCAACCGCCATGGCCTGCTTGCTTGAACCGCCATGCGATTGATTAACCGTGACCGCTCTGTTTTGCTCTGACTGAATAAAGGTTTCAAAAGCTGGGTTGATGCTCTTGTAAAGCTCTCTGGAGACATCATAAGAAACGTTCAGTAAGCTATCTGAGGCCCAGACATTGCTAGTTACAGCTAAGCCTAAGCTTGTTGCAATAGCTAGTTTTCTAAAGATTGATTTATTAATTTTCACCTAACTCTCCACTGTCATTACATTCATGTACGGTGCAGAGTGTAAACAGGCAGCTTATTCAAAAGAACCAATAAAAAATGCAAAGCTTATGAAAATTTCTGCTAAGAAATTGTTATCCGCCACCCGAATGAGAACCTATTCCGCCTAGTGAATAAGCATACAAGAAATTGTTATTTAGCATTCGCCACTTCAAACATTATTATCTGTCCGGTAAATGTTTCAGCCAATTACCTGATTCAACATAAACAACAAGGAAATGCACTTGAGGACAAATGCACATTCTGTGTCGATATCTGCTGGGCTGCTGATTGCTACGCTGACAATGCCAACATTTGCCACCAACGGCTATCTGCCGCATGGTTATGGCATTCGTGCACAGGGCATGGGTGGAGCGGGACTTGCCTTGCCGCAAGACACAATCGCTGCAGCCAGCAACCCGGCCGGAATGGCCTTGATAGGAGATCGCATTGATCTAGGCTTGAGCTGGTTTCGCCCACAACGCGAAGCGACGATCTCGGGCAGCCCACTACCACCAGTTAACGGCAAGTTTGATGCAGATAAGACCGAGAACTTCCTGATCCCAGAGTTTGGCTATAACCGCAAAATCACTTCAGATTTCAGCCTTGGCGTCAGTGTGTATGGTCATGGCGGTATGAACACCGACTATGATCGACCAATCCCGCTGCTTGGCAACTCACGTCCTGGTGTCGATCTGGCACAACTATTTGTTGCACCGACCATTGCCTGGCAAATCACACCCAAACACAGTCTGGGGCTTGCGGTTAACTTCGCCTATCAGCGTTTCGAGGCCAAGGGTCTGCAAAATTTCGACAATCCAGCGTTTACCAAACACCCGGGCAAGGTCACCAACAACGGTCATGACTCATCTATTGGTGCGGGCATACATCTGGGCTGGATTGGTCAGATCAGTGACAGCGTCAGTGTCGGTGCGGCTTACCAAAGCAAGACTTATATGAGCGAGTTCGATGATTACAAAGGGCTGTTTGCAGATGACGGTGATTTTGATATTCCGGCACACTATGGCGTCGGCATTGCCATCAAGGCCACACCAAAACTGACCGTCGTCGCCGATGTGGAGCGTATTTTCTACAGCGACGTCAACTCGGTCGGTAATGACTCTGTAGGCAAACTGCTGACCGGACAGCAACTCGG
>JAVVFF010000178.1:0-2947 GCA_032250995.1 Methylophaga sp. | reverse complement strand
ATGATTGTTATATGGCAACAACTCATTCAACAGTGACTGACTTAGCGAGATTTCGAGGCTGATCTACATCGGTACCCTTTATAAGGGCAACATGGTAACTGAGCAATTGCAGCAAAATATTGTAGGTAATTGGCGCGGTGATACGGCCAACATTGGTGGTCGCTTTAACTACCTTAAAACCAGGTTCTGTGCTCAAATCTGATCGCTCGTCCTCAAAAACAATCATCTGGCCGCCACGGGCTTTGACTTCCTGCAAATTGGATTTGAGCTTTTCCAGCAAATCATCGAGCGGTGCAATGGCAATCACTGGCATATTTTCATCAATCAGCGCCAGCGGGCCGTGTTTGAGTTCACCGGCCGGATAGGCTTCGGCGTGGATGTAGCTGATTTCTTTGAGCTTTAAAGCCCCTTCCATGGCGATTGGGTACATGGTGCCACGGCCTAAAAACAGCGCATGCTGTTTATCGGCAAAACTCTCTGCGATTTGCTGAATTTCTGGCTCGTGGAGAAATGCCTGCTGGATTAGGTTGGGCAGTTTTTGCAAGCCTTTGGTGATCAGTGTTTCACGCTCTGCATCCATGCGATTTTGCACTTTACCAATACTGGTAATCAGCAGAGCCAAGGCGACTAATTGCGTGGTAAAGGCCTTGGTCGAGGCGACACCGATTTCCGGGCCGGCATTTGTTAAAAACACTAAATCGGCTTCGCGGGTCAGGCTGCTTTCGGCGACGTTGCAGATGGTAAGAGTCGGAATATTGACGGCAGTAGATTGCTTCGCTGCGCTCGCAATGACGGCTTCATTTTGATTAGCGTGAGATTTCTCGGCTTCGCTCGAAATGACAGCAACATTGTCATTCCCATGAAGAACATTGCCATTACTGCGCATAACTTTGTCATTCCCGCGCATGCGGGAATCCACTGCCAGATTCGGAGCTGGATCCCCGCCGTCGCGGGGATGACTAGTGTCTGATGTCGGACCAGATTGCTTCGCTGCGCTCGAAATGTCAGTGTTTTGGTCGTTAACGTGTCCCTCCCCATCATTCCCGCGCATGCGGGAATCCAGTTCAGACTGGGATTTTGGATCCCCGTCCCCGCCGTCGCGAGGATGACTGGTGTCTTGATAATTACCCGAAGATGTCATGTCGACCGCAGTGGAGACATCTGTCGCACGCCGCTGCAAATTGCCCGTTGTCTGAGATTGCCGTAACTCTTTAATTTGCTGCAAAGCGGCTAGTGTGTCGGCGGTTTCGCCAGATTGACTCAGTGTCACAAATAACGTGTTGTTTTCAATCACTGGATTGCGATAACGAAATTCGCTGGCCACTTCCACCTGACAAGGCATGCCGATAATATCTTCTGCCCAGTATTTGGCTACCATACCAGCATGATAGCTGGTGCCACAGGCGATAATATGGATGCGGTTAATGCTGGCAAACACGGATTCCGCCATTGGCCCAAAACTGGAAACCAATACTTGATCCTGGGTGATACGTCCTTCCAGCGTATCGATGACGGCTTGTGGCTGCTCGAAGATTTCTTTGTGCATGTAATGGCGATGTTCGCCCAGTTCTACCGAGGTGATATTAAGGCTGGATTCTTTGACTGGCCGATCAACCTTTTCACCAGTGGCGGCGTTATAAATTGTTACTGAATCACGCTTAATCAGCGCCACGTCGCCATCTTCTAAGAAAATAAAACTCTGGGTGACCGGTAACAGCGCTGACACATCTGATGCAATAAAATGTTCGCCGATACCAATGCCAATTACCAGCGGACTGCCTTTACGGGCTGCCACCAGCGTTTCCGGATCATCGGTGGCGACCACACCCAGCGCATAAGCACCCTGAAAACTCTGAATGGCTTGAATGACTGATTGCAACAAATCCTGCTGGGCCGTTTTAGATTCGGGTGCACCAAACATTTGTTGATAAATCGCATGGGCCACCACTTCCGTATCCGTTTCCGAAGTAAAGCGATAACCTTGCTCTAGCTGCTGATTCTTTAATGATTGGTAGTTTTCGATAATGCCATTGTGAACAACGGCGACGCGCTGATTACAAATATGCGGATGCGCATTGTGTTCTGCTGGCACGCCATGGGTTGCCCAGCGGGTATGCGCGATACCGACCTGACCACTGAAAGCGTTGTCTAGCGATGCAATTTTATTTTCCAGCTGCTTGATTTTGCCCATTGAACGCACACGCTCAATTTGCTTATCAGCGCCAATCAGCGCAATGCCTGATGAGTCATAGCCGCGATATTCCAAGCGGCGCAAACCTTCCATCAAAATCGGTGTTACGTTTCTTTCGGCGATGCCGCCTACAATGCCACACACAGCGTTGTCAGCCCCTTATAAACAAAACTGGATTATACATTAGCCACCCCTTGCGGTTTGTGCGGTAAACGCTGTCAGACTTTAAGCCAGTCTTCGATATCGCACTGCGGTGCAAAACCATCAATGTGTTTTAACAATAAACTGCGAATACGCTGATGATCAGCCTGTTTAATCGCATCCTGAAGTTGATCCAGAATCGGCTTTAAAGTTACCCACGGAATAATATGTTCTTCGGCGCGCATGATTTTCTGATGTTTGGTCAACGATACGTTATCGCCAATCAACAACTCCTCATAGAGCTTTTCGCCGTGGCGCAGACCGGTAAATTCTATCGCGATATCGCCATCAGGATTGTCGTCATCACTGACTGTTAAACCGCTTAAATGAATCAGCCGTTTTGCCAGATCAACAATTTTGACTGGTTCACCCATATCCAACACAAATACATCACCGCCCATGCCCATAGCGCCGGCCTGAATGACCAGTTCGGCCGCTTCAGGAATGGTCATAAAATAACGAATAATATCTGGATGGGTAACGGTCACCGGGCCACCATCAATGACTTGTTGCCGGAATAACGGTACCACTGATCCAGAAGATCCCAGCACGTTA
>JAVVFF010000177.1:0-2952 GCA_032250995.1 Methylophaga sp. | reverse complement strand
AGCTTTTTCATAGCTTGACTATAACCAAAAAGCCACACTAAATCACTAATTAGCGCGCATTGCGCTCAAAAACTTTAACCCGCCCCGGCGGGTTTTTTATTGACCGAGGTTTTATGCCTGTTCACGACACTCTCAATAAATACCGCATCGTTCCACGCCTGATGGTAGCCGGTTACGGCTGGCTGATGTGGGACGTAGCGCAGTGGTTTATGGCGTTGCCAGATCCGAACTCACAGCAAGCGTCTTTCGTGTCGGTGATGGTTGGGGCTAGTGCGGCCATATTCGGACTCTATACCAACTCAGGACCACGCAATGATTAAAAAAATACTCGGCCTTATTGGCCTGAATAAATGGCTGATCCTTGGTGCTATCTCCGCTATATCCGTCTCCTTCGCTGCTGCCTGGCAGGTTCAGGACTGGCGATACGGACAGCAGATCGCGGAAATGGAAAACAATGCGTACGCGAAATACCTGCAACTACTCAACCGTAAAAATGAAATCGATTTGCTGACAAGGCAAAGGCAGCAAGTCGTTCTTGAGGCAGACGAACTCCGAAAGAAGCAGCAGAAGATTGTCACACGAACCATTACAAAAGAGGTGATCCGCTATGTTCAAGATCCTGATGCTGGCAACTGCCGGCTGCCTGATCGCTGGGTGCGCATCCACGACGCCGCCGCTGGCGGATCTGTCGATCTGCCCGGAGATTCAACCACCACCACCAAGCCTGATGAGTCAGCCACCAAAATTACAGACATTGAAGCGCTGGGAGTCGTCACCGAAAACTACGGCACCTGCCAGCAACTCAGAAACCAACTGACCAGCCTGCAAGAGTGGGTTCGCAGCACATACGAGGAATAACCATGGGTGATTTAAGCAAGAACTTTTCCCGGCACGAGTTTGCCTGCAAGTGCGGGTGTGGTTTCGACACTGCTGATATTGAATTGGTCACAGTGCTGCAAGATGTGCGAGATCATTTCAACAGGGCTGTCACCATCAACTCAGGGTGCCGGTGCGTCGAGTACAACAGGCAGATCGGCGGCGCACCAGACAGCCAGCACACGAAATGCCGCGCCGCCGATATTGTTGTTGAAGATACACCGCCCCGCGTCGTGCATTTCTACTTGTCAGAACAGTACGATGGGCGGTTCGGCCTTGGTCGGTATGATAGTTTCACGCACATCGACACACGGAGTGGCGGCGCTGCAAGATGGGGTTAGACAGTCTGCGGCAAATTTAATGGAGTTTTATCTCACCCGCTTCATACTTCTCTCGCTGGTCCAAGCTGTTGTGAACAAAGACGCCATCGTCAAGACTTGGACTGCACCAGCAGTCTTGATTTGATTCGTGTTCACGCAGGTCATCAATTGGCACAACGTGCCACATATCATCACTCATCGCCGCCACCTTCTGGTGAACCATAATCACCAGCAATAAGCTTGTGCTTAAAAGTTTCAAGCATAAACAATATTTCTGCATGAGACAGATTCAAGTCGGCCATCACGTCCAGCAGGCCATCCCGATCATATCCAACAATAATCCCTGTGACTATTTTCCCTGACGCCCGTTCAAGTACATTACGGAAATCCTTGGCCGCATCTTTTGGGTAAAATTTGTTACATTATCCATTAGTAAAACCCTAAGCTAACTCATTGTTTTTGTTATGACGAATTTGACGGTTTTGACATACCTCAAAAAAGGTGTAAAATGCCGCCACTAGTAGGTTTACGCCAATTACGCTACCACCTTGACATGGTGGGGGTCGGTGGTTCGAATCCACTCGTGCCTACCAAAACCATATAAATATCAGCTAGTTACAAAGGCTGATTTTTAACGTCAAAAAGTTTAGTAAAACTTTAGTAATACTTTAGTAAAACTACACCCATTTAAGCGCCGTTTGGCACCTCAATCCTTACCCAAGTAATTTGTCTATCTAAATAATCCTGCGTTGTTTTCTCTTTTCTGTGTCCGCGCAGTTTTTGTATTTGCTGTAACGTCCAGCCTTGTTTCATTCTCAGCGCCTCACCCAATGCCAACAATTCGTGAAAGGTCGGCGGGTATTCTGTGATAATGCCGGCTGCTTCCCTGGCTTCGGCAAAACCATCACTGATCTGCTTTAAAGATAACTGCATTGAGTGCTGCTTTTCTTTTGACTCGCGTCTGCGCTTTGGTTGCTCGTGAATGACGAAAGGGCAGGCCAGTTCGTCACGGCAATTACGAATGACTTCATCCAGCGTTTTTGCACCCGCAGCAGAAAAAGCGACAGGCAGTGTTGCCGGTATTTCAAGCATTGAGTCTTTGCCGTGCTTCTTGGTTTTCTCAATAATCACTTGGTAGTAATCGCCATGCTTGCTGTCAAAGCGCCAGCGCTGGATCTCGCCGCGACGTTGTAGCGCGTTTAGTGACAATTCCATAGCATTGCGTATGGCTGGCGTTGCATAGCTGTAAATCACCTTGTATTGCTCAATTGATAATGCCTGGCGTTTTACCTTCTCAGCATCGCGCTTGATGATGTTGGCAGCGATATTAACCGGCACCTTGCCGTCCGATACCATCTGCTTGAATATCATCACCAGCAGTGTGCGGTGTTTGTTGTAAACCTCGGCTGATGATCGGGTTTCTAAATATTCTGCAATATCGCGCTGCGTGATGCTGGTTTCGCTGTGATGGCCTAATTCAGTAATCAGCGTGTTGATGATGCGCTTGTATTCGCGCACGGTATTTGATGATAAAGGACTGCCGTTGACGCGCTTTTTCGGCATGACCACATCGCGCCAGTATTGCAGGTAGTCGCCGAAGCTTTCGCCCTCAACGATTACGCGGGTAATTAAATCCGTCTGCTGCAATAGCATCTGGTTTAACTGCTTTGCCGCTGCAATAGCCTGGGAGCGATCACTACCAAAGCCAGTGCCTTTTTTGGTAACAGGGTGCCGGTAGCAATAGTAAACCTTGCCG